>DASXQO010000035.1:0-4458 GCA_036507115.1 Candidatus Eiseniibacteriota bacterium | reverse complement strand
TGTGGGAGCTGGGCGCGGGCGCGGACGTCACCTAGAGGTTCGTACCGCCTGGCACCGGTCCGGATCCGGCTATCGAGCGCCTACCCTCCCCAGACCATCGCTTTCCGGGCCCATTCGCTCGAGGGGTATTTGCTCTGTAGGATTTGGTGCGTCTCCTTGAGTTTTCCCCCGTCGTTGGACGCCTTGTACGCCGAGACCCCGGCCCAATAGGCGGCTTCCGGAGCGGCTTCCGTAGAAGGAAAACTCTGGACGACCTCGCGGAAGCGCTTCTCCGCTTCTGCGAATTTCTCCTGCTTGAACATCGCCTTCCCGAGACCGAGGCCGAGCTGGGCGAGCAGATCGTCAATAGGCAGGAAACCGTCGATCCGGTGGGCTTCGGCCCCATCCGGGGTCATCACGAGCAGGGTCGGGGTCCACTGCACGCCGAACCGCTTGAACGTCTGGGGCTGTTCCTTGATGTGGATCTTCGCCGGGATGAAATTCGAGCTGATCGCGTTCACGACCCGCTCATTCGGGTAGACCTCGGCTTCCAGCCGAGCACAGCCGCTTCACTGGGGCGCTGCGCTGAAATCGAGGAGGGCCGCTTTCTGTTGTGTCTTCGCAGCTTGCAGGGCCTGATCCGGGTCCTTGAGCCAGCTTATTGCGAGTGCGGGCATGGTGGGATCCCTCCATTTTTAGGAACGCCCTTCCCCTGGGGCTCCAACTAGGCATAATTACGCGCCCAATGGAGACCCCGTGACAAGTCCAATCGGCGATCGGACACAGGCGACCGTTTCGGCCGTACTGAACTTGGAGGGAGTCCGCCGCCGCGAGCCGGAGGCGCTCGCCTCCTTCTTCGAACAGTATTTCGATCGCGTCTACGGGCTCGTCTACCGTCTGCTGGGCGACCGCCACCTGGCCCAGGACGCGACCCAGGAGGTATTTCTCAAGCTCCATCGCGCCGCCCATACGCTGGATCCGGGGCGCGATCCAGGGCCGTGGATCACGACCATCGCCTACAACGTGTGCCGGGATCTTTGGAGATCGGGCGCGTACCGGCTGTCGCGGCAGGCGGTCTCGATCGATGACCCCGCGCACGGAGGCGGGGCCTTCCGCTCGCGCGCGGACGATCCCGAGCGTGAGCTCCTCACGGCGGAGCGGAAGGAAGCCGTGCAGGCCGCTATCGGGAGGTTACCCGAGTCCCTGCGCGCCGTCGTGGTGCTCCGCGAATACGAAGGATTCAGCTACGAGCGGATCGCGGAGATGATGGGCACGAGCCCCGTGGCCGCGCGGAAGCGCTACTCGCGCGCGCTGGCCGAGCTGGCAAAGCTATTGGAGAACATGGTCGAATGATCGATCGCAACGGACACGCCTCGGAACCCAACGAAGCCAGGGTCGCGGAACGAATCCGCAACCTGAGCCCTCCGCAGGCGGATCCTTCGTTCCGGGAGCGACTCAAGCATGAGTTCGTCTCGGGGAGCTTCGCCGACCGGCCGCGCGTGGTGCCGATTCCGCCGCGCCGGACGCGGCGCCGCTTGCGCTGGGCGTTCGGAATCGCCGCCGCCGCGGCCTGCGTAACCGTCGTCGCCGCGCTCAATCAGCCCCCACGGTGGACCGCGCTCCCGAGCGCGGGTACGGGGCATCTCGTCGTGAACGGGACGCCTGTCCCGATCCATGAGACGGCCGAGCTGACGCGCCGCCTCGAGCCCGGCGCGCGCGTCCGGCTCGAATGCACCGCGGACCTCGATCTGGTCAGCTCGGGTCTCATCGCCATGCAGCTCTCGCCCGGAACCGAATTGGTGCTGCCCTCCCCGCCGGGCCGCTGGTTCGGCCGCTCCGCCAACGCGAGCATCGCGCGTGGCCTGCTGCGCGTGACGACCGGGCGGCGTTTCAGCGGCGCGCGCCTCGCGATCACGACCCCCGAGGCCATGATCCGCGTTGCCGGCACCACGCTCGCCGTGATCGCCGAGCCGGCCGGCACGTGCGTCTGCGTGCTCGAAGGCGCGGCGCTCGTCCGCCCGCATCGGGGCGAGACGACACGCATATCGTCGGGATCGCGCTGCGAAGTTCCGCGCGGCGCGCACAGGTCCGCGATGGGCGAGATGCGCGGCACCGAGCGGCCGAAACTTCTGGATTTGCGCGACCGCATGCGGGCGGTGATGAACTAGGCGGTGGACGGGGCCGGGGGCGCGCCGTATCCTGCCCCGCGATGCGGCCTCCTTCGAGGGTGAAGCGGTGGCTGTGGGTGTGGGGCTCGCTCGCCGCGCTCTGGGTACCCATTCTCTTGCCGCCTTTCCCAGCCACGGCGCGCCCCACGTACATTCCGTCCGAGCGCATCCCCACGAATAGCCCCGTCTACCGCGATCTCGAGCGACTCGCCGAGACGTTCGGGAGGACGCCGCGATTTCTCTCCATGAGACCCCTCCGCGTCGCGGAGGCCGAGGCATTCCTCGAGGCTTTGGTCTCCGAGTACCCGGATGCGGAATCGGATCCCGCCTACCTTCGCGCGCGCCGGGAGCTCGACCCCGACTGGCGCGACTCGACCCGGCCGCTCCTCTACCGGACCGAAGGGGAGGAGATGCTCAGCGTCTCTCCCTACGTCTCCGTCCGCTACGAGGAGGATCCGCGCAACCGCCCCGACGTGAACCGCGACTACCGCTTGGGCGCGAGGCTCGCCGCGGCGCCCGACTCGAGCGCGGTCTTCGTCCTCGACGCGTACGCGGGAACCGCGTCGCAGGGGGGCCGGGGCACGCCGAATTTCGGCACCGGGAACGCGCTCATCGAGGGGGTCGACGTGAACACGTGGATGGAGGAGGCCTACCTCGAGTTCCGCGCCGGAAGCGTGAGGGTCCTCGCCGGCCATACGTGGCTTCGCTGGGGCCCGGGCCGCGAGGGCACGCTCGCGCTCTCGGACGCGGCCCCCGCCCTGGACCTCGCGCGCGCCGAGGTGGGATTGTTCCGCGCGTGGCGGCTCCAATGGTTCGTGTCGATCCTGGATCCCGGCGCCCAGACCTACCTCGCGGGGCATCGCGTGGAATGGTCTCCGTCGCCGCGATTCACAGCGGGCGTCACCGAACTGGCGCGGTTCGACGGAACGAGCCAGGCGCCCCTGTACCTGATTCCGCTCGTGCCCTACTCCTTCTGGGAGAAACGCCCGAAGACCTCCACCGTCGGCGCGATCCCGGGCGACACCACCGGGCTCGCACTCACCAAGAACAACGTGCTCATGTCGGCCGACGTTTCCTGGGTGCCGCGCCCCGGCTGGCGCCTCTGGGGCGAGCTCATGGTCGACGACATCTCATTCAGCCGCGACTACAAGCCGGACATGGTCGGATACCAGGCCGGCATCGAAACGCGCAGGCGTGTGGGCGGAGCGGGTGGCGGGGCGGACGAGGCGGATCGGGGGTCCGGGCACATGCTCAACGCCTCCATCGAGTACACCCGGGTGAACAACTTCACCTATTCCGTCTGGCACAAGCACGACTTCGATTCCCAGGGATTCCCGATCGGATTCGTACTGGGGCCCGACGTCGCCTCGCTCGCCTCCGAGATCGCCTATGAGCACAGTGCGGCCTGGGAGCTTCGGGTGCGCGGAGAATGGCGGAAGAAAGGGGAAGGCAGGATCGGCGATTTCTACGACAAGGTAGCGGGGGGCACGGTCGACGCGGCGGCGTTCCAGGGCGTCGTGGAGCGGGAGACGCGTGCCGGGGGCACCCTCATCTATACGCCGAAGCGCTGGCTCCGGGTCGAGGGGACCGTGGGCGCGAGCGAGATGAAAAACCGCGGGCACCTGCCGGGCGGGCCGGACCGCGAAGCGCCCTTCCGCGTCGCGGCGATCCTCGTGTGGTGACGAACGCGCGCGGCGTCCCGCGCCGCTAGGCGCCCGCCCTAGTACGCGCCTTTCCCCTGCACCATGACGGGAATGGTCTGCGCGATGAGCTTGAAGTCGCCGAGCAGCGTGCTGTTGTGCGCGTAAACGAGATCGAGCATCACCATGTCCTCGAAGCGCACGCGGCTTCTCCCCGTCACCTGCCATAGGCCCGTGCACCCGGGCTTGACGTCGAGCCGCCTTCTCTGCCAGGGCTGATAGAGATCCCACTCGTATGGGAGACACGGACGCGGTCCGACGAGGCTCATCTCGCCGCGCAGGACGTTGTAGAGCTGCGGCAATTCATCCAGCGACAGCTTCCGCAGCCATGCTCCAAGCGGCGTCACGCGCGGATCGTTGCGAGGCTTGTAGATTCGAACGCCGCTCTCCGTGATCTCCGCGGGCCGGCCGTCCCGGATGTGCGCGCGAAGGTACTGCTCGTGCGCGCGCGAATCGTTTCCGTCCAGCATGGTCCGGAACTTGTACATGCGGAAGCGGCGGCCGTAGCGGCCGACGCGCTCCGAACGGAAGATCGCGGGGCCTGGCGAGGTGAGCTTCACCGCGACCGCCATCACGGCGAGGAGCGGCGCCAGAAGCACGAGTCCGGCGGC
>DASXQO010000034.1:0-6603 GCA_036507115.1 Candidatus Eiseniibacteriota bacterium | reverse complement strand
GATTTCGATCTCATCGAGCTGAACGAAGCCTTCGCGGCGCAAGTGCTGGCCTGCGACCGCGAGCTTCGCATGGACCGGTCGAAGCTCAACGTGAACGGCGGGGCGATCGCCCTGGGGCATCCGATCGGATGCACGGGAGCGCGCATCGTGACGACGCTCGTGCACGAAATGAAGCGCCGTCGAACCCCGCTCGGGCTCGCGACCCTGTGCGTGAGCGGGGGCCTCGGTATCGCGCTCGAATTGATCCAAGGAGGAAGTGGCAAATGACCGCGTTGAAGCGTGTCGGTGTTGTGGGCTGCGGACTCATGGGCGCAGGGATCGTCCAGGTGTCGGCGCAGGCGGGAATCGAGACGATCGTGCGCGAGGTCGATCCGCCCACGCTGGAGAAGGGCCTGGGAAGGATCCGGAAATTCCTGGACGACGGTGTCGCGAAGGGAAAAGTGACCGCGGCGGACAAGGACAAGACACTCGCCAACATCAAGGGGACCACGAAGCTGGAGGACCTGGCCCCGTGCGAGCTGGTGGTGGAGGCGGTGGTCGAAAATATCGAGGCGAAGCGCCAGGTGTTCTCCACGCTCGACAAGCTGGTCCAGCCCACGGCGGTGCTCGCGAGCAACACGTCCTCGCTCTCCATCACCGAGATCGCCGCGACCACGGGCCGGCCCGAGCGGGTGCTCGGGCTCCATTTCTTCAACCCCGTGCCGCTCATGAAGCTGG
This sequence comes from Candidatus Eiseniibacteriota bacterium, assembly GCA_036507115.1. GTDB lineage: Bacteria > Eisenbacteria > RBG-16-71-46 > SZUA-252 > SZUA-252 > WS-7. Next base: position 5,886 of record DASXQO010000034.1, on the reverse strand, counting down.
TCGAGATCATCCGCGCGCTTCCCACGTCGGATTCCACGTTCGATCGCGCCCGCGGCTTCGTCGAGCAGCTCGGGAAGACCGCGGTCGTCTGCAAGGACACGCCGGGTTTCGTCGTGAACCGGCTGCTCGTCCCCTACCTTCTGGACGCGGTTCGGCTGCTTGAATCGGGGCTCGCGTCGCGGGAAGATATCGATAACGGCATGAAGCTGGGTTGCGGCTACCCGATGGGGCCCTTGACGCTCCTCGACTTCGTCGGTCTTGACACGACCTACTACATCGCCAACATCATGTTCGAGGAGTTCCGACAGCCCCACTTCGCCCCGCCGCCACTCTTGAAACGGATGGTGCTGGCGGGTTACCTGGGCCGGAAGTCGGGGCGCGGCTTCTACGAATACGGAAAGTAGCGAAACCAAGGAAAGCGGGTACATCCCATGGCGCGCGAAGAAATCGTGATCTTGAACGGGGCCCGGACCCCGATGACCGAGTGGGTGGGCGGCCGCGCCGGAAACGGCAAGCTGGGCGGCGCGCTCAAGGACGTTTCCGCGATCGATCTGGCGGCGGCGGTTTCGAAGGCGGCGCTCGAGCGCTCCGGCGTGCCCGCCGACATCATCGACCACGTGGTGATGGGGAACGCGCTCCAGACGAGCGGGGACGCGCTCTACGGCGCGCGCCACGTCGCGCTCAAAGCCGGCGTGCCAGTCCCCGTGCCGGCGCTCACGGTGAATCGTCTCTGTGGGAGCGGAATCCAGTCGGTCGTGAACGCGGCGCAGATGATTCTCCTCGGGGAGGCCAACTTCGTTCTCGCCGGGGGAATGGAGAACCTGAGCCAGGCGCCCTTCGTGATCCGCGGCGCGCGGACCGGGATCAAGCTCGGCCAGGGAGCGCTCGAGGATTCGCTGATGGTCGCGCTCCGGGACTCCTACTGCGGTTGCTACATGGCCCAGACCTCCGACAATCTCGCCCGGCGCTACAAGATCTCCCGCGAGGAGCAGGACGCCTTTGCGCTGCGGAGCATCACCGAGGGGCGGCGCGCGATCGACTCGTGCCTCCTGAGCGAGGAGATCGTTCCGGTGACACCCCCCGGCAGGGACGCGAAGCCGGTGACCAAGGACGACCATTGCTTCGAAGGGGCAACCCTCGAAGGGCTCGGGAAGCTCCCGCCCGCCTTCGGCAAGGAGAGCTTCGTCACGGCCGGGAACGCGAGCGGGATCGTGGATGGCGCCGCGGCACTCGTCGTCACGAGCGCCCGCCACGCCGAGAAGCGCGATTTGAAACCGATCGGACGCGTGGCCGCCTGGGCCTCGGTGGGCGTCGATCCCGATCAGATGGGTATCGGGCCCGTCCCCGCGACGCGCGCCGCCCTGAAGCAGGTCGGCCTCACCGTGGAGGACGTCGACCTGTTCGAGATCAACGAGGCGTTCGCCGGGCAGTACCTCTCGGTCGAGAAGGAGCTGGGCAACCCGCGTGAGAAAACGAACGTGAACGGCGGCGCGATCGCGCTCGGCCATCCGCTGGCCGCGACCGGAACGCGGCTGATCCTCACGGTCCTCTATGAATTGAGGCGGCGGAAGAAGCGCTGGGGAGTGGCGACGGCCTGCATCGGCGGCGGCCAGGGAATCGCCGCGGTCGTGGAAGCGATTCTGTGACCCATCCGAGCGAGCGGGACTTGATCTACGACTGGAACGTGGGGGATGCCCCTCCGGAGCGTCCGCCACGACCGGTCCAGGTCGTGGACGAGACGCTGCGCGACGGACTGCAATCCCCCTCCGTGGTCGACCCGCCCATCGCGGACAAGATCCGTGCGCTCCATTACCAGGTGCGGATCGGCGTCCACGGGAACGATATCGGCTTGCCGGGCGCGGGCCCTCGCGCGAAGGAAGCGGCCCTGGCGCTCGCGAAGGAGATCGTGAGCGCGAAGCTTGCGATCGAGCCCTACTGCGCGGCCCGGACCCTCAAAGCCGACATCGATCCCATCATCGACGTCTCCCAGAAGGCGGGGCTTCGGATCGAGGCGGCCACCTTCATCGGATCGAGCCCGATCCGACAGTACGCGGAGGACTGGGACCTCGACCGGATGCTCCGGCACACCGAGGAGGCGGTCACCTATTCGGTCCGGAACGGCGTCCCGGTCATGTACGTGACCGAGGACACGACGCGCGCCCGCCCGGAGATCTTGAAGAAGCTCTACACCGTTGCCATCCAGTGCGGCGCGCGGCGCGTCTGCGTCTCCGATACGGTGGGACACGCCACGCCCGAGGGGGCGGCGCGGGTCATCCGATTCATGCGCGAGGTCGTGGACGGGACGGGGGAGAAGGTCGGCGTCGACTGGCACGGGCACCGGGACCGCGACCTCGGGGTCGCGAACGCGCTCGCGGCGCTCATGGCCGGCGCGGACCGCGTCCACGGGACCATCCTCGGCATCGGCGAGCGGGTGGGAAACGCACCGCTCGACCTCATCCTCATCAATCTCAAGCTCCTGGGCTGGCTCGAGAGCGATCTCGAAGCGCTCCCCGAATACTGCGAGCTGGTCTCCCGCTGCTGCCGCGTTCCGATTCCCTACAACTATCCCGCGCTCGGGAAGGACGCCTTCCGCACCGCGACCGGGGTTCATGCCGCCGCGGTGATCAAGGCCAGGAAGAAGGGGGACGACTGGCTCGCGGATCGCGTGTACTCGAGCGTCCCGGCCGACTGGCTCGGCCTCAAGCAGCGGATCGACATCGGACCGATGTGCGGAGAGTCGAACGTCATCTACTGGCTCGTGGAGCACGGCGAGGAGCCGGAACCGAAGCTGGTCGAGCACATCTTCAAGCTGGCGAAGCAGCGCGAGACCGTGTTCGAGGATGCGGAGCTGCGGGATCTGATCGGTGCGTTCAAGAAGACCCGATCCAAGGCGGCCCGCGTTGTCTAAGTCTTACCGGATTGCCGTTCTTCCCGGAGACGGCATCGGACCCGAGGTCACCCGCGAGGCGGTGGAGACCCTGCGCCTCGTCGGGGAGATCCGGGGATTCACCCTCGCGTTCACGACCTATCCCTTCGGCGCCGACCATTACTTGAAAACAAAGGAGACCTTCCCAGCCTCGGCGCTCGAGGAGATGCGAGGCCAGGACGCGATTCTCCTGGGCGCGATCGGGGATCCCAGGCTTCCGGTCGGGATGCTGGAGCGGGCGATCATCTCGGGCATCCGCTTCGGGCTCGATCTCTACGTCAATCTCCGTCCGATCAAGCTCTTCGCCGCCGATCTCTGCCCTCTCAAAGGCAAGACGCCCGAGCACATCGACATGGTGGTCGTGCGGGAGAACACCGAGGACGTGTACGCCGGGATCGGAGGATTCCTCAAGAAGGGAACCCCCGACGAGGTCGCCGTCCAGGAAATGATCTTCACGCGCAAGGGAGTCGAGCGCGTGATCCGTTACGCGTTCGATCTCGCCCGGTCGCGCGCGAAGGCGCGAAAGCTCACGCTGGTAGACAAGGCGAACGCGGTCGGCGCGATGGAACTCTGGACCCGCGTGTTCGAGGAGGTGGGACGGGAGTACGCCGACATCGTCCGCGACCACGCCTACATCGACGCCGCCTGCATGTGGATGGTCAAGAACCCCGAGAGCTTCGACACCATCGTCGTCTCGAACATGTTCGGCGACATCCTCACCGACCTCGGGGCCGCGATCCAGGGAGGCATGGGAATCGCGGCCTCGGGGAACGTCCATCCCGGCCGGGTCTCGATGTTCGAGCCGATCCACGGGTCGGCGCCCAAGCACGCGGGCAAAAACGTGGCCTCGCCCATCGGCTCTATCCTCGCGGCCCAGATGCTTTTGGGCTATCTCGGGGAGAGAGAAGGGGCGGACCTGATCGAGGAGTCGGTGGCGGAGCTTTTCGCGACCGGAAAGCTCCGGTCGGCCGGCACCGACAGCGGTGTCGGCACCCGGGAGCAAGGAGAGTGGGTCCGAAGCTCGGCCCGCCGGCGCGCCTCCAGTCCTACGTAGGCGGGTTATCTCATGCCGGATGCTTGAAGTGCAGCACTACGTATGATAGGCTTCGGGCGGCTTTACAACTGATGACCGACAGCTCGCGCAGCCGACGGGGTTGTGAGATCTCCCCCGCCTCTCACGGATGAGCCTCTAGTGCCCCCCGGTCGGCTGGGCAAAAACCCTTCCTGGAGGGCGCACACCTACTCCCGTTGAACAATCCGTAGTGAATTTCGCATTCGCAACTCAGTCGTGAATTTCCCTCAAGACGCAACGCTGACATCTGTCCAACGCCAAAGGAGGGATTCATGAAGTTCGCGGTACGCCTCTTCGTTCTCGGGTTGATGGTCTCGATGTACTTCGCCACACCCGCGGCGGCACAGTACATGAGGATCACCACAGACAACCCGGGCGACAACACCCGACTCAGGGCTTCGGGCACTACCATCCTCACCATCATGCTCGACACCAACCACGACAAGGATGCATCCCTGCAGAGCTGTAACTCCCACTCGGTTCTGTGCGGGGCTCCAGCTACGGCTCAGCCGCTCGAAATGTTCAGCTATACGCTGGACCTCGCCGCGGTGGGGGGTACGGTTCAGTGGGGCACGTTCACGGCAGCGGACGCGGCCTACACACCGATCGGCGCGGATCTCGCGGATGACCAGAGCACCGAGATCAACCGCGGCCGCCCGGCGGGTACGTTTACCCCTCCTGGCCTTTCCACGCTCGGTACGCTCCCGGTGACGATTCTCACGGGCGCTCCGCGCGTCGATGTGGCGCGCGGTCCGATTTCTGTCAATCCGGCCGCGTTCGGGTCCGGATTCGGCACGACGTGCGACGGCTTCCAATTCTTGAACACCTATGTGATCGGCGACCCGAACGATCGTTGCGGCACCGTGTCGGGTCTCGGTCCGGGTGACTGGTTCGACGCGGACGGCGCCCTCGCCCCGGCGGGCCTCAACACGCCGCCGGTTCTCGCTCAGCCCGCCAACATGACGGTGAATGAGGGCGCGACGGCCGATCAGTCGATCAGCGCAACGGATTCGGACGGCCAGCCGCTCACCTTTGCCAAGGTATCGGGGCCGGCCTTCGTGACGGTGACCACGACCTCAGCCGGGACCGGAACGGCTGCCGGGAACATCAACGTGGCTCCGGGATTCTCGGATGATGGTTCGGTATCCGTGACGGTCAGCGTGAGCGACGGCGCGGCAAGCGTCAGCGCGTCGCTTTCGGTCACCGTGGTCAACGTGAACCAGGCACCTGTCCTTGCCCCTCCCGCGAACATGACGGTGACCGAGGGGACGACGGCGAACCAGGAGGTCACCGCCGCGGATGGCGACGGGAACCCGATCACCTTTAGCAAAGTGTCCGGTCCCGCGTACTTCAGTGTGACGACGACCGATGCCGGGACGGGGACCGCTTCGGGGAACATCCGTCTGGCGCCGATCTCCGGAGACGCGGGGACCGAATCCGGGGTGGTTCGCGCGAGCGACGGTACTCTGAACGACGACGAGACGTTCTCGATCACGGTGACCCCGGGCGCGCCGACAAACGAGGCGCCGACCTTGACGCAGCCCGCGGACATGACGGTGACCGAGGGGGCGACGGCGGACCAGACGCTGAACGCGACGGATCCGGACGGAGACCCGCTGGCGTTCACGAAGGCGACGGGGCCGACGTTCCTGACGGTGACGACGACGAGTCCCGGAACGGGGACTGCGACGGGGAACGCGCACGTGGCTCCTGTGACGGGAGACACGGTGGGCTCGCCGCACGGGGCGTCGGTGACCGTAACGGATGGTGGGTTGCTCACGGACACGGAGAGCTTCTCGATCACGGTGAATCCAGCCGCTCCGGGGAACGAGGCGCCGACCTTGACGCAGCCCGCGGACATGACGGTGACCGAGGGGGCGACGGCGGA
>DASXQO010000033.1:0-10473 GCA_036507115.1 Candidatus Eiseniibacteriota bacterium | reverse complement strand
CGGCGCGTTTCGAATCGCGGCGCGCGCGGTCGAGCCCGGACACGGGGCCGCCATGTTCGCAAAGCCCTACGCGGCGGTATCGCTCGACCACGCGTGGGACATGCTGAACGCGATCCTGCTCGTGCTTCCTGTACCGGCGATGCTCTTGCTGGCCGCCGCCGTGAGCCGCGCGCCGGGCCGCGATCCCGCCGGGACCGCCCCCGCGCGCGATGCCGCCACGATCTTCCTCGCCGCCGCGGCGCTCCCCGGGCTCCTTATGGCCGCGTTGCTCGTGCTCCCCGTGCCCCCCGCACAGGATTGGGATCTCACGTCGGTCCTTCTCCTGCCGCTCGCGGTGTTCGGCGTGAAGGTCGGTTGCTCGATCGCCAGGGTCCCCTTGAGCGGCGTACGTGGAATTGCGCTCGCCATGGTGGGAGCCGGCGCCCTCCTCTCCTTCGTGCTCGTCAACGCCAACGAGGAGTCCGGACTCCGCCGCTTCGAAACCATCGTGGGCCCCGGGGCGAAGATCACGGCCTACGGGCGGGCCTACGGCAACGAGCTTCTCGCGACCTACGACGTGTCGCGGAAGGATTTCGCGCGGGCGCTGGTTCACGCGCAGCGGGCGATCGAGGCGGAGAACACGAATCCCCGCTACTGGATCAAGAAGGGTGCAGCGCTCTACGAGCTGGGACGCTACGACGAGGCGATCCCCGTGCTGGAGGAAGGCATTCGGCGGGGGCCGGCGCGCGACGACGCCTACTACGACCTCGGAAACTGCTATGCGCGCATGCGCCGGTACCCCGAGGCGGTGGCGCTCTATCGCGAGGCGATCCGGTTGGGGGAGCCCCGGCCGGACTACTTCAACAATCTCGGGGTCGCGCTCTATAACGTCGGAGACATGGATTCGGCTCGAACGCTATGGACCGAGGTGGTGCGGCGCTGGCCCTGGTACACACTCAGTGCCCGCTCGCTGATGCATCGCTTCGGGCCCGGCGCCTTGGACAGCGCCCGGGTCAGCCCGACGCGAGGTTGAGGCGCGGCTCCGCCGCCCCGATCAGGGTCAACACGTCTTCGATCTGCCGGTGGCCGAGCGTGAGGAGGAAGTTCGGGTTTCGCCCGTAGCTCTTCGCCCCGAGCACGTAGAAATTCGGCTCGGGGTTCTTGAGCGTATCCGGACCGTGCGGGATCTGCCCCAGGCATCCCTGCGACGCCTCCGGATCCTTCGCCTGGGCCGCGAGAATCGCGGATGCGAGCGCCATCGGACCCTCCGAGGCGTAGCAGAGGTGGATCTGGAGCTCGCGGAACAGGGAGAGATCCGGGCGATATCCCACGAGCGCGAGCACGCGGTCGACTTCGAACCGACGTTCCACGCCTCGCGGATCGGTCAACGTGACCTCGATCGCGCCGGACGGGCCCGGGCGGTAGGCAGCCGCCGTCGCGCCCGCGTGGCGCCGGATCCAGGGCGCCTCGCGCCCGATCCGATGTACCCGCTTATCCAGCTCGCGCAATACCCGAAGCTGTTCCAGTTCCGCCGCGGGGACCGGTGCTAGGACCCGCTCGCCGCGTTCGCGGTGGACCCACTCCACGCGCGTGCGCGCGCCATCGCCCCCCGCGCGAACCAGATCGTCGAGGTCGGCGATCGCGTTCGCCGCGGAGCGTCCGTCCCCCAGGAGGAGAATCCGCTTCCCCGCGTAGCGCGACCGCGCCTCGCCGGCCATGTCGGGAAGGTGCCGCTCCAGGCGATCCCCGAGGAACTCCTCTCCGACCGCGGGCAGCCCTCCGGTCCCGGTCGCGTTCGCGGTCTGGTAGACGCCGCTCGCGTCGATCACGACCTCCGCGCGCTCGAGCCCCTCCGCCTCACCCCGACCCTTGACGATCCGGAGCACGAACGGCCGCTCCGCCCGCGGGACATCGCCGGCCCCGGCGCCCGAACGGGTCTTGGTGAATCCCTCGCGCGCGATCGCGGCAACCCTCGCTCCCTCCTGGATCGCGCCCGAAAGCTCGGGCAGCCGCGAAAGGGGGAGAAGGTAGCGCCGGCGGAGCTCTTCGGCGGTGAGGTTGTCCTCGTCCCCGGGCAGCGAGGCGCCGGAGGCCCGGAGCCTCTCGCGGCCCAGCTCGGTCGAGCTCATGCGAAACGGGGTGAAGAGCCGGACGGAACCGTACAGCCGGACATGTTCGCCGACGCGCGCGGATTCGAACACCGTGACCTCGTGCCCTTCGTGCCGCGCGCGGAGCGCAGCCTCCAGGCCCACCGGACCCGCGCCGACGATGACGATCCTACGTACCTTCATCGGCTACCCCAATCCAAGATGCTCCAGCTCCTCTTCGTCGAAGCCGAGGTAATGGCCGTACTCGTGGAGGAGGGTGATCTTCATTTCCTTCGAAACCTCCTGGCGGCTTCTGCCCGCCCGTTCCAGGTTCTTCTGGAACAGGAGCACGACGTCGCCGTAGCCGCCGCCACCGCGGAACTTCTCACCGATCGAGGTCCCGACGAAGAGCCCCAGGACCTCGGGGTTGATGGCGGGCGCGTGCTCGGCCATCTCGGGCGTCGGCTTGGGCTCCACGAGCACCGGCACCTCGAGAACTGCCTCGCGGATCACACGAGGCAAGGATGCCAGAACCTTGTCCAGAAGCGTCTTGAAATCCTCGGGGGCGAGCCTGACCGGGAGCGGAAAATCCTCCGGCTCGAGCCGGTGCGCCTCCGCGAACAGGCGGTCCGCATCCTCGAAGCGGCCCATCGCCTCGAGGATCATCCCCTCGAGCTCCGCCCGCTCGGGATCGTCCTCCTCGTCGGCGGGAGGTTTCATGGCGCTCACGTCCTCGAGCGCTTCCGGGCCCCGCCAGAGAAGGTGGAGGCACTCGACCCGGCGGAGACGGGCTCCCCAGTGTTCGGGATCCTGCTTCAGCATCTCGTCGAATGCTTCGAGCGCGATTTCGTACTCGCCGTCTTCGAGGGCAGTCTCCCCCTCCTCGGCGAGCGCTTCGAGGGGATCGGAGTCCGGGGTCACATCACTTTGCGGTGGTCGTCTTGTCGGCGCGAACGAGGAGCACCTGGATCTCGGCGATCGTCGGCGCGAGCTGCTGCGCCTGCGCGCGCAACAATTCCAGATCTCCCGACTGCGCGTAGCGATCCATGTCGGTCAGGCACCGGCGCGCGGTGGCCACGTTGATCGAGAGATGTTCGCGATCGAGGAGGTTCATCGCGGAGCGCTGGTTCATGGCGGCGTCGAGCGTGGCGTTCATCTCCCGGTCGAGCCCGGGCACCCGGTCGGCCTCGCCGTTCTGGATCGCGGAGGTGAGCCGCGCGTGCACGTCGTCCACCTGCCGCTTCAGCGCGGCGAAGGGAATGCGCGCCGCCTGCGTGTCTCCCGCCCACTGACATGAGGGCACCGCGAGCTGCGCTGCGACGAGTGCCACGACGAGCCAATCCGCGCGCGTCCGGAGCGGCATCGTCAGAGGAGGTAGACGATGGTGAATACGAAGATCCAGACCACGTCGACGAAATGCCAGTACCAGGACGCGGCCCGGAAGGGGAAATGCTGCTGGGGCGTGATCTGACCGCGAAGCACGGCTCCGTAGACCACGTTCAGGAAGATGAGGCCCATCAGGACGTGGAGCCCGTGAAAGCCAGTGAGCATGAAGAAGGTGGTTCCAAAGATCCCGCTCTTGATGGTGAAGGCGGACCCGTTCAGAAACCCGTACTCGTAGGCCTGGCCGCAGAGGAAGATCGCGCCCAGAGAGATGGTCATGAGGATCGAGGCGATGACGCCGTCCCGGCGGTTCCGCTCCAGCGCGCCGTGCCCCAGGTGCAGGGTCACGCTGCTGAAGAGAAGGATGAAGGTGTTCACCGCGGGAACGAAAATCTCGAAGTGCGGCATTCCCTCCGGGGGCCAGGCGGGCGCGTGGATCCGCGCGTAGATGAGCGCGGCGAAGAAGGAGGCGAAGATCGCGGCCTCGGACCCGATGAACAGGATCATCGCCGTCTTGAGGCGCCGCTCGGCGTCGATCGCGTCGCGGCCGAAGAAACGGTCGTGGAGGAGCTCCGCCCACCAGCGCGAGGCTCCGTAGAGCATCACAAGAACGCCCGCCAGCAGGACGCCGAGCCCTTGCTTCCATCCGTGGACCGACGATACGAGCCCGATCGGAATGAGCCCCGCCCCAAAGGCCGTGATGATCGGCCATCGGCTCGGTACGGGTTCGTGGCTGTGTGTGTGCGCTGCCGCTTCCATGGACCGCCCTTGGTGCCCTTCGAGACCCTAACGACCTTCGAAGCGCACCATGTTGCCCCGGGGCGACCGCGGTGGCAAGGGCGATTTCCGGCGCGGCGCCGGTGTGTGGCGCCGGCGCACGCGACGGGGTCACGCGCCGCCGCACTGCGCGTGCGGACCGGCCGGCGCGGCGCCGGCTAACGTACGACTACGATCTTCATGCGCTTCCGGTAGGCCCCCGCGGCGACGCTGATCCAGTACACGCCCGAACCGACGTTGCCGCCGGCGTCGAGCTTTCCGTCCCAGCGCAGCACGTGCCCCCCCGCCGGGAGGATGTCCCGCTCGAGGGCCCGCACCAGCCTTCCCTGGGCGTTATAGATGTTGGCTTCGACCCTCGTCGCCTGCGGAAGCTCCAGATTGATTTCGGTGCGTCCGGACATGGGGCTCGGCCTCGGGCTTCCCACGACGAAGGACGGGGCTTGGATTTCGCCGTCCGGGGTCCCGGTGATGATGCCGGGAGTGAAGCTCGCCGCGTTCGAAAATCCGCTCCAGTTGGGCCGCTCGTCCGCGACACGGAGGATCGCGTAATAGCGCGTGCCCGAGACCAGCCCGCCCAGGGTTAGGGAGTCCCGCGCGCCCGGCAAGCCCGGCACCTTGGTGGACATGCGCACGACGATCGCCGCGTTCCACCAGGAGAGCGTGTCGGTCCCGGAGATCGCCTTCGAGCTGATCCGCAGATCGTACTTCGCGGCGCGTCCGATTAGGCCGTCGTCGCCGGGCGTGGTCCAGACCAGTACGACGCCCGCGGTGGTTGCGGCAGTCTCGGCGGATGCGGATTGGATTGTGAGAAATGGACCGACGATTGAAATCAGTGAGGCGAGAATCGCGAATCTGACTGAGCCGACGGCGTTCCGTCTGCGGAGATCGCCCATTAGCCTTCCTTTTCTAGTCATGGCTCCGGTTGTAGGGAAAACCCTGATCCGGCTGTGGGGGTTTCCCCCGCCCTAGATCAGGATCCATGCCACTACGTGTGGGGAGCTGCCCTACGAGGGTTGCGCGTTGCTGCGGCGTAAGTTGCGGATTTGAAAACTTTTCTGGAACCTATGTGTCTGTACGTGCTCGGGCAGATGCGTCCGCTCTCGCTCGCGATTCCACGGGAAGCGCCCTATGCGAGAGCGGACGATTACTTCGAAGTGTGCGCGGCGACGAGCGGCTCTTCGGTCCTTCTGCTCGGCTCGCGGGGAATCTCTCCCGGAGCCTTCTCCGGCTCGCCTTCCCCCTCGGTCTTGGTGAATCTCGCGAGAAGCGTGTACACCGCCGGGACGAGCAGAAGCGTGAGGAACGTCGAGAAGATGAGCCCCCCGACCACCGCGATGCCCAGCGGCCGGCGCGATTCCGCGCCGGCCCCGAAGCCGATCGCGATCGGGAGAATCCCGAACACCGTGGCGAAGGAGGTCATGAGGATGGGCCGGAGCCGGATCTCCGCGGCCTTGGTGACGGCTTCGGAAACCTCGAGCCCGCGCGCCCGGAGCTGGTTCGCGTACTCCACGATCAGGATCGAGTTTTTCGTCACGAGACCGATGAGCATGATGAGGCCGATCTGGGAGAAGATGTTGAGACTCTGGCCGAACACGAAAAGCGAGATCAGGGCTCCCACCATGGCCAGGGGCACGGAGAGCAAGATCGTGAGCGGGTGGATGAAGCTTTCAAACTGGGCCGCGAGCACGAGATAGATGAATACGACCGCGAGCAGAAACAGGAAGTAGAGGCTGTTGCTGGACTCGCGGAATTCCTTCGACTGTCCCGCCAGCTCGCGGCGCACGGTCAAGGGAAGGTTTTCCTTCGCGATCTTGTCCAGATCATCCAGCGCCTGGCCCAGCGAGACCACCGGGATCAGGTTCGCGCTGATCGTCGCCGAGCGCACGCGGTTGTAGTGGTTCAGCTCCTTGGGCGCGACGGTTTCCCTCACGCGCACCACGTTCGCGAGCTGCACCAGCCCCTGCTTCCCCCGCACGTAGATTCCCTCGATCACGTCCGGCGTCGATCGTCCGGTGGCGGGAACCTGGGCGATCACGTGGTATTGCTTCGTCCCCCGCTTGAAATCGGTGACCTCGCGCCCGCCCAGCAGGGTTTCGAGGGTCGTGCCGATCTCGGTCACCGAGACTCCGAGCGCCGACGCGCGGTCGCGGTCGATCGTGATCTCGAGCTGGGGCTTGTTGAGCTTCAAGTCGGTGTCCAGGTTGATCAGGTACGGAAACGCGTTCGGAGGCTTCCCGACGGTGAGCTTAGAGGCCTCCGCCATCATCGTCGTCGTCGCCTTCTGAAGCTCTTCATAGCTGTCCGCCTCGAGCACGTACTCCACCGGAGACGAGGAGAACCGCCCGCCCAGGCTCGGCGGGTTGATCACGAACGCGAGCACTCCCGGGATCGAGAAAAGCTGCGGGAAGAGCTGCTGGACGAGCTCCTGCTGCGAGCGGTTCCGTTCGTGACGCGGTTTCAGGTTCAGGAAGATGAACCCGTTCGTCACCTGCCCCGGCCCCCCGAATCCCAGACCGGTCGCGGTGAAGAGCCCGCGCCGCTCGGGAAGGGGAAGGAGGATCGATTCGATCTGGCGCATGTAGCGGTCCGTATAAGACAGGGTCGCCCCTTCGGGGGCGATCACGATCCCGAACACGATGCCCCGGTCTTCGGTGGGCACCAGCTCGCGCCTCATGAAGAAAAACGCCGCCCCCGCGATCACGATCAGGAGCGCCGCGACGCCGATCACGCGAGCGCGGTGGCGCAGCGCGGCGCGGAGGACGCGGTCATAGGTGCGATTCAGCCAGTCGAAGAAGCTTTCAAAGGTCCGGGACGCCCACGAATCGCCACCTCCGTGGAGCGGCCGCAGCATGCGCGAGGTGAGCATCGGGGTCAGCGTCAGCGCGACGAATCCCGAGATCAAGACCGCGACCGCCAGCGTGATCCCGAACTCGTTGAAGAGCCGCCCGACCGTTCCCTGGAGGAACGCTACCGGGACAAAGACCGCGACCAGGGAGATCGTGGTCGCGAGGATCGCGAACCCGATCTCCTTGGAGCCATCGAGGGCCGCCTGGCGGCGCGTCTTCCCCATCTCGAGATGACGGTAGACGTTCTCGAGCATGACGATCGCGTCGTCCACGACGAGTCCGATGGCCAAGACCATCGCGAGGAGCGTCAGGATGTTGATCGTGAACCCCAGGAAATACGCGACCGCCAAGGCGCCCATGATCGAGACCGGGATCGCCACGGCCGGGATCAGGGTCGCGCGGAAGCTCTTGAGGAAGACGAGGATCACGAGCACCACGAGGCACATCGCGATCACGATCGTGTTCGAGACCTCGTTGATGGAATCCTGGATGAAGGTCGAGGAGTCGTAGGCCACATCGAGCTTCATCCCGGGCGAGATGACCTGCGTGAGCTCGGGGAGCGCCTTGCGGACCCCCGCCGCGACGTCCAGCGTGCTCGCTTTGGACTGCTTGACGATACCCAGCCCGACCGCCTGCTGCCCGTTCCAACGAACCGCGGTGCGCTCGTCCTCCGGGCCGACCTCGACCCGGGAAACGTCGCCCAGCCGGACGACGTCGTTTCCCTGTTGAGAGACGATGATCGACGCGAACTCCTCGGGCTTCGTCAGCTCGCCCCGCGTCCGCACGGCGAACTCGCGGCCGGATCCTTCGACCCGACCTCCGGGGATCTCCGCGTTTTCCTCGCGAAGCGCGGTTTCGATGTCCCCCACCGTGACGTTCCGGTTCGCCATCCGCTGCGGATCGAGCCAGACGCGCATGGCGTAGCGCCGGCCGCCGCCGATGAAGATGGAGCCGACGCCGGGCACGTGCTGTAGCCTTTCTTTCAAGAGGAGCTCGGCGACCTCGGTCAGCTCGAGCCCGTTGTGCTTCGTGCTCGAGAGGGCGAGCCAGAGGATTGGCTGGGCGTTGACGTCCACCTTGGCCACGATGGGATCTTCCGCCTCTCGCGGGAGCTGACCCCGGACGCGCGCGACTTTGTCGCGCACGTCGTTCGCGGCCTGCTCCACGTCGCGGTTCAGCTCGAACTCGACCGTGATGTTCGAGCCCTGCTCGAGGCTCGAGGACTGCATGGTCTTCACACCTTCGAGCGTCGCGAGTTGCTCTTCCAGGACGTCGGTGATTTCCGTTTCCACGACGTTCGGGCTGGCTCCCCGGTAGAACGTCGTGATCGAGACGATCGGCGGATCAATGTCGGGATACTCGCGGACGGGGAGCCGCGTGAACGCGATCACCCCGAACAGGATGATCGCGAGGCTCATCACCGTCGCGAAGACGGGCCGCTGGATCGAGACTTCGCTGAGCTTCATGGAGCGGCTCCTCCGCCCGCGCCGCCCGGTCGAGGCGGAGGCGGCGGGGCGACCTTCGCCCCTGGGAAGAGCTTCTGGTGTCCGGTGCGGACCACCGTCATGCCGGGCTCGAGACCTTTGACCACTTCCACCGCGTCGGGGAGGCGCGTGCCGAGCGTGAGCGCGACCCGGGTCACGGTGCTATCGGGCTTGACGACGTACGCGTACGATTGGTCCCCCTCGGCGAAGATCGCCTCGCTGGGGATCGTGAGCGCGTTCTGGCGCTGACTCAGCACGGCCGAGACGTTGGCCGACATGCCGGGGCGGAACCTTCCTCCCGGATTTCGGAAACGGGCGACGATCCGCGCGCTTCGGGTGCCGGGATCGAGGACGGGATCGACCACGTCGATCCGCCCCTTGATGAGCGTGCCGGGATAGGCGGTCGTCGAGATGTTCACTTCCGCTCCGCGGTGGAGCTGCCCCAGGTAGCGCTCCGGCGCCGAGAAATTCACGCGCAGCTCGTCGAGCTTCGCGAGATTGGTGATCGCCTGGCCCGCGCGGATGAACGCCCCTGGGCTCACGCGCCGGTCTCCCAGGGTTCCCGAGAAGGGAGCGGTGATCCTCGTCTTGGAGAGACGGGACCGGGCGAGCGCGAGATTCGCCTCGGTCACCTTCAAGGCAGCGGCCGCATCGTCCAGGTCCTGGGGCGCGCCCGCGCCCTGATCCACCACCGCCTTGACCCGGTTATAGGTGCTCCGGCTCTGGTCGCGGAGCGCCTCGGCACGCTCGACCTCCGCGCGGAGCTGGGCGTCGTCGAGCTGGGCGATGAGCCCGCCGCGTCGCACCGCGCTCCCCTCGCGGAACGGAAGGCGCACCACGACCCCGTCGATTTCCGATACGACCGTGATCGCCTCCGAGGCTTCGATCGTGCCGACGGCTTCGAACCGGTCCGCAACGGGCTCTTGAACGACGGTCGCCATTTCGACCGTCATGGTGGGCGCCCCGAAGCCCCCGCCTCCGGGGCCGCCGGCGCCGCGCCCGCATCCGGCGACCGCAATCACGAGAAGCAGAACCGCCGGCAGGGCAAAGCACCCGAACCGGGCCATCACGGTCGATGGAACGATCATGGATTCAATCTCCCCCGTTCTTTCCGGTCGGAGGCAATCCCTCCGACGTAAGCCGCTTCAGATCGGCGTAGGCCTTGGCGGTGCGGACGAGCGCCTGAGAAAAGCGCTGCTGCGCCGTGGCCAGGTCCGCGGCCACCCGCGTCAGCTCGAACGCGGTGGTCCGGCCGTTTCGGTACTCGATGACTCCGATGCGCACCTGCTCGAGCGAGGCGTTGACCCCGCCCTGCGCAGCGTCCATCCGTTTGGACGCGCGCTCCAGCTCGCGGTACGCCGCGCGCACGCGCTCCTCGAGCGATCGCCTCGTCGCGATCATCCGCTGCTCGGCCTGCTCCATTTCGGCGCGGGAACGCTGATGGTCCCCCGCTCCCGCTCGAAACCCGATCGGGATGCTGAGCGAGAGCCCCGCGCTCCAGGTCGGAAAGTCGCGCTTTCGGACCTGGGTCCAGGTATCGTCGAAACCGCCGTCGAGATTGATCCGATCGGGTTGGCCCGTGAACGGGTTGATGAAATCACGCCCCGTCCCGGAGAGCCCCTTGCCTCCCAGGGATCCCCTCACGTCGAGCGTCGGAAGCATGTTCCACCAGGCGCTGGTCTTCCGGGCCCGGGCCGCCTCGAGGTCCCGCTCGGCGCCGCGCAGCTCCCGGCTCTCGCGCAGCGACTTCGCGACGAGCGCATCCTCGGGCTCGACCGCGAATTCGCGCGGGGGTTCGTCGGTCGGCTTGAACCGCGGCGCGCCGCCTTCCGGGCGCTTTCCGACCAGGGTCGCGATCTGGTCCGAGACCTGGTCCAAGGTCTCCTCGATGTCGAGCAGGGCCTGCTCTTGCTGGGT
>DASXQO010000032.1:0-4176 GCA_036507115.1 Candidatus Eiseniibacteriota bacterium | reverse complement strand
CGGTAGTAGAGGTCCTCGCGGAAGCGCTGCTCGCGGACCATCGTCTCGAGGTTCTGGTTGGTGGCCGAGATGACCCGCACGCTCACCGTGATGTCCTTGGTGCCGCCGACCCTCTTGAACGTCATCCGCTCCAGGACGCGGAGGAGCTTCACCTGGATGGTGAGACTCATCTCCCCCACCTCGTCCAGGAAGAGCGTTCCGCCGTGCGCGAGCTCGAGGAGGCCCTGCTTCTGCTGCCGGGCGTCGGTGAAGGCGCCCTTCTCGTGGCCGAAGAGTTCCGATTCCAAGAGCTCGCGCGGAATCGCGGCGCAGTTCACTTCGAGCAGCGGCCTGTCGCGCCGGGCGGAGAGCTCATGGATCCAGTGCGCGATGAGCTCCTTGCCGGTGCCGCTTTCCCCTTCGATCAGGACGCTGGTGGAGTCGCTCTGCGCGACCTGGTCGACGATGGTGTAGACCTGCTGCATCGACGGACTCTGCCCGCGCACGAATTCCCGTGAAAACCTCTGGCTCTTCTCCTGGCGGTGGTGCTGCACCTCGCGGCCGAGCCGCTGCGCCGTGAGCTCGCGCTCGAGCACGAGCAGGAGCTCCTCGCGGATCGGCCGACCCTTGGTGAGATAGTCGCGGGCCCCGAGCCGCATGGCCTGCACCGCCGTTCCGTGATCGGGCTCCCCGGTCAGCATCACGACGATCTGGTCGGGCCATTGAACCCGGATCCGCTCCAGCACCTGGATGCCGGTCAGGTCGGGGAGCCGGATGTCGAGGAGCACGAGGTCGGCGGGTTCCTTTTCCAGCAGCTGGAGCCCCGCTTTCCCGGATTCCGCCGTGAGGACCTGGTATCCCTCCGCTTTCAGCTCGCGCGGCAGGAAATGGCGGATCGTCTCGTCGTCGTCGATGACCAGGATCGTCCCCTTCATTCCGAACCCCTCGCTCTCACGCGGCTGCTGGAAGGAGGATCCTGAATCGGGTCCCCCGGCCCGGCGCGCTCACGACCTCGATCGATCCGCCGTGGCGCTGCACGATGCCGTGCGCCACGAACAGACCCAAACCGGTTCCCTTCGGGCGCGTCGTGTAGAACGGCTCGAAGAGGTGCGGCAGGTGCTCCGGCTCGATTCCGGCCCCGGTATCCGAGATCTCGATCTCCACACGCGACGTCGGCGGATTCCCGATGGGGCGGGCGTGGATCGCCACTTCTCCGCCGTCCCCCATCGCCTGCACTGCGTTCTGGATCAGATTCAGGATGACTTGTAGAAGCTGGTCGGTGTCGGCCAGGACCTTGGGCCAATGATCGGCACCTTCCAGCCGGATCTGGACCCCTCCCTCCTGGATCGACGGGCCGAGGGTCTGGATGGCCCGGCCGGTCACATCCACGACCGATACCGGGCCCAGGGTGAGCATCCGGGGCCTCGTGGCCGAGAGCAGGTCCTGGATGATGGAATTGAGGCGGGAGACCTCGCGCAGGATGAACTGGACATCGTTCCGCCGCTCGTCCCCCTCCGGGAAGCCGCGGCTCAGGTACTCCACCCCGGTGGCGATCCCGGTGAGGGGGTTCCGGATCTCATGCGCCACGCTCGACGCGAATCGCCCGAGCGCGGCCAGGCGGTCGAGCTGTCGGATGCGCTCTTCCATGCTGCGCAGGTTCGAAAGATCGGTGAGCGTCGCCACCGCGCCGCGGGTGCGCCCTTCGGCGTCCCGCAGGGGGGCCGCGTTCACCTCGACCGGGATCGTGGAGCCGCCCTCCCGCCGCACGATGTGCTCGGAGGGCTCCTCCGTGCCTCCATGCCGGAGCACGCGGAGCAGCGCCTCGTGCCAGCCCTCGGGTCCCCCGACCTCGTCGATCGGCTTCGCGAGCGCCGCGGCGCGGGGCGTGGCCAGAATCTCCTCGGCGGAGCGGTTCCAGGCGAGGATCTGCCCCTCGCGGTCGATCGCGACCACCCCGAGCGGCACGCTCTCGATGACGTCCTGGCGGAACCGCGCTTCGAGATCCAGCGCCTCGTTCAGGCTCAGATTCACGCAGAGCGCCCCCAGGGAGGGAACGATCGCCTCCACGGAGGCTCGCCCCACCGGATCCGGTTCCCCGGCGATGCCCATGAGCCCGACCACGCGCCGGAACAGGCAGGGAGCGCATCGCCGGACTCCGTGGGCCGGCCCCTGCAGCGGGGCGCCGGTAAGGGCGCAGGATCTCCGCTCCGCGGACGCCCCGGGGCATGCGGGCTCAACCCCGCTGAGCCACTCGGCGGGCACTTCCCCGCGGATCGGGATCGGATGCCAGGGGCCCCCATGGCGTTCTCCCCAGGGGTCGATCGGCAGCGTGGACTCCCCTTCGCCCAGGACGAGCCAGCGAAGCCATTGGGGGTCCATGTCCCGCAGGGAGACGCGCTCGGAGCCGGCCTCGGAGACGCCCGCGGAGCCCGCTCCGGCTCTCAAGAGGGTGAACCCGGGCGGATTGCCCCGCAGGAGGCCGAGCCAGAGTCTGGGCGTGTTCAGCGCGCGGGCGAGGTACTGAAGCAGAATTCGAAAAGGCCGGTCGGGCTCCGAATCGCGCACCGCGAACGCCATCAGGTCGCCCAGGCCCTCGAGCTGGACGCGCGTCGCGAGTTCTTTGCGGAAGTTTCCTTCCAGGTCGTGGAGGAGGATCTCGACCAGGCTCTCGGCCGAATCCCGCCCCTTCCCCGGGAGCGCCTGCGTGGCCGCGATCGGCGGCAGGCCGCACAACGCGCGAATTTCCTCAGCGCGCCGCCAGAGCGCCTCGAGGGCCGATCCTTGCCCAGTGTGGTCGGGTGTGGTCAAGAGGGTGTGGTCCGCCAAGCCCTCGGTCCGGCGCCGGACGGCGCGCGGCAAGCGCGGAGAGCCACGCGCCGCACGCTATCACCGCGCACGGCGGGGGGTCAAGGGAATGACCCTTCCGGGAGCTAGTGCGCTCCGTCGCCTCGGGCCATGACCTTCACGGTAGCTGCCATGATTTTCAGATCGAGCAGAAGGCGGCCGTTCTTGAGGTAGTAGAGATCGTACTGGAGCTTGCGGTTCGCGCTATCGACCGAGGTGTCGTAGTTGGAGGTCACCTGCGCGAGTCCGGTGATGCCGGGGAGCGTCCCGCAGCGCCTGGGAAAGTCCGGGATCGAGACCGTGAGCGACTGGACGAACGTCGGACGTTCGGGGCGCGGGCCCACGATGCTCATGTCGCCGCGCAGCACGTTCCAGAGCTGCGGCGTTTCATCGAGGCGGGTCCGGCGTAGAAACCTTCCGACACGGGTGATCCGTGAATCCCCGCACGAAGCCCAGACCGGTCCCGTGTTGTGCTCGGCATCCACGACCATGCTGCGGAACTTGTAGATCCGGAACGGACGTCCGAACGCGTCCACCTTGCGGCGTTCCACCTCGGGCGGACCACCGTTACGACGCGGGCGCCGCCGGTTGATGCCGACGCGAACCTGCGCGTAGAAGATGGGACCGGGGCCGTCGAGCTTGACTGCTAGAGCGATGAGGAGACAAATCGGAGAGATAATCAGGAGACCGATCGAAGACGCGGTGAGGTCGAGCGCGCGTTTGAAGTACTGTTCGAAAGTCCAGTACTGTTCGAAAGTCCGCCCCTCCTCCCCATTCCGCCTCGTCGCCCACTGCGCCGAAGGAAGAATCACGATGCTCAACCCACCCCTCTGTTTTCGAGCCGGGCTGTTACGCCGATCCGGGCGCCGAGTCCAGGGGTGCTGCTCGGTCGAGACCGGAGGTGCTACGGCGAAACCTACGCGAGCACCGGCGCCGCGCGAGGCATCGTGGAAAGCTGGCGGGAACGCGGGGCGCAAGAAGACACACTCACGTCCGCGCGCCGATTGCCCTGCCCCCACAGCGCGAGAGTATAGCAGCAGCGCCGAGGGGCGTGCAACGATCGTTTTTCGGCGGTGTTTCGGTGATGTATCAGTTCTTGTGTCGCAGCGACATCACCCCCGGGCCCGGCGGCCCCCCAAGGCGGGCGCCGCCGGCCGGCGCCTAGCGGCGGGCCACTTCGACCCGTGGCGCGAAGGATAGCTTGATCAAGGACTCCGCCAGCTCGTCGGCCGACTTCCTGGAATTGAAGCGGACGAGGGAGAGCCGATAGCCGCCGCCCGGCGCGCTGGTGACCGTCGCCTCACGCAGGGAGAAGCCGAGGATCCGGAGCGCCTTGAGCTCGGATTGCGCGCT
>DASXQO010000031.1:0-2196 GCA_036507115.1 Candidatus Eiseniibacteriota bacterium | reverse complement strand
CGCGGGACACGCTCCAGATTCCACGACGCGAGACGTCGCCCGTCCCTCCCCAGAAGCAGAACGGCCCCCGTCGTGAGCCGCACCAACGCGCGCTGTCCGTCCTCCGACAACGACAGCTCCAGCGCCTCCGCGAGCTTCGTTCCTTCCGCGGCGAGGTTGCGCCGGGACCACACCGGGGTCTTCCGCGTGGTCTCGTAGAGCGCGACCCAGAGCCCGCCCCCGCTATGTTTCGCCAGCGGAGAGCTCATCGCGACCAGCGCGTGCCGCCCATCGGGAGTGATCGCGGTCCGCCCGACCGAGTTCCGGGGCAGCGTCACCCGGAGTTTCTCCGCTCCGTAGCGGTCGAACACGACGAGCTGGCTCTCGCGCGCGATCGCCACGTCTCCGAAATTGCTGACGGCAAACTCGCGCGGATCGGCGGCCAGGGTGCGCGCCCATAGGATCTTCCCTTCGAGGTCGAGGAGCCGGAGCTCGTCCTGCCTCAGACCCGTCGCGGGATCGAGGACTCCGATCGTGTTCACCGCCAGGAAATTCTCGAGCGGCGAGGAGGCGCCCCAGCCCGCGAGCCCGGGCCACGAGGCGCGCGCATCGCCTCCCGGGATCCGCAGAACGCTGAGCCGGGGGGGAGTGGAATCGGCTGACGATGGACGCTGCGCCAGCACGAGATCTCTTCCGAGCGCCGCGGGGATCCGCCGCGTCCGTGTCTCCCAGAGGATCGCGCCCTTCGCGTTGTGGAAGCGCGCGCGTCGCAGAGACGGGCCGGCCGCGAAGGAAGCCGCCGCCGAAGCGGATGCCGACTCGGCGGGCGTCTCGATCACGATCCAGCGGTATCCGGGATAGATGCGGACCCGATGCGCCGCCGTCTCCTGGCGCGGCCAGGACGCGACGAGGGTGGGAGCTTGAGCGCGCGCCGGGAATACGTAGAGCGATTCGGTGCCGAATGGACCGAGCACGTGAACCGCCGGCCAGTTTGGAGTCGTGCTTCCCGAGCCCCGCTCCCGGTCGGCCGCGGCATTCCACGCCATCGGGCCAACGCCATCGAGCAACACCTGGGGAACGAGAGCCGGGGAGGCGGGGGCTGTGGACCTCGGCGATGCGGGGGCTGTGGACCTCGGCGCTGGAGGAGCGGCGCCCGCGATCACGATCGCACCCAGGAGCGCGATGATGATGCGCGACGTGGCCGGCTTCCTTATCGGGGAGGGGTACGCGTGGTGATCTTGCGCGCAGCCCGCGGCCCCGCCCGCGATTTCTTCGGGGGCGAAGATTTCAAGTCGAGATCGCGCGCCACCCAGATGTCCTCATTGCTGCGCTCGTTGACCGTGGAGTAATAAATCGATTTCGAGTCGTACGCCCAGGTCGGCTTGATGCATTTCCCCGTCGTCGTGACGGGGAACGTCTTCCCCGTGGCCACCTCGTAGATCCAGACGTCGCGTTTTCCGCCGACCGCCCTCCCGAACGCGATCCACTTCCCGTCCGGCGACCACGAGGGCCAGGTGTCCTCGAACTGCCCGCGGGTGAGCCGGATCTCCTTGCCGCCGCGGGCGGGCACCTTGTAGAGCTGGTACTTCGTGAAGAGGATGTTCCCTTCCATGGTTTGCTGCCGCGTCGAATCGTATTCCTTCGCGACGAACGCGATCCACTTTCCGTCCGGCGACCAGGTCGGATGCCCCGGGCTCCCGTTGCTGTCGGTCACCTGCCTCGCCATGTCCTCCTCCTGCTCTCCCGAGGCGTCCATGACGTAGATATTGAATCCGTAGATCTCCCCCGGACGCACGCGGTTCGAATAGAACGTGATCTGCCTGCCGTCGGCCGAGTAGCTGGCGAATCGGTGGCTCCCCGGGGCGTGCGTCAATTGACGGGGCGTGCCGCCTTCGAACGGGACCGAGTAGACGTTGTAGCGTTTCCCGCGCGTGGACACGAAGAGGAGCGACTTGCCGTCGGGCGCCCAGCTCGGAGTCCCCGCGCGCACGCTGTCCGGCTCGTGGGTCATCTGGCGAGGCTCGCCCCCCTCCGCGGGCATGATGTAAACCTGGGTACCACCGCGGCCCTCGCGGTCCGATGTGAAGGCGATCCACTTTCCATCGGGAGAGGGAGCGGGGTCCGATTCCCGGGTCGTGTCGGCGGTGATCTGCGTGAACGTAACGGCCATGGCACCCGGAGGGCGCAAAGCCACAAGCGCCAGGCACGTAGCGGCGG
>DASXQO010000030.1:0-4553 GCA_036507115.1 Candidatus Eiseniibacteriota bacterium | reverse complement strand
ACCCTGGATCTCGCGATCATCGGCGCCGGCGTCTCGGGCATGGCCGCGGCGGTCGAGGCGCGCAGGCAGGGACTCCGATTCGAAATCCTCGAGGCGACCGAGCCCTTCTCGACCCTCGTGAATTTTCCGAAGGCGAAGCCGATCTACACCTATCCCCGCACGATGAAGCCCGCAGGCGAGCTCCAAGTGTCGGCCGACGTGAAGGAGAAGCTGGTCGAGGAGCTGAAGTCCCAGACCGAGCGGGCGGGAATCGCCCCGATGGCGGCACGCGCGGAGAGTGTGGAACGCAGGGGATCGAACCTCATCGTGCGCCTCGCGGAGGGCGGGAAGCTTCAGGCGCGGCGCGTCCTGATCGCGATCGGCAAGAGCGGCAGCTTCCGCAAGCTCGGCGTGCCCGGCGAACATCTCGACAAGGTCTTCAACCGGCTCCACGATCCGAAAGACTTCGAAGGGCAGGAAGCGCTGGTCGTCGGCGGGGGCGACTCGGCGCTCGAAACCGCGATCGCGCTCGCCCTGAGCGGCGCGCACGTCACGCTCTCCTACCGGAGGTCCGAATTCAGCAGGCCGAAGCCCGAGAATGTCGAGAAGCTGGAGCGGCTCGTTCGCGATCCGCAGGCTCTTGTCGCGATCGAGAGACCCGAATCCGAGCGCGTCACGACGGCGGCGGGTCCGTTCCTGGGCAGGCGCCCGGGTGGATCGATCGCGCTCCGGCTCGGCACGCAGGTGAAGGAGATCCGGCCGCGCGAAGTCGTGATCGCGGGCGGGCGCGAGGAAACCATCCCCAACGACGTCGTGTTCACGATGCTGGGCCGCATGGCGCCGCTGGAGTTTTTCCGGCGATCCGGGATCCGGATCGCCGGCGAGATGCGCCCGCGCCAGTGGGTCGGGCTCACGCTCTTCCTTCTCTTCTGCACGTGGCTCTACAACTGGAAATCGGGCGGCTCGATGTCGCAGGTCTTCGAGGCCCGGCACTGGTTCCCGTTCAACCTTCCCGAAATCCTGAGCCGGTTCGGCGGGAGCATCGCGGCGGCGGCGAGCACGCCCGCGACCCTTCTCGGCACCCTGGCGATCAGCGCGTCCGGGCCCGCCTTCTGGTACACGCTCGCCTATTCCACGATCGTCGTCGTGTTCGGCCTCAAGCGCATCCGGCGCAGGAAGACCCCCTACATCACGGTCCAGACCTCGACCTTGATGCTGATCCAGGTGCTTCCGCTCTTTCTGTTACCGGAAATCATCCTTCCCCAGCTTTCGTACCACGGGCTCCTGCCGCGCGGCCTCGCGGACGCCCTCTTTCCCGTCGTGGACTACGGACACGGCCGGGAGTTCTGGCGCGCGTACGGCCTGATCCTGGCCTGGCCGCTGAACGTCTACAACATCTTCACGCAGGATCCGCTCTGGTGGTGGATCGGAATCGGCGTGCTCCAGACGCTCGTCCTGATTCCACTCGGGATCTACTTCTTCGGGAAAGGGGTTTACTGCGGATGGATCTGCTCGTGCGGCGCGCTCGCCGAAACACTGGGCGACACGCACCGCCAGAAGATGCCGCACGGGCCGCTCTGGAACCGCATGAACATGATCGGGCAGGGAATTCTCCTCATCGCGGTCCTGATCCTCGTGGTCCGGATCGTCGGGTGGGCCCTGCCTCGGGGAAATTGGGCCGACTCGATCTTCGATCCGTTTCTCAAGACTCCCTACAAATGGGGTGTCGACGTGTTTCTCGCGGGGGTCATCGGCTACGGGCTCTACTTCTGGTTCTCCGGCCGCGTGTGGTGCCGGTTCCTGTGCCCGCTGGCCGCGCTCATGCACATCTACGCGCGGTTCAGTCGATTTGCGATCGTGCCGGACAAGAAGAAGTGCATCTCCTGCAACGTGTGCACGGCGGTGTGCCACCAGGGAATCGACGTCATGAACTTCGCGAACAAGGGACTGCCGATGCAGGACCCCGAATGCGTCCGCTGTTCGGCGTGCGTCCAGAGCTGCCCCACGGGTGTGCTGCAGTTCGGCCAGGTGGATCGGAAGGGCAGGACGGTGAAGCTCGACCTGCTCCCGGCTTCGCCGGTGCTCATGCGGGAAGGCGAGGTGTGATGATCGAGCCCCCCGCCGTGGCCCAGGGACCGCCCGTAGCCTTTCGCGCGCTGGACACGATCTGGATCCAGGTCACCGGAACGCTTTGCAACATCGCCTGCCGCCACTGTTTCGTGAACGCGGGCCCCAAGAGCACGTCGCTCCCCATGATGACCCGGATCGAGGTCGAAACCGCCCTCGAGGAGGCCGCCGAGCTGGGGGCACGCGACGCATACTTCACGGGCGGGGAGCCCTTCCTGCATCCGGAGATCCGCAGCCTTGTCGATTTCGCGCTCGAACGGATGCCGCTCACGATTCTCACCAACGCGCTCCTGATCGACGAGGATCTCGCGGGCTGGATTGCCGGCCGCTTCTCGAGAAGCCGGTATTCGTTCGACATCCGGGTGAGCTTGGACGGGGCGACGGCCGCGCGGAACGACCGGGTGAGGGGCGGCGGAGTCTACGACGGCGTCGTCGAGGCGCTGCGGCGCCTCGCGCGGGCCGGGGTCTCGCCGGTCGTCACGGTGGTGGAGCACGAGGAGGCGATGAAGGCGCCCGGGGCGCGTTCCGAATTCACGGAATTCCTGCGCGGATTGGGAATCCCGCATCCCCGGGTCAAATTCCTCCCCCTGCTTCGCATCGGAAGGGAAGAGCGGCGCACGCGGGGTTACCTCGAGAGGGAGCGGATCGGAATGGAGCCTTTGCACCCCGAGATCGAGGAGTCGCTCATCTGCTCGACGAGCCGCACCGTGACGGCGCACGGCGTCATGACGTGCCCGATTCTGGTCGAGAGGCCCGATGCGCGTCTCGGGGACTCACTCCGGCAGGCCGGGCGCCCGATCAACCTGAACTGGCGCGCCTGCCACACGTGCGTTGCGGAAGGGCTACGCTGCGCGACCTGACCCGCCCCGGGCGGCGCGCGGCGACCTGAGAGGCGCGAGGTGGCCCGAGCGTCAGGGCCTGCGGCCCAGATACTCCCGCGGCTCGGTCTGATCCACCTCCTTGAGCGTCCGCGCCATGGGCTCCCACACCTGCCCGAACGCCATCTTCACCAGCTCTCCCTCGGGCGGCACGTCCCCGAGGAATACGGCGCGCGCGTCGGAGCGCAGGGTCCAGTCGTCCTGGTACCGCGATTCATACCGCAAGCGCGAGCGCGAGCGCTCCTTTCGCGAGCGGTCGATGAGCTCCGTTAGCTTCCAGTCCCCGCAGCGTTCCTTCCACTCGGATTCGATCCGCTTCGCCCGGTCCGGATCGGATTTTCCCAGCTCCGGCGAGACGAGGCAGTAGTCGTCATCGTCTCCCCCCACGGGACTGGATGTGTAGATCGCGTGCGCCGCCGCGCGCAGGGTTCCCGAGTTCCCCACGATCGAGGAGCCGCCCTCGACGTCGATCACCTGGTACTCGTAGCTCACCGAAAGCTCCCGGTCGCGCGTCAGGATGTCGATCGTGTGCTCCCTGTAGCGGTCGCGGGAGAAGCCCTTCTCGTCCTTGTCCGCGTACTTCTGGAACACCGTCTGGGTGAACGTGCCGGTATTCGTGTTCGAGCGCATCCCGTAGAAGCGGCCGACGATGACCCGGTCGGCTCCGAGCGCGCGCCCGATGCGGGCGGCCTCCCGCCGGCTCATGCGGTCGAAGCTCGCGACCGGCACGATCTCGTAGACGCGCTCGCGCGGGAGGAGGGCGGTGAAGCGGAAACCTTGCGTCTGGATGCGCCGCCCCAGCTCCAGATGCGCGCGATCGGCAAACCCCTTGGACAGAGCCGCGAGGTCTGTCTCGTTCGCGAAGGGGAGAAGCGCCACACGCGGGAGCGCCTCGTCAAGGGCCTGCTGGAGCTTCTCGTCCACGTCCTGGTAGCGCGGGTGAAACGCTTGGGTCATCTGGAAGGCGCCGTACGCCCTCTTGGGCGCGTCGTGCTCGAGATCGTCCAGGCCCTCGCGGTACTCGATGTCGGCCGCCGCGAGGCGGATCTGCGCTTCGTCCCTGTCGAACTCGGGATCGGCGGGCAGCACGATCCGGTACTCGGTCAGCTCGCCGCGGAAGGAGTCGAGCGCGAGGGAGCGCTTCGCGGCCGCCACGGTGTCGCGGATCGCGAGCCCACGGATCTCGGCTTCGCGCTCGTCCATGAGCCTCGCCGCGACCTGGGTCATCGCAGCCCGCGCGCGCCGGTTCTCGGGTTCCTTGCGTAGGGCGCGGGCGGCCTTCTGGTAGGCCTTTTCGAGCTCCCCCTTGCCGTACGCCTTCTCACTCTGCTCCGCGAGCTTGTTCGGGCCCGCGCAGGAGAGCGCGAATGAAGCGGTGACTGCGAGCACCACAAGAAGACGCGACGGAAATCCTCTAGGAACGTTCATGATCCCTCCGTATCGCTCCTGTATCGGCAGTTGGTCCCGTATGTATAGATACTTGTGGGGGGTTATCGTGGGATGGCAGGAATTGGGTAAATTGTTGCTTTGTCCGTGGTAGGGTCCCGGCTCAGTCACCGGGGCGGTGGT
>DASXQO010000029.1:0-2268 GCA_036507115.1 Candidatus Eiseniibacteriota bacterium | reverse complement strand
CTCACGCTGCTCGTCCTCGATTCCACCTGCCTGGAACGGCAGCTCTATCTCTGCATGCAGCTCATCGAGATCGGCAGACCGGTCGTGGTGGCGCTGAACATGATGGACACCGCGAAGGACGAAGGGCTCGACGTGGATGCGGCCCTCCTCGAGCGCGCGTTCGGGGCTCCGGTCGTCCCCATTTCGGCGCGCACCGGAAGCGGCATGGTACAGCTTCGCGAGGCGATGGATCGCGAAGTCCCGGCTCCCCGGGTGGTGACGCGCGTGCTTCCGGAGCCGGTTCGCGCCGCGGCCGAGCATCTCGCGGAGGCGCTTCCGTTCACAGGCACACTCGCCTCGCTGAGCCGCTTCCACGTCGCGATGGCGGTCCTTCTGGACGAGGGGGAGGACGACTCGCTCATGCGGGCGGTCCCTCACTCGGTGCGCCTCCTGGCGCTTTCCCTTCGCGCGCGGCTCGACGTGGAGATTCCCGAGTGGCGCTCGCACGAGCCGATCGGGCACTACCGCGCCATCGAGGATCTGATCCGCAAGGCCACGCTGCGGGTCAAGCCCGAGGCCTCGGTGCGGGAGCGGATCGACCGCGTGCTCACCCACCGCGTGTTCGGTCCTGTGATCTTCGTGGCCCTGATGGCGGTGATCTTCCAGTCGATGTTCCTGTGGGCGACCCCGATCATGAACGCGATCGACGCCGGAGTGTCGGCGTTCGGGCGATTCATCGCTCCGGCGCTTCCGGCCGGACCGATCCGCTCCCTCCTGGTGGACGGAGCGATCGCGGGGGTCGGCGCCGTCGTGACCTTCGTCCCTCAGATCGCGATGCTGTTCCTCTTCATCTCGCTCATGGAGGATTCGGGTTATCTGGCGCGCGCCGCATTCATCATGGACCGACTCATGCGCGGCGTGGGGCTCTCCGGGCGCGCCTTCATCCCGCTGCTTTCTTCCTTCGCGTGCGCGATTCCCGGGATCATGGCGACCCGCACGATCGACAACCGGCGCGACCGGCTCACCACGATCCTCATCGCGCCGTTCATGTCCTGCAGCGCGAGGCTGCCGGTCTATGCGCTCCTGATCGGCGCCTTCATCCCGAACCGGGCCGTCTTCGGCTTCATGAGTCTCCCCGGTCTCGTGCTCTTCTCGCTCTACATCCTGGGCATCCTCACGGCCGTGCTCGTCGCGTGGGCGCTGAAGCGGACGGCGCTCCGGGGAAACCGCCCGCTCTACGTGATGGAGCTGCCGCCCTATCGGATGCCTTCATGGCGCTCGGTGCTCCTCACGGTGCGCGACCGGGCGGGACTCTTCGTCCAGAAGGCGGGCACCGTGATCCTGGCCGTCTCGATCGTCCTCTGGTTCCTCGCCTCCTACCCCAAGAACGCGGAGGTGAAGCCCCTGGAGAAGCGGCTCGAGGCCGTGGAGCTGAGCGCCAAGAGCGCAGCAGCCCGGGGTGCCGACGCGGAGGCGGGCTTGAGAAGGGCCGAGGCGGCCCAGCTCGAGAACGAGATCGCCGGAGTCTCGCTGCGCGATTCCTTCGCGGGACAGGCGGGCCGTCTCATCGAGCCGGCCATTCAACCCCTGGGCTTCGACTGGAAAATCGGGATCGCGCTCCTCTCCTCCTTCGCCGCGCGCGAGGTCATGGTCTCGACCATGGCGACCGTCTACAACCTGGGAGACGCGGACCAGACTTCCGTTTCATTACGAGAGAAGCTGCGCACTGCCTCGGATCCCAAGACCGGGGAGCGGACCTACTCGCCGCTCATGGCGGTGAGCCTGATGGTGTTCTTCGTGCTCGCCTGCCAGTGCATGTCCACCGTGGCCGTGGTGCGCCGTGAAACGAATTCCTGGGGCTGGCCGATCTTCATGGTCGTGATGATGAACGGGCTCGCCTGGATCGCTTCGTTCGCGGTCTTCCAGGGCGGGAAGGCCCTGGGGCTGGGATGAGCGTGGGCGCCCCCTGGCAGGACCTCATCGCGGCGCTCGCGGCGCTGCTCGCCGCGTGCTGGCTCTTCCGGCGCTGGATCCTCAAGCGGCGCGCCCGCGTCGGATGCGATACCTGCGCCGCCTCCTTCCGGAAGAGCGTGGCCCGGCGTCCCGGCGGCACGAATACCGAGGGTTCCCCCCGCTAGAAACGCACGCGCCGCGCGAACGACATGGCCCTGATCGAACTGTCGGAAATCCGAGATGCCGCCGAGCGGATCCGCGGCAGGGTGCACCGCACGCCGCTACTTTCCGCCTCAGCGCTGGGCGATCGCGCCGGGGTCCGGCTCCATCTCAAGT
>DASXQO010000028.1:0-2708 GCA_036507115.1 Candidatus Eiseniibacteriota bacterium | reverse complement strand
CGAAGTCCTCCGCGCTCCTTCCGGACCACGCGCAATTCGATCTGGCCGTCGTCGAGGAGCACGCGGTCCCCCACCCCGACGTCCCGCATGAGCCCGGAATAGACCGCCGGGATGAGTTCCGAGGTGCCCTTCACGCGCCGGTTCGTGACCAGGGTTTCCACCCCCGGCCGGAGCCAGACGGCCCCGCCCTGAAATTCTCCGACGCGGAGCTTGGGACCCTGGAGGTCGAGGAGAAGCCCGATGGGGCGCCCTACGTGGGACGCCGCGCTCCGGATGCGGCGGATGGCGCGGGCGTGGGATGCCGCGCTGCCGTGGGAGAAATTGAGACGCGCGACGTCCATCCCGGCGCGCATCATGCGCACGAGCACCGCCTCCTCGGCGGAGCTCGGGCCGACGGTCGCGATGATCTTGGTGCGGCGCACTAGAGGGCCAGCGTAGCCATCACCTCTTCGGCATGACCCTCCACTTTCACCCGCCGGAACACATGTTCGACCTTGCCCTCACGGTCGATCACGAAGGTGGTGCGTTCGATCCCCCAGAAGCTCCGGCCGTAGAGGTTCTTTTCCTTGTAGGTTCCGTATTGGCGCGAGACGGCGGCGTCCTTGTCCGAGAGAAGTGGGAAGGGGAGGTTGTACTTCTGCGCGAATCGCTCGTGGCTCAGCTCGTCATCGAGGCTGACTCCCAGGACGATCGCGTCCTTGGATTCGATCCGCGGAAAGGAATCCCGAAATCCACAGGCTTCCATCGTGCAGCCGGGCGTGTCGTCCTTCGGGTAGAAGTAGAGGATGACGCGCTTGCCGCGGAACTCGTTGAGGCTCACGCGGCGGCCGAGCGTGCTGGGGAGTGAAAGCTCGGGGGCCTGCATGCCGACGGTCAGGCTCTCCCCCGGATAGTCCAGCATGTTGAGCTGATTCGCCTTCCCGCGCCGCTTCTTCGGAATGGGAGGGATGGGTCCCAGAGCGGGGTCGCGAACCAACTCGGTCGCCACCGCGCCCTCGTCGAACTCGAGGAGACCCTGAGGCGCGCCCCGCCCGGAAGCGCGGGCCTGGATCCTGGGTTTTCCCTTCGAGCCCGGCCTCGCGGCCATCGCCGCGGGGGCCACGCCGGGGGGCTTCGAGACCCCTACGACCCGCGCCGTCCGGACCTTTCCCACGCCACGCGCGACCCGTCTCGTCTTGGGCCCGGCCGCGCGCTTGGACGAACCCTTCGATTTCACGCGCTTCTTCGAGGCCGCTTTCGAGCGGGATTTGGCTCGCGCCTTCGGGCGGGATCTGGAGGTGGACCTCCGCGCGGCCTTGGAGGTCTTCTTCTTTATCTTCGTGGGCCTACGTGACTTAGACCTCTTAGTCGAGCGCTTCCCTGCCATGAATGACTCCTCTTTGGGAGGCGAGCCGTTCTGCGTTCCGATGGCGGCATAGTAATTGGAGCCCAAGCGGCGTTCAAGATTGGCGTTGTGGAGGATCGGCGGCGCGGGGATGGGATTTCAGTACTGCGGGCGAGCGTCGGCGAAGATCGACTCGTTCATCGTGGCGGGAAGGGCGACGTTTTCGAACCGGAGCACCGTCGGCTTTCCTTCGAATCGATGGATCGTAGACAGGCGGACCGGGCCGAACTGATTCCACTTCTCCCAGGTCGCGCTCTGAGCGGGAGGCTTCATGTCTTGCAGAAGATATTCCCACTTGTCCATGAGGTGCGACTTGCGGTTGATGTAGAGCCAGTAGTGATCCTTCGGCGTGAGCCCCACCCCGGGGTCGAACGTGAGATCCAGCACGTCCCACTCGACACCGCCGGCCCCCTTCTTCACGCCGCCGTACTTGAGATTGGTCCCCGGGTCGCGGAGCTTGAACGGCATCATGAGCCAGTAGGTGTCGTTCACCCACCGCTCGTAGCCCGCCTGCACATGAGCCGCGGCTTCGGCGGAATCCCGGTCGGCGAATCCGGCCGTGAAGGATTTCCCTTTGCGGTCGGAGAGATTGACGATCGCGGCCACGACCCGTCCCTTGTCGTCGGGCCCTTCGACCCGGTCGCGTCCGCGGCGCTTGTCCCACCAGTGCCGGAACCGCGCGAGCTCCTTCCCATCCCTCACGACGACGAAATCGAATCGGACGTAGGGGATCGATTCCCACTTGGACTGACCGCCCATCGCGACTTCGAACGAGCGGGCGACCGCAGCCGCCTTCGCGTCGGCTTTTCCCGTGGGGCGCGGAAGGGTCTCGGCGGATACGAAGGCGTAGGCGAGCGCGAGGCTCAAAGCGAGGGCGGCGGCCATCGCCGCCGCCCTTCGGCCGCGCGGTCCTGACGGACCTTTTTGGGTTGCCCAACCCACTCGCGCCATCGGTATCGTTTTAGCCCAGATTTTTCAAGATTTCGAGCAGCTTGACCCGATCCGGGACCGTTCCAATCTCGTGCACCTCAATGTGGCGGATGATTCCCTTTTTGTCGATCACAAAGGTGGCGCGCTCGGAGTAGCCCTCGTCGCGGAGAATTCCGTATTTCTTCGCGACCTCGCCGTGGGGCCAGAAATCCGCGAGAAGCGGATAGTCGATTCCTCCCAGGTGCTCGGCCCACGCCTTGTGCGCCGGGGCCGAGTCCACGCTCAACCCGAGCACCTGCGTCTCCAAGCCTTCGAACGACTGCCGCTCCTTGCTGTACCCCGGCATCTGCACCGTGCAGACCGACGTGAACACGAGCGGATGAAACACGAGGAC
>DASXQO010000027.1:0-3943 GCA_036507115.1 Candidatus Eiseniibacteriota bacterium | reverse complement strand
CCGGAGGCGGGACTTGAACCCGCACGAGGTTTAAGCCTCACCGGATTTTGAGTCCGGCGCGTCTGCCAGTTCCACCACTCCGGCGCCTTAATTCGTTGGTGCTCAGGAGGCTAACAAGCGGTGAGATGCGGGTCAACGACTGCACGCCCGGATCGCGATCAATCTTTCTAATTGACAACAGGGCAACATATTATGTATAATACCTAACGTATTTTGACACCTGCGAAGTCTTTGGAACTTTTTACCATTCGCGGCGTCTAACAGGGTTACGAGTTCCCTGTGATTCGCGTTTCATGATGGCTTGACCCGGCGTTCGCCGGTGGGTTGCCCAAGGCCTTATGCAAGTCGTCAAGGCACGGTCTCCGCGGGGAACTTCCGCATATCGGGTGGCGGGGCGAAAGCTCCGCCACCATAATTTTTGCCCTGCCTACTGCCCCTTCAGCAGCACCAGCGTCAGATCGTCGTCCGGCTCCCCTCCCGCGAAGGCGCCGACGGTCTCGCGGATTCCGCGTACGATCTCGGCGGCTGTCCCTCCCCTCCGCGATCGGATCACGTCCTTGAGCCGGTCTTCCCCGAAGAGATCGCGCGCGGCGTTCATGGACTCGGTGATCCCGTCCGTGTAGAGCGTCAGGATGTCGCCCGTGCGGATTTCCACCTGGCGCTCTTTGAAGGTGGCGTTCTCGAGCGTTCCGAGCAGCGGCCCCGTTGAATCCAGAGTGTCGAAGCTATCCGTCGCGGCCCGGTACAAGAGCCCGACGTTGTGCCCCGCGTTCACGTAGGTGAACCGCCGCGCCTGGATATCCAGAACGCCGTAGATCGCGGTCACGAACCGCTCGATCTCGATGCTCTCCCAGAGAAGCCTGTTCACCTTGGCGAAAACCGTCCGGATCGCGTAGTTGTTCCTCACCTCCGCGATGAGCGAGGCGCGGAAGGCGGCCATGATGAGCGCGGCGGGAATTCCCTTCCCCGAGACGTCCGCGACCACGATGCCCAGGTGTCCGTCGGTGATCCGCACGTAGTCGTAGTAGTCGCCACCCACGAGACCCGAAGAGTAGTAGGCGCCCGCGATGTCGAAGTTCGGAATCTTGGGATCGCGCTCGGGGAGAAAGGTCCGCTGGATGCGCTGTCCGATCGAGAGCTCCTCCTCCAGTCTCCTCGTTTCGAGAACCTCGGCGTGGAGGCGGGTGCGCTCGATCGCGACCGCTGCCTGGCTCGCGAAGGTCATCAACAGTTCCAGATCCTCCGGCTCGTACGCGTCCGGTTCGTCCGACTCGAGATTGAACGCGCCGATGACTTCGGAGCCGGCCCGAAGCGGGGCCACCATCTCGGACCGGGTCTGCGCACGCGCGTTCACGTAGCGTTCGTCGCGCAGGACGTCGGGCACGATCACCGGGCGCCCGGTCTTGGCGACCCAGCCGATGAGGCCCCGGCCCACCTTGAGCCGGACCGCCTCCTCGCGATTCGGATCGTAGCCGCGGATCGCTTGCTGGTTGATCCACTGGGTCTTCCTGTCCACGAGATAGATGCCCGCCGCGTCGTACCGCACGACCTGGAAAACGAGGTCCAGGATCTGTTCCAGGAGCTGGTTCGTGTCGAGGCTGACCGAGATCTTCGTCCCCAGCTCGAGCAGGAGATGGTTCTGCACCTTCTCGCGCGTGGCCTCGGCGTAGATGCGCGCGTTTCCGATCGCGATCGCGAGCTGGATCGAGAGCTCGCGCAGGAACGAGACATCCTCCTCGGGGGGCCGCGCGGGGTCGAGCTTCGAGAGCACGATCACGCCGAGCGGCTCGCCGGCGCGTCTCAGGGGAAGGGTCAGCACTCCCTGGATCAACGTGCGGGGCCGACCGCCCCATTCCTCCTGGACATATTGCGACTCGGCGAGCGCCGGGTAGAACGCCGGAAGCTCCTCCGCCGAGGCCACCCCAGCGACCCCCTGCCCCACGTTGAGGCGCGGACGGCGCCCCATGACGGGCGTATTGCAGAGCGTCCAGGGGAAGAGGACGTCCGTGCGCGGATCGAGGACCCAGAGGGAGAACTCCGAGAAGCCGCTCGCGCGGAGGAAGAGGTCGCGGGCTCTGCGCGCCAGCTCGTCGCGTTTCAGGAGAGCAAGCTCGCGGGAGGCGCGAACGAGGAACTGGAGCCGCTCTTCCTGGCCCGTGGCGCGTCCGGCGAGCGAGACGCGCTCGTTCATCGGATGCGGCGCTTCACTCGCTCGAGCGCGTCCGGCAGGCTCTGGATCTCGGCAAGGAACGCCCGAAGCTCTTTGGGTCCCAGGTGGTCGGCGGTCCAGAGCGCGTTGAAGATCCGCTCGCCACGCCGCGCGAAACGCGGATAGTGCGCGAGGGTCCGCACGAACACGCGGTGGCGCTCGCCGCGCGTCATCGCCGGCAGGCCGCGCCGGTGAAGGCGTCCGTCGATCCAGACGTTCCAGAGCTCGTTCAAGGCCTCGCGATCCTCCTCGGGATGGGCAGCGAGATCCACGCCCGCTTCGTGATCGTCGCGCAGATGGAAGAGCTCGTGAAGGCACGCCTCCGCGAAACACTTGCGCGAGAACTGGCGGGGCAGCACCGGGGGCGTCCCGGCGCGCCTTCCCCACGTCCGCGCCCAGGCTCGCCGCCGCGCGGGCGTGACGAAATTCCCGAGCGCGAAGGAGAGACGGGCCGCGCGGTGGTCATGTGTGTTCCATTCGATGTATGCGTGATCGTCCCGATTCCGCAGATCGACATGCACGTGGACGTCGCGGACCACCTCGGAGAGCCCCAGCTCGCGGATCGATTCCCGGAGCACCGTCTCCGCTTCGTCCCGGAGCGGAAAGTCGGGCGGGTGCCACCGGACGCGAAGGCCCTGCCCTCCGTGCGCGTCGTGAAGGGGCCGCATTCGGGCGCTCACTTACCAGCGGCCGTGACGACGAAGACGTGCAGAGCGATCAATCCCACGAGGAGCGCGAGCGGATGGAGCCCCAGGATGCCGCGTCTCGGCTTGACGCCGGGCGTTGCCGTCGCCGCGGGCCCGGGCGCGGCCGAAATGGGACGGATCACCGTTCCGGTCGAATCGAAGGGGGACGAGCGCACCGAGTCACTCCGTTGGATCAATGTATCCGAAACGTCGAACTTCGGAGCCGGCGGTGGCAGCGGGGTTGGCTGGTCGGTCGATGGCTCTTTAGGTTCCCGAGGTTCCGTAGGCTCATCCTCCTCCCCTCCCTCCCCCGGTTCCGGTTCGCCCGGAGGCTGCATCACATAGTCCACAAGCGTGAGCACGTCCGCGGGCGCCGAAACGGAACGCGACGGGCGCGAAGCGGGCGCGGCCGAAGCGGCGGCGGGCGCGGCCGAAGCGGCGTCCGAGAATCCCCAAACAGATGCCGCGACGCCGGCGAGAAGCAGCAGCGTCGCGCGAAGCCGGCGGCGCGCGCTAGAAGCGGAGCTCGAGGGTAGCGAGCCCCACCCCGGTGATTCCTTCATGGCCATAGACGCCGAGCATAGTGGAATGAAGGATTGCTTTCCAGGTGAGCCGCCTGATGATCCCGCGGCTTCAGCCCGGCAGCGCCTCCAAGGCGCGGTCCAGATCCTGGATCAGATCCGCCGCGTCTTCGATGCCGAGCGCCACGCGGACGAGGGAATCGGAGATCCCTTGGGCCGCCCGTTCCTCGGGGGACACGAAGTGATGCGATGTCATCGAAGGTTGGCTGACGAGCGTCTCGACTCCGCCCAGGCTCGGCGCGAGGTACGCCAGCTCCAGCGCCTCGACGAACCGGATGGTCTCCTCTTTCGTGGCGTCGACCTCGAAGGCGAGGACGCCTCCGAAGCCCGACATCTGCCCCTTCGCGATCTCGTGCCCGGGATGGTTCGGCAGACCCGGATAGAACACGCGGCGAATCCGGGGATGCCCGGCCAGATGACGCGCGACCAGAAGCCCGTTCTCGTTGTGCCGCTCCATCCGTAGCGCC
>DASXQO010000026.1:0-10460 GCA_036507115.1 Candidatus Eiseniibacteriota bacterium | reverse complement strand
GGGGCTCGCGCGGGGGCTCTGGATCTTCGGGCTGTGGGATCTTTTCTA
Source organism: Candidatus Eiseniibacteriota bacterium (assembly GCA_036507115.1). GTDB lineage: Bacteria > Eisenbacteria > RBG-16-71-46 > SZUA-252 > SZUA-252 > WS-7. The sequence continues at coordinate 10,412 of DASXQO010000026.1, read as the reverse complement.
TTACGCGTTTCTCAAGATCTGGACGGGCTTCCCGGGGAGCCTGCTGGATCTGGATCTGGTTTTTCTCGTGCCCCGGCCGTGGATCGCTCCCGTATGGTCCGCGTGTCTGGTAGCATTCGTCTGCGCGGCTTCCGCGCAGGTTCTGGCCCGGAAGGGCCGTGGAGGGTGACCGCGATGCCGGAAACAGGAAAGGTGAAGTGGTTCAACGAGGCGAAGGGTTTCGGTTTCATCGAGCGCTCGGGCGGTCCGGACGTGTTCGTCCATTACAGCGCGATCGTCGGAGACGGGTTCCGCAGCCTGAAGGAAGGGGACGAGGTCTCGTTCGAGGTGACGCAGGGACCCAAGGGACCCCAGGCGGCGAACGTCACCAAGGTCTGATCACGCCCTAGCCGGGGCCTCGGGGATGCACCGCGGCCGACGCGTTCTCCGCCCGACCGAGCCGGACGGCTGTGCTAATCTGGCGATGACATGTCCCCTTCCTCGGTCCCGCTCGCAGGACTGATCGTTCTCGACGGCTGGGCCCTCAACCCACGCGCCGACGGGAACGCCGTCAGGATGGCGCGCACGCCCGTCATGGACGCGTTGACGCGGGACTGCCCGCACGCGTCGCTCGTCACGTGGGGCGAATCGGTCGGCCTCCCGGCGGGACAGATGGGGAATTCCGAGGTGGGGCACCTGAACCTCGGAGCGGGCCGGATCGTCTACCAGGACCTGACGCGCATCGACCGCGCCGTCCAGGACGGGACGCTGGCGAAAAACCCGGTTCTTAGGGACGCATTGTCCCGGACTCTGAAGCGAAAGACCGCGCTGCACTTCGTCGGCCTCCACTCCCCCGGCGGTGTCCACAGCCACATCCGCCACCTCCACGCGCTTCTCCGCATCGCCGCGGACGCCGGCATCGAGCGTCTCCGCGTGCACGCGTTCCTGGACGGCAGGGATGTGCCGCCGCGATCCGCCAAGGCCGACCTCGAAGCGACGGAATCGGTGTTCCGGGAAATCGGGCGCGGCCGTTTCTCGACGGTCTCCGGACGCTACTACGCCATGGACCGCGACAAGCGCTGGGACCGGACCGAGCTGGCGTACCGCGCCCTGGTGCTGGGGGAGGGGCTCAAGGCTCCAAGCGCCGCCACGGCGCTCGAGCAGGCCTACGCGCGCGGCGAGAACGACGAATTCGTCAAACCCACGGTGGTGGAACGGGCGAGGGAGGACGGGTCCATCGCCCGGGGCGACACCGTCCTCGCGTACAATTTCCGCCCCGACCGGATGCGGCAGTTGAGCCGCGCCCTCGCCGATCCCTCCTTCGACGCGTTCCAGCGCCCGGGCGGCCCACTCGACCTCGACTACGTCTGCATGACCTCCTATGACGAGAACTTTGCCTACCCGGTGCTCTTCACCGACGAGCCGCTTCGCGGCACGATCGGGGAGGCGGTCAGCCGGGAGGGAATCAAGCAGATCCGGATGGCCGAGACGGAGAAGTACGCGCACGTGACCTATTTCTTCAACGGAAGCGAAGAGGTGCCGTTCGCCGGGGAGGATCGCGTGCTCGTCCCCTCGCCGAAGGTCGCGACGTACGACCTCAAGCCGGAGATGAGCGCTTTCGAAGTGACCGACGAGGCGGTGGCACGGCTTTCGGACGGGACGTACGGCTTCTTCGTCCTGAACTACGCGAACGCCGACATGGTGGGGCATACCGGCGTGATCCCGGCGGCCGTCAAGGCCGTGGAAACCGTGGACACGTGTCTCGGGCGCCTGATCGAGATGGTCCACCGCCGCTCCGGCACCGTGCTCGTCACCGCGGACCATGGGAACGCCGACCAGATGATCGACTACGAGACAGGCGAGCCGCACACCGCGCACACCATGCACCCGGTCCCGATCGTGCTCGTGAGCCCTCGACGCTACCCGGTACGGAACGGAATCCTGGCCGATGTGGCTCCCACGCTGCTCTCGCTCATGGGGATCCCGGCTCCCAAGGAAATGACCGGGAAATCGCTCCTCGCTTCCAAAGCGGCTGGGGCTTTTGCCCCCCGGATCTGAGCCATCCCCCCCACGCGTCGGGTCTCGAGGGAGACTCCCTCGCGTTCCGGGCACCCGCGGCGCGCTGCACCGGCGGGCCCGCCCATCGAAAGTACATGAGACGCATCTAATAACGCTCGACGACTACGTAGGTTACCGCGCTCCATTTTTCGACGCCTATTTCCCTCCGCTCCCCCCTCGCGACGATCCTCCCGGGTACGCCGATTGCTTTGATACCAGGGCACATACGCACTGCCCAATATGTTCCCTGCGGTGCACGTGAGAATCGCCTGGTCCTGAGCTGATCCCCTCGACGAGACGACGCAGTTTCACCGGCACTAGGCGCGCGACACCAGTGGGGAACAGATCTTTCGGCCGAGAGGCCGCGCGCGGGGCGTCCGGGAAGCCGGACGTCCCGTTTTCGTCTTCCGCGCTCGCACCCTCGATTGAATTCCCCCCGGCGCTTTGTTAGCGTAGCCGGGCACCCCTCCCGAGCGGGTAATCCGGAGAGAAATCGAATGGCCGTAAAGCGCTGGCTATTGGGCTGTATCGTACTCTTCGCGGGCACGCTCGCTACCGTGAGTCTCGCCTTCGTGATCGTCAACCTCTCGCTCGATCGCGAGGGGCTCGCCCTCGGCTCGCTGAGCCGGCGGGTCGGTCTGATCGAGATCATCGGCGACATCGAATCCTCCGAGGAGGCGGTCGAGCAGCTCGAGCACATGCGGCTCGATTCCAGCGTGCGCGCGGTCGTCGTGCGCTTGGACAGCCCGGGCGGGGGGGTCGCGGCCTCCCAGGAGATCCACGAGGCGGTGCGGAAGGTCTCCGAGGAGAAAAAGCCAGTCGTGGCGTCCATGGGAGGCGTGGCTGCCTCGGGCGCCTACTACATCGCCTGCGCGGCGGACTCGATCGTGTCGAATCCGGGCACGCTCACGGGGAGCATCGGGGTGATCATGAGTTTCCCGAACACCGAGGAGCTGTTCCGGAAGGTGGGCCTGCGCTTCGAGGTCGTGAAGACCGGCAAGTTCAAGGACATCGGGTCGCTCTCGCGGCCGATGACCGCGGAGGAGAAGGAGCTGCTCCAGGGAGTCCTCTCGAACGTCTACGAGCAGTTCGTGGCGGTGATCGAAGACGGGAGGGGAATGAAGCGAAGCGAAATCCTTCCCTACGCCGACGGGAGGATCTTCTCGGGAGATCAGGCCCTGGAGCTCGGCTTCGTGGACCGGACGGGAGACCTGAACGACGCGATCCTGCTCGCCGGCAGCCTGGCCGGGATCAAGGGCCGTCCGCTGGTGGTGCGCAAGGCGCGCCGCGGCGTTTCATTCCTCGATTTCTTCCGGGACAAGATGCGCCTGTTGCCGGACCTCGGCCAGTCCGGGCCGCGCCTCGAGTATCGCTTGCGTTAATTGACGGGTGCCCGGACCCGGTGCTAGAGTCCCGCACTCGACGACCCGGTGGTAGGGTGCCGTCCTGAAGCAGGAGGAGCCCGTGACGAAGGCAGATCTGGTAGACGAGATCTCGGGCAAAACTCGAATCTCCAAGAGCGAAACGGCCACGATCGTGGATCAGCTGCTGAACGCGATTTCGCGGGCGCTGAGCGAAGGGAAGCACATCGAGATTCGCGGATTCGGCACGTTCAAGGTGCGCGAACGCAAGGCGCGCAAGGCGCGCAATCCGCGCAGCGGGGCGGAGGTCATGGTTCCCGCCAAGCTCGTGCCGGTTTTCAAGGCGTCCAACGAACTCAAGGGGGCTGTGCGCGGCTGAGCGTGGGCCCGCACCCGAAGGAGAGCGATGGGAAGCGGAAAGAAGCGCAAGCGTAAGAAGATTGCGACCCACAAACGGAAGAAGCGCCTTCGCCGCGATCGCCACAAGAAGAAGAACCGCTAACCCCAGAGACCCAGCCAAGAACGATCACGGGAACGTGACCGCGCGCCTTGAAGCGCTCCCCGTGACTGCGCCCCCACCCGTATTCCTCCGCCCGTGACGACACGCCCTCGCGTCGGCCGGCTCGAGCGCACCCGCTTCGGCTATGGATTCGTGAGGGTCGGCGAAGGGGAAGACGACCTCTTCATCCCGCCCTTCGCGATGGGAGCCGCCCTCCACGGGGATCTTGTCGTCGCGAGCTTCCTCGAATCGAGGCGGGAGGGGGACGCCCACGAGGTCGTGGAGGTGCTCGAGCGCTCCCAGTCGGGCATCGTCGGTCGCGTCGAGCCCCGCGGGCGACTGACCCTGCTCCAGCCCGAGCGCCCCGAGTACCCGCGCGAGATTCTCCTCACGCTCCACGGGAAGGGATCCGTCCCGCGCGGAGCCCGGGCGGTGGTGCGCCTCGAACGGACGCCCCCGGATCCGCTCCAGGGCCGGATCGTCGCGGTGCTGGGGAGCGACGACGCGCGGGAGGACAGCTACGTCGTCGCGCTCGAGGAGGGGCTCAAGACCGAGTTCGGGTCCGAGGCGCTCGCGGAGGCGGACGGCTTCGAGGAATCGTCGGTCGCGCGCGCGGCGCACTCGAGGACCGATTTCCGCGGCGACCTCACCCTCACCATCGATCCCGAGGACGCCAAAGATCACGACGACGCGCTCTCGGTGCGCCGCTCCACGGAGGGCGCGCACGAGGTCGGGATCCACATCGCGGACGTGAGCCACTACGTCCCGGCCGGCGGCGCGCTGGATCTCGAGGCGCAGGCGCGGGGGAACAGCGCCTACCTGTCCGACGCGACGTATCCCATGCTGCCCGAAGCGCTCTCGGGGGGTCTCTGCAGTCTCGTCGAGGGGAAAGACCGGCTCACCGTGAGCGTGGTCGTCGAGCTGGACGAAGACGGAGTCGTCCAGAAGAGCCGCATCGTGACCGGGATCATGCGGAGCGCGGCCTCGCTTTCCTACCCGGAAGCGGCGCGCCTCGGGCGTGAGGGAAGCGGGGACGTCCCGGGCGCGCTCTCTCAGCTGGACCAGATCGCGCGCGGGCTCAAGCGGCGCCGGATGGAGGAAGGAGGGCTGGATCTCGACCTTCCGGAAGTGCGCGCCCGTCTCGACGAGCGTGGGGAGCCGCTCGCGTTCGTGGAAACGAAACGGCTGCCCACGCACGAGCTCGTCGAGGAATTCATGTTGCTCGCGAACCAGATCGTGGGGGCGCGAGCGCTCTCACGCGAGCTTCCGTTTTTCTATAGGGTTCACGAACGTCCTCGGTATGATAAGCTGCGAGCGTTCTTCGAAGTGGCCCGCTACCTGGGCCGTTCGGGAGCCGTGCCCTTCGTGACGGAGGCGAAACAGCTCCGGCGCTGGGCGACGTCGGCGAAGACGACGCGCGACCGAATCGTGAATCTCTATATGCTCCGCGCCATGGAGAAAGCGCGTTACGATCTCGTGGACGTCGGTCACTTCGGACTGGGAATGCGGGGCTACGCGCACTTCACGTCTCCGATCCGCCGTTACGCCGACCTCGCCAACCATCGAATCGTGAAGCGGTACCTCCTCGACGGCTCGAAGCCCCCGGGCGGGGATCCGTGGACCTTCGCGGACGGCTGGCTGAGCACGGGCGTCGCGTCCCACATCTCATCGACCGAGATGACGGCGGACGACGCCGAACGCGCAGTACAAAAAATGAAGGCGGTCCGCTACGCGTTGCTCCGGCTCGGCGAGGAGGCCCGCGGGACGATCGTGGGGCTGACCCCGGGCGGGTTGTTCGTCTTTCTCGAAGGCTGGAAGATCGAAGGGTTCTTGCCGAAGCGGGCCATCGGCGATCCGTCGCTCACGCTCGCCGAACACGGGTTCTCGTTTCGATCGAAGCGGACGCGGCATCGGTTCGGGCTGGGAGACCCCGTAGAGGTCGTGATCGCCCGCGCCGACCTGGAACGGAGAGAAATCGAACTCGGGCTCAAGACGCGCGCGGCGCGACGGTCGAAACGGCCGGAGCGAGCGAAGAAGAAGGCGCGCGGGAGTCGTCACGGGAGGCGTCGCTGAACGGAGCGGCCTCGGGGCCGCCGGGAAGAGGAGGGTCATGACCAAGTCGACGAGGGAGCGACGTCACGCGCCCCGGGTCATCACCAAGCTCGCGATGCAGATCGCGGGCGTTGGCGGGGACTCGACGGTGCTCACCACGGAGAGCATCAACCTGTCCGCGGGAGGTCTACAGTTCCAGAGCAAAACCGCGCTCTTGCCCTTGACCAAGGTCGCGCTGACGCTGCTGCTTCCGCCGTTCGGGCGGCGGCTCCGGCGCGGGCGCGTCGTTCAATGCCAGGGCGTGATCGTGCGCGCCGCGGAGATCGAGCTGCCACGCCAGAAGCGGAAATTCGAGCTCGCGTGCTGCTTCACCGACATCTCGGAGCAGGACCGGGAGCTGGTGGAACAATACGTGGTGTGGCGTTCCCTGCGGCGTGTGGGGTCGGCCCGGGCCGCCGAGGACGCCGCACCCACCAAGCGGCGGTCGGCCGCCCGGTGACGCGGCGGGACCGGGGGAGGAACCCCGGGGTCCGGATTGGGGTTCTACCCCCTGGCCGGACCGATGCCATCGACTCCCTTGCGGGCGGCGCATGATGCGGTTCACCCCCATATCGAAATCCCGCTTCGTCGCGGTGCTCGCCGTGGCGTGCTCGGCAACCCTCCTGCCCGGCACGGCGCGGGCGACGCGCTACGCGGGTGAGTTCCTGCGTATCGGTGTCGGCGCCCGCGCCCTGGGCATGGGGAGCGCCTTCGTCGGCCTCGCCGACGACGGCACGGCCGCCTACTGGAACCCGGCAGGACTCGCGACCCTCGAAGAGCGTCAGGTGACCGCGATGCACGCCGAGCAATTCGGGTCCATCGTGCAGTACGACTTCCTCTCCTACGTGATGCCGGTCGGTTCCGCGGGCAAGCCGCGGCAGGCAATCTCGGTTTCCCTCGTGCGCCTCGGGGTGGACGACATCCCCGACACGCGCGGCCTGAGACTCGCGTTCGACGCGAACAAAAACGGAAAATTCGATTACCCCGAAGACCTGCTCGAGGTGGACGAAGGCCGTTTCGTGTTCGACAGTGATAACGACGTCGCGCTCCTTTTCAGCTATGCTCGCGATGTCCGCGCGGGCCTCTCGCTCGGCGGGAACTTCAAGTACATCCGGCAGTGGCTCGGAGACAGTCTCCGCTCGAACGGCTTCGGGATCGATCTCGGGCTTCTCTACGTCGGGCGTAGCGGCCTCTCCCTGGGAGCGATGCTCCGTGACGCGACGACGACCCGGATCCTCTGGAACACCGGCACGAGCGAGTTCATCGCTCCGTCACTTCGCCTCGGCGCGGCCAAGACGCGCGGATTCCGCGACCGGAAGCACCTCGTCACGGCGGCGCTCGACGTGCAGGTGGGTTTCTCCGACGAGCGGCTCTCGAGCCAGGCCCACCTGGGGAGCGTCACCTTCGAGTTCCATCCCGGTCTCGAATACTGGTACGACCGGCGCCTGGCGTTGCGCGCCGGCTTCGAGGCCCAGAATTTCACGGCAGGAATGGGCCTCCGGTACCACAAGTTCGGCCTCGACTACGCCTACCTGGATCACCGGGATCTCGACGCGAGCCATCGCGTCTCCGGAGCCTACCGCTTCTAGCGACCCGGCCCGGGGGACCGCATGACCGCGATCCCGGCGGTCCTGGTCCTCGTGCTCGCCGGAGGCCGGAGCGACGCCCTGCGCGCGCTGGGCCGCATCCGCACCGCGTCGGCGCTCCCCTACGGGGGGAAGTACCGGGTCATCGATTTCACCCTCTCCAACTGCGTTCACTCCGGGCTGACCCGCATCGGCATCCTGACCCAGTACGCGCCGCTCTCGCTCCACGGGCACATTGGGATCGGCCGCGCCTGGGATCTCGACCGCCGCGACGGAGGCGTCCGCCTGCTCCAGCCCTACGTGCGCCAGCGCGAGACGAACTGGTACCGCGGCACCGCCGACGCGCTCGTCCAGAATCGGAACGTGATCGAGGACGCGGCGGCGCGCCACATCCTCGTTCTGTCGGGCGATCTCGTGTACAAGATGGACTACGCGGAGCTGATCCGATCCCACGAGGAACGGGACGCGACGCTCTCCCTCGTGACCGTCCCTCCTCCTTCCGAGGAGCCGGAGCGCTATGGATTCGTGCACGCGGACCGGAGCGGGCGGGTCTCGGCGCTCGAGGAGAAGCCGAAGCGCGCGGGCGGGGGCGCGGTCTCCGCGGCGATCTACCTGTTCCGCGCGCGCGACCTCCTGGATCAACTGCGCCGGCCCGAGGGCGGGCCGGATCTCGTGCGGGACGTGATCCAGCCGATGATCGCCGATGGCGCGCGGGTGTTCGCCCATCCGCACCGGGGCTACTGGCGCGACATCGGAACCGTCGACTCCTACTACGAGTCGAACATGGACCTCGTGCGTCCCGTGCCTCCGCTCAATCTGTACGATCCCGAATGGCTCATCTACACGCCGAGCGAGGACCGCGCGCCCGCCGTCGTGGGGGTGGACGCGGTCTTGAGCCAGAGCCTCGTCTCCCATGGCGCGCGGGTGGAAGGGTCGGTCGTTCGCTCGATCCTCTTTCCCGGGGTCCACGTGGGAGCGGGCGCGGTCGTCGAGGATTCGATCGTGATGCACGACGCGCGTATAGCGCCCGGCGCGCGGCTCGAACGGGCGATCGTGGACAAGTGCGTCGTGATCGGCCGCGGCGCCGTGGTCGGCCATTCCGGCTCTGCGCCCGAGCGCGGGTCTTCGTGGGATTTGGCACTGGGGCTCTGCGTGATCGGGAAGGGGTCGGTGATCCCGGCGGGCGCCACCATCGGAACGAACACGCTGATCGAAATCGGGGTCTCCGAGCGCGATTTTCCCGCGCACGCGGTCGCGGCCGGAACCGTGATCCGCCCGGGGGCGAAAGGACGCGCCGCGTCCGCCGCCCCCGTGGCGCCGGGAAGTGCCCCGTGAGCTTCGTTTCCTACGCGATGATCCTCGCCGGTGGTCTGGGGAGCCGTCTCTGCATCCTCTCCGAAAAGCGCGCGAAGCCCGCGGTCCCGTTCGGCGGGAAGTACCGGATGATCGATTTCGCGCTCTCCAACTGCGTGAACTCGGGGATCTTCGACGTCGGCATCCTCACCCAGTACCGGCCCCTGAGCCTCCGCGATCACATCGGCATCGGCCGCCCGTGGGACCTCGACCGCAAGCGGGGAGGCGTGGAACTCCTGCAGCCCTTCCAGGGGTGGGCGGAGACCGACTGGTACCGGGGGACCGCGGACGCGATCCACCAGAACTGGATCCAGGTCGAGGAGCGCGAGGCGGAGCACCTTCTCGTGCTGTCCGGCGACCACGTCTACCGCATGGACTACCGCCCGATGATCGAAGCGCATCTGGCGCGCGGAGCGGACGCGACCGTCGCGATCGCCGAGGTGCCGCGAGAGGAGGCGCGTGGGTTCGGGGTCGTGGATCTGGACCGCGAAGGGTCGATCCGCGGATTCCTGGAAAAGCCGGCGGCCCCGCCCTCCGGAAACATCTCGATGGGGGTCTATGTATTCCGGACCTCGGCGCTCCGCGCCGTGCTGCGCCAGGACGGCGAGCGCGACACGGCGCACGACTTCGGAAGGAACATCCTCCCCGCGATGGTGCATGGCGGCCGCGTGCTGGGGTTTCGCCACGAGGGCTACTGGCAGGACATCGGAACGCTCGACTCCTACTACCGCGCCAACCTGGATCTCCTGAGGCCGGATCCTCCGTTCCCGCTCGAGGACCCCCGCTGGCACATCTTCACTCCGAGCACCGAATTCCCTCCCGCGCGGATCGGCGCGCGCGCGGAGGTCCGCGCGTCGATCGTCACGCACGGGACGATCGTGAACGGCACGGTGGAGCGTTCGATCCTGTTCCCGGGAGCGGTGGTCGAGGAGGGTGCCTTGGTGCGCGATTCCATCGTGATGGGGGAATCGTGGGTGGGCCCGCAGGCCGAGCTGCGCCAGACGATCCTGGACAAGCGGGTCCACGTGGGTCCGAGGGCGCGGATCGGATTCGGAGAGGACCTCACGCCGAACCGTTCCTGTCCCGAGCACCTGAGCTCCGGGATCACGATCGTGGGCAAGGAAACGCTCATTCCGGAGGGGACGACCATCGGCCGGAACTGCCGTATCTCGGCGAATCTGATCGAGGAGGATTTCCCGGACGATACAGTTCCGAGCGGCGGCGTGATGGAGCGCGAGCTCAACGTCGCGCACTAGACGGCGGATGCGCGCGCCGCGAGACGGCGGGCGCACCGATGCGGCGAATGCGGGCGCCGCGGAACGGCGTCGCACGCGCCCGATTACCGGATCCGGATCCTCTGTCCCGCGCGGAGCTGCCCCGAATCGCTGATCCGGTTCAGACGGGCGAGGGTCGTGGTGCCCTTTCCGTAGCGCTTCCCGATCTGGGAGAGCGTCTCGCCGCGCCGCACGAGATGCGTGTGCCGGC
>DASXQO010000025.1:0-41868 GCA_036507115.1 Candidatus Eiseniibacteriota bacterium | reverse complement strand
GTACGGGAGCCGCGTGATTTCACCGCCGGCCGCCTTCGCCGTCGCGAACGCGGTCACGAGCAGGACCGAGGTCCAGACGATGAATTTGGTGAGGTACCCGACGAAGGGGCCCACGAACGGGATCTGTCCCAGGGTTCCGTCGTAGATCCAGAAGAAGATCACGAGCACCGCCTCGACGAGGAATAGCAGGAACCCCTGGCGGGAATGGAAGCCGATGAAGGCGTTTTCCGGAGCCCCGAGAAGCCCGAGAAGGCAGAGGCCGGGAAGGTAGGCGACCGCGGCGAGGAGCCGTCCGCGTTCCACGTCTTCAGGCGTGATCGAATCGTATGGCGACGCGTCCGGCACGAGGCAGGAATAGCACGCGCCGCGGGGAGCGTCAAGGGCACCCCCGCCGCCCGTACCACCCCGTCGACTAGGTGGCGGACCAGTTCCGGGCCTCGAAATCGGGGTCGAGCGTCGGCGTGGCGAGCTCCCCCGTTCTCGGGATGACCTCCGCGATCTCACCGGACTCCTCCAGCACGACCGACCAGCGGATCACCGTGCCGGGTCCGGCCCCAAGCCTCGCGAGCGGGACGCGAATCTCGACCACGCTCCCGGCCGCGTACTCCCCCGGGTCCCCCGCACGCTCCTTCGACGCGCCCCGCGTGCCGGAGCCGGCCCATTCGAGCGCGCCGCGCGTCTCCCGCCCGAGCGCCGCGCGCGCCTCCATCCCGCGCGGCTGCGTGAAGCGGAGGCGGATCGCGCCCGGGGATTTCACCTTGCTCATTCCGTCCACGCGCACGAAGAGATCGGTCTCGTTCAGCCCGAAGAGCACGCGGCGTAGGATCGACCGCGTCCGATGGTCGGCGCCCTGGTCGGAAGCGGCGTCGAAGAGCTCGGCGTTCCTCCACTCGTAGAAGTGCGTGTCTCGTCCGTCCAGAGTCGGCGCGATGAGCGGGACGCGATCGCCATCCACGCCTTCCGCCGGGGCTCCCCGGAGGCTGCGGCGTATGGTCGCCGGCGCGGGAAGGCCGAGGAGGTTGTAGGCGCGGATCACGTGCGAGCGGAACAACGAGTCGAACTCGTCCTTGTGCGCGCTCTGGTGGTCGTCGCCGTACCACCAGAACCAGTCGCTCGCCTCCGCGGTGAGCAGCTCGTCGTACGCGAGCGCGAGCCTCGCTCCGGGCAGAGCGCTTTCCGACACGGCCCCCTGATACCGTTCTCGAAGCCGGCGCAGCTCCGCCCACGCGCGATTCTTCTCGGCGTGCCCGACCCACACGGATAGATCCGCGGCGATCCAGGAGCCGACCGGCACGTGCGGGAGCGCCCCGGCCGGCGGAATCCGCGCCAGCGCCTCCCCCACCGTGACCGCCTCGACGCCGGAATCCCCCGACAGCCGCCCGTAGAGCGCCTCGAGAAAGGGCCGGCCGTCCTCGGCGTAGGATTCCCAGCAGTTCTCGCCGTCCAGGATCACCGTCACCAGCGGGGCGGAAACGCCCTCGTCACGCGCGCGCGAACCGCGTTCCCGCACGAGCCCGACGAAGTCTTCGGCCGCCCGTTCGGGTTCCCACGCCATGTACGTGAACCCGATCCGGTCGGAAAGAGAACGGTCGCGAAAGAGAATCGAGAGCGCTCCCCTCTCCGTGTCGACGCGGTACGGACGACTGAGCGCAGCCTCCCAACCCGTCCCGCCTGGTCCCTCGCGCCCGAGCGCGCGGGCGAGGACCGTCTCGTCCGACGCGCACCACGAAAATCCCGCCTCGCGCACGAGTGCCAGCGCAGCCTGGCTTACCGCCCCCTCCGGCGGCCACGTGCCCCGCGGCGCCCCACCGAAGCGCCGGGCGTGACTCTCCCGCGCGCGGCGCAAGTGGGCCGCGGCGTCCTCGGGCGCGCGATACGGCGGGTTCGGAAGCCGGATCGAGGCCGAGACCTCGCGCGGAGCTTCGGTGCTCACGAGGAGCGGGAGGATGGGATGGTGATACGCCGACGTCGAGATCTCGATCTGCCCCGCGCGTTCCGCGTCCCGATAGACGTCGATCACGCGCGCGGCAAGCTTGACGCCCCAGTCGAGGAGTGTCTTCTTCTCCTCTTCCGTGAATCCCCTTCCCTTCGCGAAGAGCGAGCGGATCGGCTCTTCCTCCCGGTATTCGGGATCCACCCAGGCGAGATGGAACCACGTCTGAAGATCCCGGATCTCGTCCGGGGTCAGGGCCCGCTCGCGGGTCGCGCGCGGCCCGCCCGGCGCGCCGCTGGAGCGTGCCTTGAGCTCGCGGTAGCGCGGATACGGCTCGAGCATCCGGGCCGCGTTCACGCTGAAGAAATGCCGCGTCAGGAATCGCTGCTCTTCGGGAGTGACGAGGACGGCTGGCTTTCGGGCGAGATCGAGAAAGGCGTCCGAATCCCCCGAGGCGAGCCCCTCGAGCTGATCCAGGAGCACCGGGGTCAGGTTGAAGGTGGCGTGGACGCGCGGATGGCGGCGGAGAACCGCCACCATGTCTCCGTAATCCTTGGTCGCGTGGAGTCGCGTCCAGGGCAAGAGCATCCGCCCGGTGAGGGCGTGGCGGTAGGACGGCTGGTGCATGTGCCACACCAGCGCGAGCAGGACCGAAGCCGCCATGACGGCGGTGAAGCTACGGGGTCGAGGTTGAAGCGGAAAGTTCGCCCAGACCGACGCCGGCCGCGTTCAGGATATCCTGGTCGACGACGGGGAGCCGCTGAATCTCCTTGTACACGGCAACCGCCTTCTGCGACTGGCCCGCCTTCCCCAGGCAGCGCGCCTGGGCCAGCATGGCCCGCCCCCGCTCGTTGTCGCTCGTCCCGAGCTTCGCGAGTTCCTCGTAGCTCGCGGCGGCCTGGATGAAATCCCCGCGGTCCTCGAGCGCTGCCGCCAGTCCGTAGAGGCTGGCCATCTTCGCCTCCTTGTTCCGGCCGGCCTTCGAGAGGGCGCGGCGGTACCAGTTCACCGCCTCGGCCGGCTTTCCCTGGCCCATGTAGGCATCGCCCAGGTACATCATCGCCTGCTGGGCGGCGCGGGTCCCCGGCGCCGAGTCCACGATTTCCCGGAGCATCTGCACCGCCGTCGCGTAGTCGCTCTGCTCCACGGACAACTCGGCGCGGAAGAGATCGCTCGCGGCGCGGTCCTCCGCCTGGGCGCGGGTGCGCGAAACGAAGAATACGAGAAGAAGGATGAGCACAACCGCGCCCAGCGCGAGGAGGATCCGGGTGCCATGCTCCTCCCAGATCTGGGTGCCCCGGAACGCGGCCGTGACCAGCGGATCTTCTTTCATCTGCCGCTTGGTCAGCTTGGAATGCTTCACCAGACGAGTCGTCATGAATGTCTCCGTTGAGTTCGAGCGAAGAAGTCTAACCCGGGCGCCCATGCCCTGTCAAACCGGGCCGGGACCCGCGGCGCGGGTGCCATGCGAAGCTCACGGGTCCGGCACCGCGTACAGAAGCGCCGCGGCCACGAGGGTCGCCTCGGTTTCGAACGCGCGCTGGCGGATGACCTGGACGAGCTTCCGCTCCCAGTCCTCCTTGAGCTGCAGCATGCGCCCGGCCTCCCGGTCCTCCGAGCGCCGGGCGCGCCCCGCCCGCTCCTCGGCGATGAGCGAGCGGTAATGGCTGCTCAGGGTGCGCATGTCCCGGTGCAGCTCGCGCCGCGCGCGGTCCTCATGCGGCCGGAGCTTCCTGCGCGCGCGCCCCTCCAGGAGGCGCAGCGCGCGCGTCCAGGTCGCGTCCAGAGCGCCGGGATCGGGCTCCGGAAGCCGCTCGCGTTCCTCGCGGGTGGCTGGGCGCAAGAGCGACTCGCGCGGCACGCGCATTCCGCAGGGGCTTCCGACGGGAAGCTCCTGGACCAGGAGCTCCTCCGGAATCTCGTCGCTCCCGTACCGGATCCTCCAGTGGAGGCGGACCCACACGCGAGGCTCCGCGGAGGAACCCTTCGGCCACGGTGTCGGCGCGACCAGGAGCGTGACCTGGCCGTGCGACCGTCCGAGGAGCAGGATGCGCTCCGTCATCGCCGCGTCCATCTCGGCGCCGCGCGCGGCGCGGCCCGCGGGGGCGGCGACGAGCCGGACGCTCCCCACGCCGAGGGAGGATTCCAGCTCGGCGGGGAGCGCCGCCTCCCAGATCATCCCGTTCCGCGACACGGAAGCTCCGCGTGACTCCAAGATGGAGGCGAGCAGCTCCGGAAGCTCAGCGCGCCGCCGGTTCGATCTATGCCGACCCATTCTGGTCCACCTCGTCGAGCAGCTTGCGGTCCAGCTCTTCCACCGCCTCGTAGCGCTTCCTTCCGACGTGGAGCGCCGTCCCCAGCTTCCCGAACTCGCGATCGAGATCGCGCTCCCCCTTCGCCGCGGCCCAGATCCGGAACACTTCGTCCTCGAAGGAACCGGCTTCCGCGTACGGTCCGAGCACCATGTCCAGGTCTCCGATGACGGTGCGGAACAGGTTGATCTTCTCGTGCACGATCTGGATCACGTACGCCTCGACCGTGTTCCGCGCCGTGAAGTTGTAGACCCGCACATCCTGGGTCTGTCCCAGCCGATGCAGCCGCCCGATCCTCTGCTCGATCCGCATTGGGTTCCAGGGCAGGTCGTAGTTCACGAGGAAGTGGCAGAACTGGAGATTGCGGCCCTCCCCTCCCGCCTCGGTGCTCACGAGGACGCGCGCGCGCTCGCGGAACTGCTCGATCGCCGCCTCCTTCTCGCGCAAGGAAAGCGCCCCGTGGAAGACCGCCACCTTGATGCCGAGCTGCCGGAGCGAGCGGGCCAGGAATTCCAGCGTCGCGCGGAACTGGGTGAAGATCACGAACTTGTCCCTGGATCCCGCGAGGAGCTTCGCGATGCCCTCCATTTTCGCGTTCGTCTCGATCGCCCGCGCCTGCCGGAGCAGGCCCTCCATTTCGGAGCGCTCGAGACCGGGCCCTTCCCTTGCCAGGAGCTTGCTCAAGGTCGGGATCGCCGCGAAGGTGCTCGAGCCCATCTCCTTCTGGAGGGTGAGCAGCGTGAGCTTGATCGCCCCGCGCCGGGGTTCGCGGTGGGCGTGGAGAACCCGCCGCACGAACCGGGTGACGTTGTCGTAGAGCTCCCGCTCCGCCGCCGAGAAGTCGAACATCACGTTCGAGACCTCGCGGCGCGGGAACCGGATCGAGGTGCTCGCGCGCGTCGTGCGGATCATCGTCTCCGAGAGGAGCGCCGCGAGCCGCCCGGTGTTCTGCGGCATGCGCTTGTCGCCCCGGCGCATGAACTCGCGTCCGAACGTCCGGTAGGTGCCCAGGAGCCCCGGCCGGAGGAGCTGGACCAGGTTGTACAGCTCGTGGAGGTCGTTCTGCACCGGCGTCGCGGTCAGGAGCAGGATGTAGCGCGGCGCGAGCCGGTCGAGGAATTTCCACGCGAGCGTCTTCTGGTTCTTGAGCCGGTGGGCTTCGTCCACGACGACGAGGTCGAACGACGCGGCCGCGACCTTGTCGCGATGGCGGAGCAGCTTGGCGGTATCCATCGACGCGAGCAGGAGCGGCTCCTCCCACCAGGCCGTCCCGTGTTTCAGGACCGCGAACTCGAGGTCGAACTTCCGGCGGAGCTCCTGGTCCCACTGCTCGACGAGCGAAGCGGGCACGAGAATGAGCGCGCGCTGCACGAGCCCGCGCAGAAGATATTCCTTGAGGATGATCCCGGCCTCGATCGTCTTCCCCAGGCCCACCTCGTCCGCGAGGAGCGCCCGTCCGCGCAGCCGGCGCAGCACCGTCATGCAGGCCTGGCTCTGGTGCTCGTACCGCTGCACGTCGTGGAGCAGGTCGAGTGACAGGAGCCGGTCGAATCCGCGGTGCAACGTGAACCGCTCGATCCGAAGCCTGATATCGAAATCGCGCGGGTCGTCGAAGGGTCCCGTGAGGAGCCTCTGGAACAGCTCCTCCGATCCACCCGCGACGCGGAACTGGGTCCGCGCGGGGACCGCGAGCCCTCCCGAGAGCGGAGCGGGCGCGGCCTCTGCGGAGGGAGAGGAAGGTATCTTGGCGCGCCCCTGCCCGCGCGCGGACTCGAGCGGGTAGAGCGACGTGAGACGCCGGATCCCGTCGGGAAACGCGATTTCGAGCACTTCGAAGCCGTCCCGCTCGCGCACCTCCACGATCAACCCCTCGCCGAACTCGCGGTGGTGCACGCGGTCGCCGACGCGGAAACCCGCGCGAGGCGCGCGGCCCGCGGAACGGATCATCGGAGCTCCCATACGTCCCCCTCGGAGGGAATCCGCGTCGGAATCGATGAGCCGATCGCGGCGCGCAGCGCTTCGGCCCGTTCCAGGTCCGCGTGAACGATGGCACACCCGTTCGGCGCTCCACACGAGTTCACCTGCGCGACGAGCGTGTCGTGATCGGCGTGGGCGCTGAATCCATTCAGGACTTCGACGGTCGCCAGGAGGGGATACGGCTCCCCGAAGATGCGCACTTCTTCCTTCCGCTCCACGAGACTCCGTCCCAGCGTCCCCTCGGCCTGGTAGCCCACAATCACGACGGTATGCCTCGAGTCCGCCACCGTGTGCTTCAGGTGATGCAGCACCCGGCCCCCTTCGCACATGCCCGACGCCGCGATGGTGATGAAGGTGCCCGCCTTTTCGTTCAGCTTCTTCGAATCCTCGGCGTCGCGCACGAGCGTGATCCGGCGCATCCCCAGAGGATCCTCGCCGCGCCGGATCGCGGTCACGGTCTCTTCGTCATAGACCTCCGAATGACGCTGCACGATTTCCAAGATCTCGGACGCCAGCGGACTGTCGACGTAGATCGGCATTTCGGGGACGCGTCCGGCGAGGAAGAGGCGGTCCAGGGCGTGCACGACCTCCTGCGTCCTCCCCACCGCGAACGCGGGGATGATGATCCTCCCCTGCCGCTCCAGCGCCCTCCGCACGACGCCCTCGAGCGCCTCGTGGAGCGACACCTCGTCGGGGTGATGCTTTCCGCCGTAGGTCCCTTCGATCACGAGGTAGTCCGCCTTCGGCAGAGGGGCCGGGTCGCGCAGGATCGGGCGGTCGGGACGGCCGAGGTCCCCCGAAAAGACGAACGAGCCGCCCTGCCCGTCCTCCTTCCATCGGACTTCGAGCGACGCGGACCCGGGAATGTGGCCCGCCTCGTGGAACGCGACCTGCGTCCGCTCGAGCGGTTCGAACGGCTCCTCGTAGGCGTGGGGCACGAACCGCGTCAACGCCCGTTCGACGTCCTCCGGCGTGTAGAGCGGCTCCACCTTTGCCTTGGAGCGGCCGCGGGGATGCCGGTTCAGAAACTCGGCGTCTTTGACTTGGAGGTGCGCGGCATCCAGGAGCATCGCGCGGCACAGGTCCACCGTCGCGGCGGTCGCGTGAATCGGGCCGTCGAATCCCTGCTTGCAGAGGAACGGGATGGCCCCGGAATGGTCGATGTGGGCGTGCGAAAGAACCATGCAATCCACCGAGGCCGCGTCGAACGGAAGCGCCCGGTTGCGCGCTTCCGACTCCGCCCGCCTGCCCTGAAAGAGGCCGCAATCGAGGAGAATCGTCCCCGGCCGGCCGGTGAGAAGGTGCTTGGATCCGGTGACGGTCCGCGCGGCGCCCCAAAAGGTCACCCTCACGCGGTCAATCCCCCGGGTACAAATGGATCCCCGCGGTGAGCTGCGAAAACATGGAGAGCTCGGAGTTCCCCACCTGGGCGTAACCTCGGAGCGAGAAATCCAGAGACATTCGCTGGCGCACGAAACGTTCGAGCCCCGCGCCGACGACGAGGAACGGCCCTTCGTCCACCCGCCGCGACTCTTTCCGGTCGTAGGTCACGTTGGGACTCGCGAAGCCGAGACCTCCGATCAGGTAGGGATTCGTTTCACGCTCCCGGTTGAAGAGCAGGACCATTTCGCTCGCGACCGTGGTCACCACGAGCTCGCTGTCGGTTGCGAAGGGTGCGGGATTCATCGGCAGCCCCGCGCGCGTGCCGTACCGCTGGCTCTCGAAGGAAAACCCGAGCGCCGACCGCGAGCAGAGCATGTAGCGGAACCGGAACGCGTATCCGAGGCCGCTGTCGAAGTGATCGTTCAGCTCCGACGAGCCTCGCACGAAGCCGATGCCGATCTGGCCGCCGAGGCTGAGCGTACCCTTCCTCAGCCGCCGGAGCTTCGGCGTCGGCCGGGGCGTCACGGGCGCCGGCTGCCGGCGCAACATCGTCTCGGACGCCCCAGCCCCTCCGAACCGCGCGAACACATCGCCCGCGAGAGGGGAGTTCATGGAGGCAACGCTCCCGGCCTCCGCGCGGAGCGGAGCACCAAGCGCCACGAGCGCGCATGCTACCGTCATTCCCACCACACGTACGTTCATCCAGTCCTCCCGATGCCGGCCGGCGCTTCAGGCGCGCGGATGGAAATGCGTGTATTCCGTGCGCAGGTAGTTGCGGTCCAGATGCGTGTAGATCCGCGTCGTTTCGATCGAGCGGTGCCCCAGGAACTCCTGGACCACCCTGAGGTCACATCCCCCCTCCAGCAAATGCGTGGCGCACGAATGACGCAGCGTGTGCGGGGAGATGGGCCGGTCGAGCCCCGCCGAGCGCCGGTAGCCCTCGAGCAGCTTCCAGTACCCCATGCGCGAGAATCGCCTACCGAGGCGCGTCAGAAACACCGCGCGCTCGCCCCGGTCGCGGAGAAAATGAGCTCGGGCCGCTTCGAGGTACCGGATCAGGGCCTTCTTGGCCTTTCCCCCGAAGGGCACGATCCGCTCCCGGGACCGCTTCCCGAAACACCGGACCAGATCCTCGTCCAGATCCACCTCCTCCAGCGTGAGGCACACGAGCTCGCTCACGCGAAGTCCCGTCGCGTAGGCGAGCTCGAGGAGGGCCTTGTCCCGCACGGAGGCGGGCGCTTCCCCACGGGGCGCCTTGAGAAGCGCTTCGACCTGCTCCACCGTGAGCACGTCCGGGAGCGGGCGGGCCTTGCGCGGCGGCCGGATCTGGAAGGCGGGATTGTCCCGCTCGAACCCGCGCCGGCGCAAGAACTCGTGGAACGCACGGAGCGAGGCGATCTTCCGCGCGACGGTGGAAGGCGCCCAGGCACGCTCCGCGACGTACGCCTCCACCTCCTCGACCCGGACCTTGGTACCGCTCTTCCTGCCGCGCGCGACCAGGAATGCGTCGTACTGCTCGAGGTCCTGGACGTAGGCGCGAACGGTGTGATCGCCGAGCTTGCGCTCCAGGCTCAGGTGCTCCCGGAATTGGCGGATCCGATCCCCCAGAACACTGCGGGGCGGCTTCCCGGGGGTCGTGCGCACCGGCGCGATTCGCTTCATAATTGCCTCAATCGTTTCCCCTGATCGCGCTCCCAGCCGAGCTCGAGCTGCCCGCGCTCCAGCTCGAGCAGGAACCGCTTCCAGCGGAGTCCGCTCGAGAAACCGCCGATCGTCTTATCGCCGTGGATCACACGATGGCACGGAACCACGATCGGGACCGGATTTCTTCCGAGCGCGTTCCCCACCGCGCGGGCGGCCCCGGGGATCCCGAGCCGTCCCGCCAGTGCCCCGTAGGAGACGACGGTCCCGTACGGCACCCGGCGCGTGACCTCCCAGACTCGGCGCTCGAATCGGGAGCCCTCCGCCAGATCCAACTTCACAGCCAGCGCCGGATCCCTGCCTGAAAAGTAGGCCTCGAGGGCGCGCCGGGCGGGATCCGTCCAGCGGGGCCGCTTCACGTAATGGATGCCGAGCGCCCGCGCTTCGCGCGCCGAGGGAGCTTCGCGTTCTCCCAGCCCCAGGCCGCGCAGCCCCGCCTGGGTTGCCAGGATCCAGACCGGTCCCAGGTCGGTGCCGATGCTCGCGGCCGCCACTTCGAGCGTGTCGCTCATGCGTTCGCCCCGCTCCCCTGCTCGATCTCGCGCAGAATGCGCTCCGCCATGCGCGTGCCGATCCCGGGCACCGAGGCGATCGCGTCGAGGGGCTGGCGGCGGATCCGTTCGAGCGAGCCGAACTTCCGAAGCAGGAGCGCGCGGCGCTTGGGGCCGAGCCCCGGGATCTTGTCGAGCGCCGAGACACGCGCCGCCCGGGTCCGGAGCGCGCGATGGTACCCGACAGCGAACCGGTGCGCCTCGTCCCGGATTCGCATCAGGAGCTTGACCGCCGGAGAGCGACGCGGGAGGAGAAGCGAATCGCGCCGGCCGGGAATCACGATCTCCTCGAGGCGTTTCGCGAGTCCGACGAACGGGACCCGCTCGAGCGGCGTCCCCGCCGCCGCCTTCCGGGCGGCCTCGAGCTGTCCGACGCCGCCGTCGATCACGATCAGATCGGCAGGCTCGATGTCGCCCGCCTGGACGCGTGCCGCGTGGCGCCCCACCGCCTCCGACATCGAGGCGAAATCATCCTGCCCGGACACGGACTCGATCCGGAACCTCCGGTACTCCCCCTTGAACGGAGAGCCGTCGCGGAACGTGACCATGGAGGCGACGGTGTGCCGCCCCTGGATCGTGGATACGTCGAAGCATCGGATCCGGCGCGGCAGGTTCGCGAGCTTAAGCTGCTGCTGCAGCTCGAGCGCCTCGTCGAACTCGTTCGCGCGAAGCGGACGTTCCGTCTCCCCTTCGGATTCACGCCCCAGGAGGAGCGAGGCGTTGCGGCGCGCGGTGCGCACGAGCGCCCGCTCCGCGATTCCGCGCGGAGTACGGACCCGCACCGCCGCCGACGAAGCGGCCGAGAGCACGTCTTCGAGGAGTTTCGTCTCGTTGGGCTGAACCTCGACCAGCACGGAGACGGGGACCTGCTCCGCGCGCGTGTAGTAGAGCGTGAGAAACGCGCGAAGGAGCTCCGCCTCGTCCGCGTTTCCGGCGCCCTGCAACCACCGCACGTCGCGCGAGAGCACCCGCCGCTCGCGCACCTTGAGGATGACGGCGCAGGCGGCCGTCCCGTGACGCGACACCCCGACGACGTCCGCCTCCGGGCCGCTCAGGTCCACGACGCGCTGGCGCGCGAGGATCGATTCGAGCCCCCGTATCTGGTCACGCATCCGCGCGGCCCGCTCGTATTCGCGTCGCGCGGCCGCGTCCCTCTGCAAGGCCTGGAGCGTCCGGATCACGTCCTCCCGCTTCCCTTCGAGAAAGCCGCAGAACTGCTCCACCATCGCGCGGTACTCCGCCTGCGTCTGCATACCGATGCACGGACCCATGCAGCGTCCGATGTGGAAATCCAGACACTCGCGGCGGGCTGCGATGTGCGCGTCGATGTCCTGGCAGGAGCGCATCGGGAAGATCGTCTGGGTCATGCGCAGCAGCTCGCGGAGCGCCTTGACCTCCGTGTACGGGCCGAAATAACGCGCGCCGTCGCGGTCGATCCTACGCACGAGCGACATACGAGGGTACGCCTCCTGCCACGAGACGCGGATGTAGGGATACCGTTTGTCGTCCTTGAGGCGGATGTTGTAGGGGGGCTGATGCTCGCGGACGAGCGTCGCCTCGAGATGGAGGGCATCCCCCTCGGAATCGACCGCGATGAAATCGAGGTCTTCCACTTTCCGGATCAGGGCGACCTGCCGGGGACCGATGAGGTCGGGACTCTGGAAGTGCGACCGGACCCGCTGGTCCAGCCGCTTCGCCTTCCCCACATAGAGCACGCTACCGCCCGTTCCCTTGAAAATGTAAACGCCGGGCAGCAGCGGAAGCGCGGCGATCTTGCGCTTCAGCTCTTCCGGGTTTGGCTCGGCAGGAGGGGGTACACGGGAATCGCCGTATCGTTTTCCAAGACGCGGGGCCATCCGAGCGAGTATAGCATGCACCGGTCCGCCTCGGAGGTTGACAGCCCGGTGATCCCCCGATATCCTAACGGCTTACACTTTCAGAAACCCCCCGAAGATCCGGAGGAACGAATGCCTCGCCACAAATCGGCCGTAAAGAGAGTCCACACCAACCTGCGCGACCAGAAACGAAACCTCACCGTGAAATCCGAGCTCAAGACACTTCTAAAGAAAGCGCGCCAAGAGCCTGAAAATGAGACGCTTATGCGGTCGGTAACGGCCAAGCTGGACCGCGCCGTACGGAAGGGGGTCCTTCACAAGACGGTCGCCAACCGTCGCAAGTCCAGGCTCGCGAGGATGGTCAACCGGACGACGCGAGCTTCGTAAGGGCCTCGCCGACCCGCTTCCGGCATTCCTCCGCGGCCTCGCCGACCGGGACGCGGTCCACCTGCGCGGTCTTGCGGTCCCGGAGCTCGACGACCCCGTCTTTCAATCCCTTTTCCCCGATCGTGACCCGGAGCGGCACCCCGATCAGGTCGGCGTCCTTGAACTTCGCGCCGGGCCGCTCGTCGCGATCGTCCAGCAGCGTCTCGACGCCCCACTCCACCAGCCGTCCGTAGATCGCCTCCGCCGCTTCCCGGGTAGGGTCGTGGCCCACGTTCACGGGAACGAGGTGAACGTGATACGGCGCCACCGAATACGGCCATACGATGCCATTCGCATCGTGGAGCTGCTCGATGACCGCGGTCACCGTCCGCGTGATTCCGATGCCGTAGGTGCCCATCACGATCGTGCGCTCGTTTCCCTCCGCGTCGAGGTACCGAGCCCGCATCGCCTCGGAATACTTGATGCCGAGCTTGAAGATGTGGCCCACCTCGATTCCACGGCCCAGGCGCATCACGTCGCCGCAACGCGGGCAGCGGTCTCCCTCCCGCGCCGTGGTGAGATCGGCGCGCTCGCGCGCCTGGAGGTCGCGTCCCAGGCGCACGTGGACCAGATGCAGGTCGCGTGCGTTCCCACCGGTCACGTAGTTTCGGTCCTCCTGGATCGCCACGTCCAGGATCGTGCGCAACGTCTCGGGGATCCCGACCGGTCCGGTGAATCCGAGGGGACCGCCGGTCAACCGCTCGATCTCCTCCGCCGTCGCGAGCCGAGGGGCGGGATGTCCGAGCACCCTCGCGAGCTTGGCTTCGTTGAGCTCGCGGTCGCCCGGAACCACCGCGAGGACCGGCTCCTCCCCCGCGAAGAAGACGAGCGACTTCAAGAGCCGCGCGGGCTCGACCCCGAGAAAGGAAGATACCTCCTCCACGGTTTTCCGGCTCGGCGTCTCGCGCTTCTCGAGCTTCGCTTCCCGCTCCGCGGCAGCCGGCTCGACCTTGAATTTCGCGCTCTCCGAGGAGGCGGCGTAGCCGCACGAGGACGAGAAGATCAACGACTCCCCCGACTCGGCCGTCACCATGAACTCGTGGTTCACGTCGCCGCCGATCGCCCCCGAGTCCGCCTCCACGATCACGAACTCGAGACCGCAGCGCCGAAAGACCGCGGCGTAGGCGTCCCGCATTCCCTCGTACGCGGTCGCGAGCTGCGCCTCGTCGGTGTGGAAACTGTAGCCGTCCTTCATCAAGAACTCGCGCGCGCGCATGACGCCGAACCTCGGCCGGATCTCGTCCCGGAACTTGGTCTGGATCTGATACAGATTCAGCGGCAGGTCGCGGTAGGAGCGGATCTGATCGCGGACCAGATCCGTGATCGCTTCCTCGTGCGTGGGCCCGAGCGCGTACTGCCGCTCGTGACGGTCGCCGACCCGGAACAGCTCCTTCCCGTACTTCTCCCATCGTCCCGTCTCCTGCCAGAGCTCGGCAGGCATGAGGATCGGAAGCAGAAGCTCCTGGCAGCCCGCCCGGTCCATCTCCTCGCGGACGATCTGCGCCACCTTGCGCGTGACGCGCCACCCGAACGGCAGGAGCGTGTAGATGCCGGCCGCGAGCTTGCGCAGCATTCCGGCGCGAACCATCAGCTTGTGGCTGACCAGCTCGGCGTCGGCGGGATCTTCCTTGAGGGTCGGTACGAACGCTCGCGACAGGCGCATGGAGGGTTCTCGGTCTCCCAGGTCAGGGGCCCTCGAGCATCTGCTCGAGGGTGTAGAGCCCGGGCGGCTTCCCCGCCAGATACCGCGCGGCCCGGAGCGCGCCGCGCGCGAAGACCGCCCGGTCCGAAACGGTGTGCACGACCTCGAGCGTCTCCCCCGCTCCGGCGAAGAGCGCCCGGTGCGTGCCGACCGCGGTGCCGGAGCGGATGGAAAGGACGCGGATCTCGCCCGGGGCGCGCGGTTTCGCGGGGTCCGGCGCCGTGTTCACCCGCTCGGGCCGCTCCGAGCCGAGGAGCGAGGCCCACACGAGCGCCGTCCCGCTCGGGGCGTCCCGTTTCGCCGCGTGATGGTGCTCGACGAGATCGATGTCGAAGATCTCCCTCGCCGCGCGGGGCACGGACTTCAGCATCCCCGAGGCGACCGAGTTCCCCACGCTCAGGTTCCTCGCGCGCAGCACCGCCGCGCTCCGCGCGAGCGCCCGGATCTTCAACTCCTGTGCCTCGTCCAGCCCAGTCGTCGCGCTCACGAACGGCCGCGGAGCGCGCTCGAGCCACTCGAGGAGACGGACCGTGCCCGCCGCGAGACTCACGTCGATCACGACGGAATCCTTGGGGAACGATCCATCCGCCTTCAAATCGTCCGGAGTCCTCCACGTGCATCCCGGCGGACAGGCGACGTCGTCCGCCGACCGCGCCACGCACGCGATCAGGCTCACGTCCGGAAATTCCTGGACCGAGGCCCGGATGGCGCGCCCCATCCGGCCGGTGGCGCCGAACAGGATGATCGGGATCACGGCCAAGGAGGTCAGCAGCCCGATCGCGCGGGCGACGCGACCCCGATCCGCTCGAGCGTCTGCTCGATCAGGGCCGCCGTCTCGGGCTTGACCGGAACGAGCGGCAGGCGCAGCTCTCCCGTTGTCAGGCCGAGGCGCTGGAGCGCGTGCTTCACCGGCCCGGGGTTGGTCTCGAGGAACAGAGCGCGGAACAACGGCGTGAGCTTTCGGTGGATCGCCTCGGCCTCGGCGACCCGCCCCGCCGCGGCGTGCGTGCGGATCGCCTTCATCTCGCCCGGGACCAGGTGGCCGGCCACGGAGACGACCCCTCGGGCCCCGACCGCGAGAAGCGGCAGGTAGAGCGAGTCGTCGCCCGCCAGGACCGCGATCTCGCAACGGGTCCGGATGGCGCTCGCCTGGTCGAGCGATCCGCTCGCCTCCTTGATCGCGGCGATGCGCGGGTGCTCGGCCAGCTTCGCGATGGTTTCGGGCAGGAGCGAGACTCCGGTCCGGGATGGAACGTTGTAGAGCACGATTGGGCGATCCACCCGGTCGGCGACCGCTCGGTAGTGCGCGAGGAGCCCCTCCTGGGTCGGTTTGCAGGAGTACGGCGTGATGACCATGACCCCGTCGGCGCCCGCGCGGATCGCGTCCTGGGAAAATTCGATGGTCTCGGACGTCACGGCCGTCCCGGTTCCGGCGATCACGGCGGCGCGCCCGCGCACGGCCTCGATCACGGTGCGGATCACCTGGGTGCGCTCCTCCCGTGTGAGCGAGGTCGCCTCTCCGGTGCACCCGCAGGGATAGAGGGTCGTGACACCCCCCTCGACGAGATGGTTCGCGAGGCGGGAAAGCGCCTCCCCGTCCACCGCGCCGTTTCGAAACGGCGTGACCAGCGCGACGGCCAGGCCGTCGAACATCGTCTTCGGGTCCGCCATGCGTTGCTCCTCGGGAGTGGGCGGCGGTTCCGTCATCGGCGCGGAGCGGGCGAGCCGGCCCGCTCGAGACGGAAGTCGATGTGTTCGTACTGCTCTTCCGGCCGCGCCTCCAAAACCTCCTCGCGGCGCGTCTCCGCGGCCGGCGGGCCGGGGACGTCGGGCAGGCGGATCGCGCGGAGCCGGTAACGCCCCGGTGCTATGCGCAGAAGGTAATCCCCCGGTCCCTTCCGCTCGACGAAGCGCACGAAGGTCGAATCCGAATCGGACCTCGCCTCGACCCGAAACCGCGCCGTCGAGTCGGGCGAAACGATCTTGCCGCTCACCGTGGCGACCCCGCGCGGATCGACC
This sequence comes from Candidatus Eiseniibacteriota bacterium, assembly GCA_036507115.1. Classification (GTDB taxonomy): domain Bacteria; phylum Eisenbacteria; class RBG-16-71-46; order SZUA-252; family SZUA-252; genus WS-7. Next base: position 26,029 of record DASXQO010000025.1, on the reverse strand, counting down.
GCGAGCACATTGATACTATCCGCGACGGGCCGCTCCAGTGTCAACCGGATCGCGGATGGGTAGCTCGCGACGACGTCGGTCAAGGAATCGAACGCGCCGTTCCGGTTGATGTCGTAGACCGCGTGAATCGTGAATCCGTGCCGAAGCGGCAGGCTGTTCAGGGCGTAGGCCGCCGCGGTGTCGGTCTCGGTCGCGTAGGAAGGAGTCACGTTCCCGAAATCCGGCACCCGTCCGAGCGATTCCGGATACGCCCAGATCGGGACCCCTCTCGTGGGAAGTGTCTTGGCGCGGAGCACGCCACGGATCCGGCCCGGGTCCAGCGAGTCCCCCGTCGTGAACCGGATCGTGACCGGAGTCCCGAGCGGCACCCCGTGGGCGTCGCGCGCCCCGGCACTGAGGAAGGCCTGATAGGTCGTGGCCGGCTGAAGCGGATCTTCCCACGAAACCCGCAGGCGCCGCCCGTTCCAGTGATACGACGGAGCGCCCGGGGGCGGGTAGATGCGGAACCCGTCCCGCACGCTCACCCGGTCCATGGGCTCCGAGAAGAGGAGCTCGATTTCGAGGTTCGGCGGGACGCGCGTCGTGCTGTCCGCCGGAATCGTGACCAGGACGCGGGGCGGGATCGTGTCGACCGGTCCGCCGGACGGGAAGTCGGGTTTGGCGCAACCTCCGAGGAACCCCGCTCCGAGGAATCCGGCCCCGAGGAGCGACGCCGCCAGGAGCCCCGCTCCCTGCGCCGCGCGCCGCGTCACCGCGCGCGTTGGGTACGCGTGGCGCGCCGCCCGCTGCCGGAACGTTTCGCGGCGGGGCCAGGCACCCGACCCGAACGCTTCATGGCGGGGCCTCGTGACGCCGCGCGCGCGGCGGGTTTCTTCGGCCGCGCCGCGGAAGTGCGTACCCCCCGGCGCTCCGCAGAGCCGCGGCCGACCATGAGGTCGTAGAGGATCGCCTTCTGCAGATGCATCCGGTTTTCTGCCTGTTGAAAGACAATCGACTGCGGCCCCTCCAGAACGTCCTCGGTGATTTCCTCGCCGCGATGCGCGGGGAGGCAGTGCATCACCAAGGCGCCGGATTTGGCCATGCGCAGAATGGATCGGTTGATCTGATACGACCGGAAGAGGGGCAGCCGCTTTTCGCGCTCCGCTTCCTGCCCCATGCTCGCCCATACGTCGGTGTAGAGCACGTCCGCGTCCTGGGCCGCCTCCGCCGCGGAGCGCATCACGCGGACCTTCCCCGGACCGGAGCGGCCGGTTTCGGAAACCAGCTTGGGATCGGGGTCGTAACCTTCCGGGCACGCGGTGCGGACGTCGATCTTAAAGACCCGGGCCGCCTCGATCCAGGAGTTCGCGACGTTGTTCCCGTCCCCGATGTAGGCGACGGTCGCCCGGTCCAGGTCGACCCCGCGCTCCTTCAATGTGAAGAGGTCCGCGAGAATCTGGCAGGGATGCAGCCAGTCGGTGAGTCCGTTGATCACCGGCACGCTCGCGTGGCGGGCGAGTCCCTGCGCGAGATCGTGCGCGAACGTGCGGATCATGATGCCGTCCACGTAGCCCGAGAGCACGCGAGCGACATCCGCCACCGCCTCGCGGGACCCCATGCCGATCTCTCGCTCCGTGATGAAGATCGACGCCCCCCCGAGCTGGGTCATCGCCACCTCGAAGGAGAGCCGCGTACGGAGGCTCGGCTTGTGGAAGATCAGGGCGAGCGAACGTTGGTCGAGCTCGCGATGAAGCTTCCCCGCGCGAAGGTCCGCTTTGAGCCGCGCCGCCGTGGCGAACAACCGGTCCACGTCCGCGCGCGTGAGATCCGCAAACGAAAGAAGATCGCGCTTCATCCAGTTCGCTCCTCGAAAGGGTTCGGGTGAGGGATCGCGTTCACGCGCGCGGGTGCGCTCGCGCGTAGGCCGCCTTCAGACGTCGCCGGGTCACGTGGGTGTAGATCTGGGTGGTTGCCAGATTCTGGTGCCCGAGCAGTTCCTGGACGGCGCGGAGGTTGGCCCCGCGGTCGAGGAGGTGTGTGGCGAAGCTGTGCCGCAGGGCGTGCGGATGGGTCGCCGCGTTCGGGCCGAGCCCGGTCAGGAGGGCGCGGATGTCGCGCTCCAGCGTGCGCGCGGATACACGGGAGCCGCCGCGCCCCGGAATGAGCGGGCTCTCCGGCGTGGGGATCTTTCCGAGGGCCGACCAGTAGCGGGCGAGCGTATCCGCCGCGCGGGCTCCCACCGGGACGACCCGCTCCCGGCTCCCCTTCCCGAGGACGCGGGCGAGCCGGCGGCGGACGTCGAAGCGGCCCCAGGTCAAACCGGTTAGCTCGCCGAGGCGAAGCCCCGACCCGTAGAGCCACTCGGCCGCGACCAGCGCCCGGAGCGCGCGCGTGTCGCTGTCCTGGACCTTGGCCGCGGCGTGGTCCATCAACTCGTTCAGGGGTGTCTCGGAAATCGCGGAGGGCAGAGGCTGCGGCGCGCTCACCCGCGGCAGCGCCCCGCGCAACGCTCCGGTCGTTTTTCCGCGGCGTTCGAGGTAGCGGAGGAACGAGCGGAGCGCAGCGAGCGAACGGCCGAGGGTGCGGGCCGAAATCGGCCGGTTCTTCCGGCGCGCCTTCGTGAGCGAGCGCGCGGCCGCGAAGGCCGCGAGAAGCTCGGGGGTCAAATCTTCGGGGAGCCTGGCTTCCCTCCCCAGGCGGGCTCGTGCGAAGAGGGCGAAGCGGGTCAGGTCGTCGCGATAGGCGCGGAGGGTTCCCGCGGCGGCGCGGCGCTGCCCTCCCATGTAGTCGAGAAACTCAGTGATCCAGCGTTCCACTCGCGGCCTCGGAAGCCTCGGCGTCGACGCGCGTCTTGCACTTCGGGCACTGGAGGTAATCCCCTTTGGTCTTGCTGTGCTTCTGGACGAGGATCGGGTACGCGCACGAGGGGCAGGCCTGTTTCAGCGGCCGGTCCCAGATGCCGAAATTGCAGTTCGGGTAACGGCTGCATCCAAAAAATGCCTTCCCCCGCCGCGTGCGGCGCTCGACCAGCTCTCCCGAGCCGCAATCCGGACACGGCACGCCGAGTCCGAGCGGACGCGTTCCCTTGCATTCCGGATAGCGCGAGCACGCGAGGAACTTACCAAAGCGGCCCGAGCGGACCCGCATGGGGCTCTCGCAGAGCGGGCACGGCGAGGTGGGAACTTCGGCCGACTCCGCTTCCTCCTCCACCGGCATGGTCGTCTTGCATTCGGGATAACGCGGGCACGCGAGGAACGGCCCGTTCCGCCCGTACCGCTTCACCATCTTCGATCCGCATTTCGGGCACTCACGGTCCGATTCCTCGGTGAGCGAAGCCTTGAGGCTTTCCCGCTGGGATTCGGCGGCGGTCAGGTCTTTTTGGAACGGAGCGTAAAAATCGGCGACCACGTGGTCCCACGCGTCTTTCCCGTTCTCCACGCGGTCCAGCTCCCGTTCCATCTTCGCGGTGAACTCGACCTCGAACACGTCCCCGAACACGCGGGCGAGGAGCTTCCAGACCGTCATGCCCAGTTCCGTGGGGGTCAGCTTGCCGCGGTCGCGCAGCACGTAATCGCGCGTGAGAATCGTCCCGACGATCGTGGCGTAGGTGCTCGGCCGGCCGATGCCCTTCTCCTCGAGCGTCTTCACCAGAGAAGCCTCCGTGTAGCGCGGGGGCGGCTCGGTGAAGTGCTGCTCGGGGAGGATGCCGAGCTGCTTCAGCGCGTCCCCCTCGTTCAGCGCGGGGAGCTTCGAGGTCTCGGTGCCGGATTCGTCGATCAGCATCGACTGGTACGCGCGCGTGAACCCGTCGAACTTGATGCGGCTCCCGGAGGCGCGCAGGAGATAAGCGCCCGCCGTGATGTCGGCGGTGGTCGTCAGGACGAGCGCGGGATTCATCTGGGATGCAACGAACCGCTGCCAGATCAATTCGTAGAGCCGGTGCTGATCGGGCTCGAGATGGCGCTTCATCGATGCGGGAGTCCGCACCACCGAGGTCGGCCGGATTGCCTCGTGGGCGTCCTGCGAGGTCTCGCGCGACCGGAAGTGGCGCGCCTCGGGAGGCAGGTAGTTCGGACCGAACGAGGCCTGGATGAAATCGCGGACCTCGGCCAGAGCCTCGGGTGAGGTCCGGGTCGAGTCGGTGCGCATGTAGGTGATCAGCCCCGTCGAGCCCTCCGCCCCGATGTCCACGCCCTCGTAGAGCTGCTGCGCGACCACCATCGTCTTCTGGGCGCTGAAGCGAAGCCTCTGGAAGGACTCCTGCTGCATCGTGCTCGTGATGAAGGGCGGCAAGGGATTCCGCCTCTTCTCTTGCGTGCGCACGCCCGCGACGCGGAAGGATTCCTTCGAGAGCTCCCCCGCGGCCGCCTTCGCCTGCGCCTCGTTCTCGAGCGAGATCTTCTCGCCGGACTTCTTCTGGACGCGCGCACGGAATTGCTCGTCCTTGGGCGTGGCCAGGTCGGCGTCGAGCGTCCAGTATTCGCGCGGAACAAACGCCCGGATTTCGTCCTCGCGCTCGCAAATCAGCCGCAGGGCGACCGATTGCACGCGGCCCGCCGAGAGCCCGTAGCGAACCGTCTTCCACAAGAACGGGCTCACTTGATAACCCACGAGGCGATCGAGCACGCGCCTCGCCTGCTGCGCGTGGACCTTGTTCATGTCGATCGCGCGCGGGCTCTCGAGCGCCGAGAGGATTCCCCGTTTCGTGATCTCGTAGAACGCGAGACGGCGGATCCGCCCGTCGGACCCATTTCCGAGCGTCTCGGCGAGGTGCCACGCGATCGCCTCCCCTTCCCGGTCGGGATCGGGCGCCAGATAGATCGTGCTCGCCTGCCGCGCGCTCTGTTTCAATTCCTTGAGGATCTTCGCCTTGCCCTTGATGAGGATGTACGAAGGCTGGAACCCGTGCTCGATGTCGACCCCGAGCTTGCTCTTGGGGAGATCCCGCACGTGCCCGTTCGAGGCCCGTACCTCGAAACCCGGCCCGAGGTACTTCCCGATGGTCCGAGCCTTCGCCGGAGACTCCACGATCACGAGGCTCTTCCCGCCCTTGGGCGCCGGGGCGTCGGCCTTCTTCGGCGCGCGCGGCTTCGCGGCGGCGGCTTTCGGCGCGCGTGTGGCGGGCGCCTTCGGCACAAGCGGTTCGGCAGCGGCCTTCGGCGCCGGACCTCCCCGCTTCGCCTTGGATTTCGACCCGGTCTTGCGCTCGGTCACGGTTAGTGAGCGGTCTGGGGAGAACCTGGGTCGAACGGGATCCCGTGCTCCTCGTCGAACCAGTGGATCAGCACCTCGGTCGCGAGCTCTTCCGCCTTCGCCTCGCTGTCGAGGGCGACCCCCTCTTCGCGGGCGCGGGCCATGATCTCCTCGAACTGTTCGGGCGTGACGCGCCCCGATTCGCTCAAGCGGAAGAAATAGGTGTACGCGGGGGAGGAGAGCAGCGCCCGCTCGGGTCCGGTCGGCACGCGCACGTGCTTGCGCTCGACGCGCGGTTCCCCGGGGTAGTCCTCGCGGGAATAGGGCTCCAGCGCCCGGAAGATCATCTCGAACGCCTGGTTCACGACGTCCGCGTCGTGCCGGCCCGAATCCAGCACCTGGGTGAGCTCGAGCAGGGCGTCCTCGTTACCGTCCACGTACGCCTTGAGCTGCTCCACGATGAGGAACATCATTTCGCGAACGTTGTCTTCCATGGCCTTCCTCCTGGTCTATGCGCCGTGGCACTTCTTGTATTTCTTGCCGCTGCCGCAGGGGCAGGGATCGTTTCTACCGACTTTCGGTTCCTGGGCCACCGACGGAGCGCGCCGCGGCGAATCCGCCGCCGCGGCCGACGTCGCTTCCGCGACCGCGGGCGTTCCGAACGCGGACACAGTCGCGTGCGATTCCGACTTGGGCGTTGCGCGGACACGCGGGAGCGCCCGCGGCTCCACCGCGGACGCGGGGCGTTCCGGCCCGCGGCGTGCGGCGCCGGCGGGTGGACCCGGAGGCGCCGGCTCCAAGACCAGATTGGCGCGAAACAAGGTCCGCACGGTCTCCTCGCTGATCGAGCGCGTCAGCTCCTCGAACATCGAGAACGCCTCGCGTTTGTACTCCACGAGGGGATCGCGCTGCCCGTAGGCCCGGAGCCCGATCCCCTCGCGGAGGTGATCCATCTCGCGAAGATGGTCCATCCAGTTCTCGTCGATCACGTTCAGGAATACCTGCCGCTCCAGCTCGCGCATGATCGGGGCCGAAATCTCCTGCTCTTTCTCTTCGTACGCGGCGCGCACCCGTTCCCGGAGGGAATCCGCGACCTCCTCGGCGGAGGGATGGCGATCCCCCGTGTCGGGGAGCTCCACCGCGCGGAGGATGAGCTGGCTGACCTCGTTCAGCAGTCTCTTCAGATCCTCCTCGTCCCAGCGCTCGTTCGTCGGAAGGTACGAGGCAACGCGCTCCGACACGATCTGCTCCATCATGTCGAGGAGCGACTCCTTCAAATCGTCCTCTTCCAGCGCGCGGAGCCGCTGCGCGTAGATCACGGTGCGCTGCTGGTTCATCACGTCGTCGTACTCGAGGAGGTGCTTCCGGATGTCGAAGTTGTGGGCCTCGACGCGCTTCTGCGCCCGCCCGATCGCGCGCGTGACCAGCCCGTGCTCGATCACCTCCCCCTCCTGGACCCCGAGGCGATCCATGATGCCGGCGATCCGCTCCGAGCCGAAGAGCCGCATCAGATCGTCCTCGAGGGAGAGATAGAAGCGGGAGCAGCCGGGGTCCCCTTGGCGTCCCGCCCGGCCGCGGAGCTGGCGGTCGATGCGCCGGCTCTCGTGCCGCTCGGTGCCGAGGATATGGAGCCCGCACGGGATCTCCTCCTTGCAATACTTGACGTGCTTCCACACCCCGTGGTCGAGCTCGCTCACCGAGCCCGCGAAACACTCCCGGCCGCACCGGATCACGCCCGTCTCGAGCTTGATGTCGGTCCCGCGGCCGGCCATGTTGGTCGCGATCGTGACCGCGCCTCTTCGCCCCGCCTGCGCGATGATCTCGGCCTCCTGCTGATGATACTTCGCGTTCAGCACGTGGTGCGGAATCCCGCGCCGCTTCAGGAAGCGGCTCAGGGTCTCCGAAGCCTCCACGCTGATCGTCCCGACCAGCACCGGCGATCCGCGGCCGTGAAGCTCGGCGATCTCCTCGACGAGGGCGTTGTACTTCTCGCGCCGCGTCTTGAAGATGACGTCGTCGAAGTCCACCCGGCGCACGGGCTGGTTCGTGGGGACGACGACCACGTCGCGCTTGTAAGTGTGCCAGAACTCCTGCGCCTCGGTCTCCGCGGTACCGGTCATTCCCGCCAGTTTTTCGTAGAGCCGGAAGTAGTTCTGGATCGTGATTGTGGCGAGGGTCTGGGTCTCTCCCTCCACCCGGACGTTCTCCTTGGCCTCGATCGCCTGATGCAGCCCGTCCGAATAGCGGCGCCCGGGCATGAGCCGGCCCGTGAACTCGTCCACGATCAGGATCTTCCCGTCCTGCACGACGTACTCCACGTCCTTCTCGTACAGGGAGTAGGCCCTCAGGAGCTGGAGGATGTTGTGGACCCGCTCGCTCCGCTCCGCGTGGACCCGTTCCAGGTCCCGCTTGTTCGAGACCTTGTCCGCCGGAGCGAGGGTCTCGTCCTCGTCGATCGCGCTGAGCTCGGTCGCCAAATCCGGTAACAGGAAGAGATTCCGGTCCCGTTGCGAGAGAAGCTCCCGCCCCTGCTCGGAAAGATCGATGGAGTGGTTCTTCTCGTCGATCGAATAGAAGAGCTCCTCGTCCGCTGCCTGCATCCGCTTGTCGCGAATCAGCTCCATCTCGACCTTCTGGATGAGCCGCTTCACTCCCGGCTCGTCCGAGAGGAGCTTTCCGAAGCGCTTGTTCTTCGGCGCGCCGCGCTTGACTTGCAGAAGCTTGAATCCCGCGTCCCACTCCCGCTCGCTGTCCTGGCGCATCGTCTCCGCGTCGGCCAGGATCCGGTTCACGAGCTGGCCCTGCGCGCGGACGAGCCGCTCCACGTCCGGCTTCATCTCATCGTATTTCTGGATGCTGTGCTCGACCGGGCCCGAAATGATGAGCGGCGTGCGCGCCTCGTCGATCAGGACCGAATCGACTTCGTCGACGATCGCGTAATGATGCCCGCGCTGGACCCGATGTTCGCGGGCCCGAGCCATGTTGTCGCGCAGGTAGTCGAACCCGAACTCGTTGTTCGTGCCGTAGGTGATGTCGCGCGCGTAGGCGTCGCGGCGCTCGGCGAAGTCCATCCCGTTCTGGATGCAGCCGACGGAGAGACCGAGAAACTCGTAGATCTTCCCCATCCACTCGCTGTCGCGCCGGGCGAGGTAGTCGTTCACCGTGACGAGGTGGACGCCTTTCCCGCCGAGCGCGTTCAAATAGATGGGCATCGTCGCGACGAGCGTCTTCCCTTCGCCGGTCGCCATCTCGGCGATCTTTCCCTCGTGGAGCACGACGGCCCCGAGGAGCTGGACGTCGAACGGGACCATGTCCCACGTGATGGGAATGCCGCATACGTCCCAGGTCTTCCCCACCAGGCGGCGGCAGGTCTCCTTGACCACGGCGAACGCTTCGGGGAGAAGCTCGTCTACCGTCTCGCCCTCCGCGATGCGCGCCCGGAAATCGGAGGTCTTTGCACAGAGTGCCTCGTCGGTGAGCTCGGCCAGGCGCCCGTAGTGCTCGTTGATCTCCTCGACGAGCGGCCACACGCGCTTGATATCGCGCTCATGTTTCGTCCCGAAGACGCGTGAAATCAGGTTGAGAACCATCGCTCCTTTTCCTGAGGTGTCCTTGCTTCCCCCGGTCGTCCGGAAGCTTCCGCCGGGCTACGGGCGGGGCCCCTTGGGCTAGGGAACGCCCGATACAGCGAAACCCCAGGAGCGCGAAGCTGCCGGGGGTTCAGAACATCGGGCGATTACCACAATCTATTGATACAACCGAAGTTACAGTCCTACGGGCAACCTCGCCCCTTCTGCCCGAGACCGGAGTCTATGGATCGGATGCCGGGCGTGTCAAGCCAGATTCGGCCTATCTAGATAGTAGAAGGAACCCTCGTGGGTTCCCGGAGGCTCAGCGGAGCAGGAGCTCCATGGCAAAGCCCGCCGAAAGCGGGATCCGGAAATTGTCGTCGAGCGGAATGGGTAAGAGCTCGAAGAGGGTCGCCGTCAGAGCGCCCACCAGACCCACGTAGAAGGGAATCCCCGGCATGAGGAGCGTGAGCCCGAAGCAGACCACGAGACACGCCAGGCTCCCTTCGAGCGTCTTCCCGCCCAGAAGGTGGACCTTTCCGATCGACTTCCCCACGATCGCCGCGACCGTGTCCCCGAGGATGAGAAACCCCAGGGCCAGCACCGCCACCGGCTTGTCGAAGAGGTGAAGCGTGAGGAGCACCGCGATCAGGAGGTAGGTCGATCCCAGGAGCGAGGCTTCCTCGTGGTTTCTCAGAAGCTCGCCGAAGAAATGGCGGAATACGTTCCGGATTCTCGGATTGTTGAGCCGGAATACTTCGATCGCGAGCGACAGAATCACCGAAGCGAGGAGCGCGCGTTCCCAGTTCCGCGACCAGGAATCAGGGCTCAGGTAGTAGGCGATCGGGATGGTGAGCGAGGCGAGATGGATGGCTTTGCGTTTGAGCTCCGACGCTAGGAGCACATCGGCTCCTCAGCGAGCCGGCGTCGCTTCATAGACGGCCTCGTAACGCCGCATCGCGGCGTAGGTCTGCTTCACGTAGTCTCGCGTCTCCCGATACGGGATGAGCTCCACCCACAGGTCGTCGATGCGCGGGCGCGCCGCGACCCACCGCCTCACCGCCTCTTCCCCGCTGTTGTACGCCGCCGCCACCGGCCTGAGATCCCCGAACTCGCGCGCAAGCTGGCGAAGATACATCGCGCCGAGCCGCACGTTCAAGTCGGGGTCGAGCAGCGAGTCCTCCGAAACCGGCCGCCCGGTGAGGCGCGAGGCCGTCGGGACGAGGAGCTGAAGGAGACCGAGAGCGCCCGCACGCGACCGGGCCGCGGGATTGTACCCACTTTCCAGCCGCATGATGGACCAGAGGAACGGAGCGCTCAGGCTCTCTTCGGCAGACGCCTTGAATACCGCGCCCGCGAACGCGGGCGGGAACCGAAGTCTCAGATCCAGGTCCAGGTTCGCGCGCCCGACGCGGAAGATCCCTTCCTCCTCGAGCGCGTCGATGCAGCCGTTCGCGCGAGGCTCGCTCTCCCCCATCGCGCAGGAGCGCAGCGTCTCGAGCGAGAGATCCCGGAACCCGACGACGTAGAGCACACGGGCGGGCGCGGGCGGAGGCTGGGTACGTCGGAGTGCGTGCTTCGCGCGGGCATCCGGAACCCCCTGGGTCGCGTCGACCTTGAGCCCGGAGAGCTCGCGCGCGCGGACACCCTCGTAGGACCAAGGATCCAGTTCCCAGGCGCGCCGGTACGACGCGAGCGCCTTCGAGGAATCTCCCGCCGCGGAGGCGATCCATCCGCGCCAGAAGAAGACGCGCGCGTCCTCGGGGCCCGGACCCGCGAGCGCCGAATCGGCGGCGGCGAGCGAATCCGTCCGAATCCACGCGACCGCCTCGTGCACGCGCACGGTCGAGGCAAGGGGCTCCGTCCGGACCTTCCCACGCGCCCAACGCAAGATCCCGGCCGCTTCGCGCGGCGACTTCTGGTCCTCCCACTCGCGCGCCCGCTCCCAGGCCGCCGCCTCCCGCACCGTCCCCGCGCTGTCCAGTACCGTCGCGAGGACGAACGCGCTGTCGGACGCGTCGAAGCGGCGGAGCGCGCGAAGGGAGCGCGCGAGGCCGAGCGCGGGATCCGCGCGAGACGCGGGAGGCCGGCGGGGACGCGCGAGGAGGTCGCGGTACGCCGTGGCCGCCGCTTCGTAACGCCGGGCGCGATAGAGAAGCGACGCGCGAAGCTCCTCCCGCTCCGACGCTGCGGCCGGGTCGGGCGGCGGCCTTCGGCGGGCGTCCATCAGGCGCAGCGCGCGCTCCGCCTCCCCGACGTCCGCGAGCGAGCGCAGGAGACCCATCCATTCGCGCTCGCTCAGGGAATCGCCGGCCGTGCCCTGCGTCCACTCCGCTGCGCGCTTCCCCGCGGCGTAGCGGTCCGCCGTCGCGAGGTCGCTCCGCGCGGCGGCCGCGACGAGCAGACGCGCAGCGGCGGTCGTGTCCCCGATCCCCGCGGTGATGTCCGCGAGAAGAACCGTTTCCCGATTCGTCCTCGACGGCGCGCGCGTAAGGATCTCCTTCGCGAGCAGCGGCTCGCCGCCGGCGAGCAGCGAGCGGACGAGCGAGGCCCGCGCCCACGCGCGCGCCGTGGCCGGGCGCCCCTCGCCGAGGAGAAGCCACCGGGCCGATCGCGACGCCCTCGGAACCCCAGCTGAATCGGCGAGCATGGCCGCCACGAAGAGTCCCGCCTCATCCGATGCCTTGATCGCGCTCTTCGGCGCGCCGTCCGGCGGCCAGGCGAGCGCGTCGAGACCGGCCTTGGGGGACTCGGCCTTCCCCGCCGCGAGCGCCTCTACCGGGATGAGGGGGGACGGTGAAGCGAGCGGCCCGCGCAGGAGCCGGAGCGCCTTGGGCCACACTCCCTCCTCCGCCAGATCCAGCGCGACGTCGGTCCACGCGTCCCGCTCCTTGCGCGGAAGCGAGGCTGGGAGTGCTGCGGCGAGAAGCACGGCGCGATAGCGTCCCGACGCGTCGTCCAGCCGGACCTGCGCGCTCCGGAGCGCCTCGAGGGTCCCGCTCCAACGCTCGCGCAACCAGCCGGCACGGGCCGAATCGCGAACGGCTTTCGCGGCGAGGATCTCGTGGACGTGCTTTCCCCGGAGCGCGGGAGCGGAATGCGCGAGCGGGGCGTGAAGCGAAACGGCGATCGCAACGCCCGCCCACAGGCCCCGCCCGAAGATCAACGCCGCTACCGGAACAGCACCACGCGGAGGCTTTCGGTATGTCCGAGGATGTCGACCTTGGCGAAGTAGATGCCCGAGGAAGCGGTGCCGCCCTTATCGGTTCGAGCGTTCCAGCTCGCGCGGAACTCGCTCGGGATGAGTCCGTCCGGCGCCGCGTTGAGCGTGGCCACGAGCCGTCCCTGCGTAGTGAAAATTCTGACCTGGGGCGTGAGCCCGGGGTGCGACAGACCGTCAGGCGCGCTGAAGCGGAACGTCACCGCGGAGGCGAACCCGCGATTTATCTTGAAGGGATTCGGACCTGCCCGAAACGAAAGCACGCGCCGGGTCGGGCCGGGATCCACCCGCGGACCCACGGAGACCGCGTCCACGTACCAGCCCTCGTAGTAGCGCGCGAGCGTCCCCGAGCCCAGATCGAACGGCTGGTTTCCCAAATCGGTCGAGAACCGGAAGCGGATCTGGACGGGTCCCGAGTAGGCGGAAAGGTCCGCGACAACGCGCCGCCAGCGCTGGGGCGATCCCGAGAAGGCATCCAAACCCCGGAGCGAGGCGCCGGAATCGAAGTTGATCTGATAGCCGTAGCCGCCGTCCACGTGGAGCGGCTCCCAAGGTCCGCCCCGCACCGAGATCTCCACCCGGCCGCCGTCGAACGCCGCGGTCCCGCCGTTCGTCTCGGCGTCGATCCAGGATTGGAACGCGAGCTGGGAGCCGGGAGGCAGATCGAACATCGGCGAGACGAGCGCCGCGTCCAGGAGATCCGCGTACGTTTTTGCGTCGTTCGAGGCGGGCCCCGAGGGATCGAGCGAGCTGCCGACCTTCATGCTCGTCGCGGACCCCCCGTCCGCGCGGGTACCCGAGAGGTGCCATTGGTTCACCGCCGCGGGGGGAACCGGTCCCGAGGTCCAGTCCCCCATCCCGGACTCGAAGTCCGCGATGAGCCCGGTCCCCATGCCCACCGTGAGCGTGAAGGTCTCCGTTCCGGAGGTTGTGCCGTCGTTCCAGGCCAGGGTGAAAACCACCGGATGAGGAACCGTCAGGGTCCCGACCGTGACGACGAACGGCGTCGAGGCAGCGACTGTCGCTCCGGTGCCCACCGCCGGGGCGTTCGAGCTCCCATCCACGATCGTGATGCCTGGATCGGAAGTGGTGAGCGTCAAGCTGAGCGTCGCCGACGGAGTGCCCGTGTTCGTGAGCGTCACGGCGAGCGAGTCGGTCTCGAGGTTGTCCAGGATGCCGTTCGAATTCCCGGCCCCGCCGTCACGCACGAGGACGCCCTGGACGAGGATGTCCGGAGTCAGCGCGATCGTGAGGTCGAAGGAGGCGGTGTCGGCGTTGTCGTACGCGCCGACGATGTTGGTCATCCGGATTCCAGTGTCCAGACCCGCGTAATCGCGCGTGCTCGGGGTCGTGCTCTGGGTCCACGTGCGCACCGCGAGACCGCCCGGGAAGAAGTCGCTCGCGTCGCCGTAGCCGTCGAGTGGCGGATCACCCGCCTGGCTCCCGTCGTGCAGCTCGTCGAGTCCGTCCGCCTGAACCACCTCCACCCGCCCATGCGGCGCCGGCGGATCGAAGCAGGTGGCGTTGTCGCAATCGCGGCAGTTGTCGATCATGGTGTCATCGACGTGGTAGATGAGGAGCCCTTCACCCGGAAGACCTTTATCGAACGATTCCTGGATCCGGTTCTCCACCAGGAAGTACTCGGTCCCCGGTTGCCCGTTCCTCCAGATCTTGAGCACGCCGCCCCCCCGCGAAAGCGGCGGCAGCGTGTAGGTACCCGGCTGCGACACGACCGTCGGCTGCTCGAAGCCCAGGAAGGCCCGGGACCAGGCATCCATCGCACCCGGCCGGCTGCCCTGCGCTTCGGGAGGATCGAGCGGAAGATAGTTCCCGAGGCTCATGAGCGAATGGACGCCGAGGCCGCTCCCCACGGGATTTCCGCACGCGCTGAACTCGTAGAGATCGGCGAGCCCCAGCGTGTGGCCGAATTCGTGAAGATAGGTCCCGTTGGCGTTGTCGCCGGGTCCGTAGTTGAATTCGCCGTTCATCGTGTAGAGGAACCCGCGCACGCTTCCGAGGAGCATCCCCGGCAAGCAGCCCGGGCTGCTCGGCGGCGGGCAGTCCTGATAGACGGCGATCCCGGCTTCGTGCGACCAGAGTAAATCGCCCTCCTGGCCGACCGGCGAGACCTCCGCGCCCTGGCCAGGATGGATCAGGATCACCGCGTCGATGTAGCCGTCGTCGTCGCCGCTTCCTGGAATTCCGTCCGGCCCGTCGTTGTCGAAGAAGGTCAGGTTCCTACCGAATGATTCGTACGCGGCCGCCATCGCATCCTCCGCGAGCTTCTGGCCGCTGCGCGGATAGGAGCCGAAATCGAGCCCCGATTGCCCATTGCAGTAGTAGCCGTAGGAGCGCGGCATCGCGAGCCAGCCTTCCGTGACGCGTCCGGAGACGATGAGCCGCCCGTGGGAGTTGTCGCGGTAGTACTCGCGCATGCTGATGATCCCGTCGCTCGGATCGTCGCTGAAGAAGAGCCTGTGGTAATACCCCGGGGTCGAGGCCGCGCTGGGATGGACCGGGCCGCCGAAGGGATCGCCGTTGAAATCGCAGAGCACGACGAGGACATTTCGGTGCGCGACGCCGTCGCGCGGGTACTTGGCGAGGTCGAGGGCGAACTGCCGGTGGATGCGGTCGACACCCGACACGCGGCTCATCTCGTAACGCTTCATGGTCTGGGTGAGGAGCGCCTCATCGGCGGTTCCGCGCGCCGCCGCGACCACGCGCGGCGATTTCGCGGCGGCCTGGGACACGCGCGGAGCCGCCAGAAGGCACGCGGCCAGCGCGAGGACGACGAATCCAGATCTCTTCAAGGCTCCTCCCGGATTGGGTTGGCTGAAGCTCACTCCCACTCGATGGTGGCGGGAGGTTTGCTGCTGATGTCGTAGACGACCCGGTTGACGCCCGAGACCTCGTTCACGATTCTGGAGGACACCCGGGCCAGGAAGGAGTCCGGAAGCCTTGCCCAGTCGGCCGTCATGCCGTCGCTCGAGGTGACCGCGCGCAAGGCAACGACTTGATCGTACGTCCTGCCGTCCCCCATCACGCCCACGGTGCGGATCGGCAGAAGCACGGCAAGCGCCTGCCACACTTGATCATAGAGCCCCGACCGGCGAAGCTCGGTGATGAATATATCGTCCGCGAGGCACAGCGTCTTCACTGCTTCCGGGGTCACGGGGCCAAGAATCCTGACCGCCAGTCCCGGCCCCGGGAAGGGATGCCGCTGGAGAATCGCGGGGGGAAGACCCAGAAGACCCCCCAATTGCCTCACCTCGTCCTTGAATAACTCCCGGAGCGGCTCCACAAGTTCCATCTTCATGTGCTCCGGGAGCCCCCCGACGTTGTGATGGGATTTGATCTTGGCCGACGGGCCGCGGGTGGAGGTGCTCTCGATCACGTCCGGGTAGAGGGTCCCCTGGGCGAGAAGCTCGGCCCCTCCCCTCTGGGCCGCCGTCTCGTCGAAGACCTCGATGAACTGGGCCCCGATGATCTTCCGCTTCCGCTCCGGATCCTCGACGCCCCGCAGCGCGGAAAAGAAGCGCTCGCGCGCGTTCACCGTCACGAGGTCGTGCTCCAAGATCTGCCCCATCGCGCGCGAGACCTGCTCGGCCTCGCCCAGGCGCAAAAGGCCGTGGTCCACGAAGACCGCGAGCACCTGCCCCGGGACGGCGCGGTGCAGGAGCGCCGCGACGACGGAGGAGTCCACCCCACCGCTCAAGGCGCAGAGCACGCGCCGCGTCCCCACCTGCGCGCGGATCTTCGCGACCGCCTCGTTCAACACCTGCCCCATCGTCCAGTCGCCGCGAAATCCGCAGACCTCGAAGAGGAAGTTTTTCAAAATCCGCGTCCCCTGGGTCGAATGCGCGACCTCGGGATGGAACATCACTGCGTAGACACCGCGGCCGGGATCCTCGACCGCAGCGACCTCGACCGATTCGGTGTGCGCGAGCCGCGTGAATCCCTGCGGCATCGACTCTACGACGTCGCCGTGGCTCGCCCACACGCGGCTCGTTGGGTCGACGCCGGCGAGAAGGCGCCCCTCGCGTTCGATCGCGAGCGTCGCCTCGCCGTACTCGCGTCGTACGCCCGGCTTCACGCGCCCACCCAGATCGCGGGCCAGAAGCTGCATGCCGTAGCAGATTCCGAGCACCGGGATCCCGAGATCCAGAACCCCCGTGTCGAGCCCCGGCGCGCCTTCCTCGAGGACGCTCGACGGCCCGCCGGAGAGCACGATGCCCTTCGGGCGGCGCCGTTCGATTTCGGCGCGCGAGAGGCGCGGACCCGCGATCTCGGCGAACACGCCCAGCTCGCGCGCGCGGCGCGCAATGAGCTGGGTGAACTGGGATCCGTAGTCCAGGATGAGGAGCAGCTCGTGGCTCAATGAAGGAAGCACCTTTCTCCCGTTAGAAGCATGGCGACCCCTTGCGATTGGGCCGCGGCGATGGACTCCTCGTCTCGGACCGACCCTCCAGGCTGCGCGATCGCCGTGATCCCCGCCTTCGCCGCCATCTCGACCGAGTCGGGGAACGGGAAGAACGCGTCCGAGCAGAGGACCGCGCCGCGCACGTCGTGCCCCGATCGCTCGGCCTTCATCAGGGCGAGCCGCACGGCGTCGACGCGCGAGGACTGCCCCGCGCCGATCCCGAGCGTCCGTCCGTCGCGCGCGATGACGATCGCGTTCGAGATCACGTGACGCGTGACCCGCCACGCGAATCTCAGGTCGCGCGTCTCCGCTTCGCTCGGCCGCTTGGCCGTGACCGCCATCCAGCTTCCGAACTGGGGCGGACCAGGTACCGTCTCCGCCAGGAGCCCTCCGAGGAGGCTCCGCGTCGCGACCGCGTCGGCCGCTCCGCGCAGGAGATCCGGCGCCTCGAGAACCATCAGATTCTTGCGTGTCTTCTCGAGCCGCTCGGGCGACGCCGCGATCGAGGGCCCAAGCACCACTTCGAGGAACACAGTTCCCAGGGCCTCGAGCGCCGCGTCGTCGAGCGGACGGTTCACGCCGAGGATCCCCCCGAACGCCGAGAGCGGATCCCCGTCGCGCGCGAGCGGAATCGCCGCGGCGATCGTCGGCGCGACGGCCACACCGGCCGGGTTGCGGTGCTTCATCACGACCGCGGCGGGCTCGTCGAATTCGTGGAGCAGCCCGAGGGCGGCCTCGATATCGAGATAGTTGTTGTAGGAGAGCGTCTTCCCGCGCACTTGGGTCAGCGCCTCGATCCCGCCCCCTTCCTCCTTCGCGTAGACCGCCCCCTCCTGCCCCGGATTCTCCCCGTAGCGGAGCTTCTGCAGCAGCCGGTACCGGCGCTCGATGCGCTCCGGCATCGCGTGGGATCCGGTCTCGGCCGGCGCCGCCTTGGGCGCGTCCGCGAATCCGCCGTCGAGATAGCGCGCGATCGCCGCGTCGTAGGCGGCGGTCCGCTCGAACGCGCGCCGCGCGAAGCTCCGGGCCAGGGCCTCGGGAACGGCGCCCCGTCCGCGATCCATGGCCTGGAGCACCTCGGCGTACTGGTCGGGGCTCACCACCGCGAGCACGTGCGCGTGATTCTTCGCCGCGGCGCGGATCAGCGCGGGCCCGCCGATGTCGATCTGCTCGATCGCTTCCGCGTCGGGTACATCGCGGCCCACCGTCTCCTCGAACGGGTACAGATTCACCACCACCAGCTCGACCGAGACGATCCCGTGGCGGTGGCGCTCGTCCTCGTCGGTGCGGTTGCCGCGCCGGTAGAGAATGCCGCCGTGCACGGCGGGATGGAGGGTCTTGACCCGCCCGCCGAAGAGCTCGGGGAAGCCTGTGATCTCCGCAACATCGCGGACCGAGACGCCGGCATCCTTGAGGGTCGCGGCGGTCCCGCCGGTGGACACGATCTTGACTCCGTGGCGGGCGAGCCCGTTCGCGAACTCCACCAGGCCGGACTTGTCCGAAACGGAGAGGAGCGCGCGCCCGATCCGGATTTCGCTCACCGTGCCGGGGAGCTCCCTGTGATCCCGGCGAGCGCTTCCTCGTAACGGCGGCTCGTCTTCTCGATCACGTCCTCCGGAAGACGGGGCGGCGGCGGATTGCGATCCCAGCGAATGGAGTCGAGGTAGTCGCGGATCACCTGCTTGTCGAAGCTGTCCTGAGCCACGCCTTCGCGGTATTCGGCCGCGGGCCAATACCGCGAGGAGTCCGGCGAGAGCGCTTCGTCGATCCAGAGGACGCCGCCCTGGTATTCGCCGAACTCGAATTTGGTGTCCGCGAGGATGAACCCACGCGCGAGCGCGTGGGCCGCGGCGGCGTTGTAGATCGCCAGGGATTCCTCGCGGAGTTTCGAGGCTGTCTCCCGGCCGAGGATCGTTGCCATGCGATCGAACGAGATGTTCTCGTCGTGCCCTTCGCTCGCCTTGGTCGCGGGAGTGAAGATGGGCTGGGGGAGCTTCGAGGAGAGCTTGAGCCCCGGCGGCAGCGTGACGCCGCAGACTTCCCCGGACGCCTGGTATTCCTTCCAGCCCGACCCGGCGAGATAGCCGCGGACCACACACTCGACGTCGTACCGCTTCGCGCGCCGGACCAGCATCGATCGCCCCTCGAGGAGCGCCGCGTGCGCCGGGAAGGGTGCCGGAAACGAGGCGACCTCGGTCGTGATGTAGTGGCTCGGCGCGAGTCGCTGGAGCTTTTCGAACCAGAAGCGGGAGATCTGGGTGAGCACGCGCCCCTTCCCGGGGATGCCCTCCCCGAGCACCACATCGTAGGCGGAGACCCGGTCGGTAGCCACGATGAGCAGGGAATCTCCCAGCTCGTAGATGTCGCGGACCTTCCCTGTGTAGTCGGGCTCGCGTCCCGGAATCTCGACCTGGCGCAGCGCGCGCTCCACGGCTCTCATCTCACTCCCTCCGCTCGGCCCAGGCCGGCGCCGGGGTTATCCGCGGCGCGCTCGGGATCGATGCGGACCCTGCCGCCCTCCCGGTGGACCGCGCCGCGCTGGATCAACCGAATGGCTTCGACGTACATGCGGTGCTCGAGGGGAAGCAGCCGGTGCGAAAGCGTCTGTTCCGTATCGCCGGGCAAGACGTCGAGCGGCGCCTGGAGCAGGATCGGGCCGGTGTCCATGCCCGAATCGACGAAATGAACGGTCACCCCGGTGACGCGAACGCCGGCTTCGATCGCCTGACGCTGCGCGTTGAGACCTCGGAACGCGGGGAGCAGAGACGGATGCACGTTGAGTATCGGAACCGAGACGCGCTCGAGAAAATCAGCACCGAGAAGACGCATGAAGCCGCACAGGGCGATGAGATCGGCGCGATCGTCGCGCGCGGTGCGAAGGAGCACCCGCTCCGCGTTCGGATCGAGACGCGCTCCCGCTGCGGCCGGCGCCAAGGCCAGCTCCGGGACGCCCAGCGCGCGGGCCTCCGCGAGCACTGCGGCGTCCGGCCGGTCGCTCACCACGCGAACTACTTCTCCCAGGATCCTGCCGTCCCGCGTGGCCCCGATCAGGTTGACCGCGTGGGACCCACGGCCGGAAGCCAGGACGAGCAACCGGAACGGCTTCACTGAATGAGGTATACCACCCGGAGACCGGCCTTCTCAAGGGGATTGTCCGGAAGGAGTTAGCGGCGGATCGGGAGTAGGCGGGGGGCCGGACCCGCGGGCGGATCGGGAAGCCATCGCACGAACTCGGGCGCGGGATGGGCGCGGGTGGAGACGTACGCGCCTTCCGGCGTCAACGTGACACGGATCGCTCCTTCCTGATCGGTTCGCAATACGCGCGCGCCGGCAAGCAGATAGCGGCCCACGGTGGAGCGGTCGGGATGTCCGAAGCGGTTTCCCTCGCCGCACGAGATGAGCGCGATCCGCGGCCTCGTCGCTGCGATCCAGGCCCGGTCGCTCGAGGTCTTGCTCCCGTGGTGCGGCACCTTCATCACCCGGACCGGCTCCAGATCTTCGAGAAGCGCCCGCTCCGCGTCGCGCTCGACGTCCCCCGCGAAGCACACGACGTTTCCGCCGAGGTCCAGGAAGGCGACCAGCGAGCGGTTGTTCTCGCCGGCGTTCCCGGGCATGGCGCCGGCGGCCCCTCGGTCCTTGCCCAGGATCCTCATCCGCACTCCCCCACCCACGGCGAGGCTCGTGTCGGAACGAACCGGCACGCAGGGCGCGCGCGAACGCGCCAGTCCGGACCCAAGCGCCGCCCGCCAGACCCCGCGCGGGTCGCTGCCGTTCTCGAAGAGCGCGCGGGGGAATCCTCGTCGCGCGAGCCACGCGAGTCCGCCGTAGTGATCGCGGTGCGCGTGCGAGAGCATCACGAGGTCGAGCTTCGTGATTCCCTCCGCCCGGAGCCCGGGCTCGACCGCGGCGCGCCCCTCGTCCCGCGATTCCGTCGAGGGGCCCGCGTCCACGAGGATCGACGCTCCCGGCGCGTGCGCCACCGTCGCATCCCCCTGACCCACGTCGAGCGCGAGCAGCCAGGCGGATCGGTGCCGATCGCGCGGGGGCGGAGCGAAGGGCACGGCCCACGCGAGGAGGAGCGCCAGGAGCGCGCACCATCGGGCTTTTCTACAGTCTCGGGATCGGCGCTCGACGCGGGCGTGCTCCCACGCGGCCGCGGCCACGAGGAGGCCGGCGAGGCACAGCGCGATCACGCCGAGCGGCGGAAGCGACCGGGCGGGAACCGGCGGGATCCCTCCGGCCGCCTTCGGGGTGAGCCAGAGCATTAGCATCCCCGCGCCCTCGACCGCTCCCGCGGCGGCCGGCGCAAGCGGCGGAATCACGAAGGCGCACCCGAGGTGGAGAAGGAGCGCCGCCATGAACGCGCCGCAAAGCGGGATGATCGCGAGGTTGAGAACGAGGCCCGCGATCGGGACCGCGCCGAAGTGGAGTACCTGGATTCCGAGCGTCCCCGCCTCGGCGAAGGCGCTCTGGTTCGCGAGCGCGAGGAACCCCCCGGCCGCCGTTCGCGCGCGGGCGGCAGGGCCGCGGGCGCCGCGACCCTCGGGGAGGGCGAGCCGGAGGCCGCCCGAGGCGAGAAGCCCGAGCACTGCGGCAAACGAGAGCTGGAAACCGGGGTCGGACAGCGAGTCCGGGTTGCCGAGGTGGAGCAGGAGGCCCGCGATCCCCCAAGCGGCGAACGGCCGGGCTGGGGTGCCCCGCATCCGCGCGGCCCGCATCGCCGTCCAGAGAATGGCAGAGCGGGCCGCCGACGCGGGCGCGCCCACCAGAAGCACGTAACCCCAGAGCGAGACCAGCTCGATCCAGAGCGCGGGGCCCGTGGAAAGTCGGAGCGCGATCGCGATCCAAGCCACGATTCCCGCGAGCACGCAGACGTGGAGTCCCGAAATCGAGAGGATGTGGATGGTCCCGCCGTCGCGGAAGGAGTCCCGGATCGCCGGGGCGATTCCCGAACGGTCTCCGAGCGTCATGCCGCGCGCGAGCGCCGCGACGGGCGCGCTCAGGTCGCGCGAGAAGAGGCGCGCGAGCTGAAGGCGCAGGAGACCGCTCCACGGAACGTCGCCATCGTGAGGATCTCCGAGGACGACCACGCTCGACGGATCGACGTCCACGACGCCCGCGATCCCGAGCCTCGTCAACCAGCGCCCCGGTGCAAAGGCCCCCGGATTCCGGGCGTCCTCGGGGGGACGGTACCGGCCGTCGAAGCGCATCCGGAGCCCGGGAGTCGCCCAGGCGGGGGGCGACCCCTCGTCCCCGAAGCGCACGAGGAGCGCCGCCCCGCAGCGGGCGGAAGCGTCCCCCACGCGCACCGACGTCGCTCGAAATGTGATCGCCGGGTGGGCGGCATCCGCGGCGACCGCGTCGAGCACGCGCCCCTCGACCGCCACAGGGACCGGACGCGGATGGACCGGAAGGGGGGCTGTGGCCCGATCCGCTTCTCCGCCGAGCGCTCCTCCCGCAGCGAGGAGTGCCACGATCCCGCACGAGATCTCCGCGCGCTGGAGCCCGATCCGCGCGCGGGTCCGCGCGTGGAACCGGCTCCTCCCCCATCCCGCCGCGAACGACACCGCCGCGAACAGACACGCCGCGGCGCGAAATGCCGCCTCCCCGGACGCCGGAAGGGGCGCCATCGCCGAGAGCGCGTGGCCCAGGAGAACGCACGTCCAGAGCGAGACCGGAGCGGGGATCCGGAGCGACGGCAGAAGGAGCCGCACGGAGCACCATCACGGGGTCGTGGATCGGGCGCGCGGCCGGGGAGCGAAGCCGCGTCAGTTCTTGACGGGGAGGGTGTGGATCTCGGAGTAGAGTTCCCGGCCGGCGGCTCCCACGGCTTTGAAGTAGAGCCTCACCTGCCGCGCGCTGTTCCGGAGCACCTCCGGAGGAAGCAGTGCCGCGAACCGTTTGGAGCCCGCGTCGAGCCGTGTCATCCGCCGCGCCTGGAAGGAGGCGCCGGGCGGAGCGGCATAGACCCAGAGCGCCATCGACGGGTCCCACTCCCCTTCCGGCAGCGCGATCGTGACCGGAAGCGGATCGGAAATCGAGATGAAGTCCGGCGGCGTGAAACGCAGCGGGTCTTCCGATCTCGAGCCGAATTCCGCGGTGAGGAATTGCTCGCCGCCCGGGTTCACCTCCAGCACGGAAATCTGCGGCGGGAAATTCCTACGCAGGACGCGGAAGCTGTGCGCCCCCGGCTTGAGGTCCACCGTGAGGGGAGTGACGCCGCGCATCTCACCGTCCACCCACACGGGATCGCCCCGCCCCGCCTCGAAACCTGTGTCGGTCAGGAGCGCGCTCCGGATGGTCACGCGCCCCTTGGCGGGTACGGCGCCGGCGTTCCCGAAGAGCTCGATGTGCGTGCCCTGGAGGACTTCGACTTCCTGCGCGCTGGAATTGACGCCCGGACCGCCGAAGCGGACCAGGTGGCGCCCGACCACGAGGCTGTCCAGGGCGACCGGCGTCGAGCCGACGTACGCTCCGTCCACGAAGACGTCGAGGACCCGGGTCGCATCCGAGGAGCGAAAGCCCACCGATCCGAGAAGGCGCGGGCGCAGCGTCAGGCGCGCGCCGGCGGCGACCTCCACGGTGTCCCGTCGTGTGCCGTAAACGCCCCAGTCCAACTCGACCCGATGTCTGCCCGGCGCGACCTCCACATCGGTCGCGGGCGTGCGCGTCGCGATCGGCACGCCGTCGATCTTGACGGCCGCTCCGGGCGGATCGGAGAAGAGATCCAGGGTCCCGCCCGTGCCCAGCGGGAGCGCTGCCTGCTGGACCCTCGTCCGGGGCGTGCCCAGGATTCCGGGCATGATCGCGCGGACGAGGAGCGCGAGCGCGATGATCGCGAGCGCTCCCCCACCCCAGAGCGCGACCCACTCGTACCAGGGGCGGCGTTCGAAGAACGCCCCGTCCGAAGGAAGGCGCGGAAGGCTGATCCCGGCAAAGCCCGAAGCGGGCTCGTCCTCCCGCTCCGTCCCCTCCTCGGGAGGCACCACGGCGTCGCCGGGTTCTTCCTCGCGGGAAGGCGCTGTCCCGGGCGCTTCCGCCGAGGGGGAGGTGGAAGCGCGGGCGGTACCCTCCGCCTGGGGCGCGTGCGCCGTCTCCTCCTCTTCCGCCGCGTGATCCAGGACATCCGCTCCGGCAGCCTCGGCTCCAAAAGCGCTCGATCCGGCCACCGGCGCGGGCTCGATCGGATCGAGCTCGAGCGGACCGAGCGCTTCCGGAACCGAGGGCTCGTCCGCAATCTCCGGCGCCTCGCTTCCGCCCGAGAGCGCGGCGATCGCGACCCGCCCGCTCTCGGAGCTTCCCGAACACGCGGTGCGGAGCAGCGACCTCACGTCGCGAGCCGAGGCGAGATCCCGCGCGAGCAGGCTCAGTTCCCCCTCGCGGAGCGGGTGCGTGGCGAGGATGTAGCAGTCGCCGGGCTGGGGAAGCAGCGGGACCATCTCGAGCCTCACCTGGGCCTCGGATCCCAACGCACCTTCCGGAGGTTCCGTGGGGTTCTCCGGCGCGGCGCGGCCGAGACGGGAGAGCGTTGCGGCGCGGAAGCGGTAGCAGGGGCAATCCCCCGCCGCCAGCGCCATTCCCTCTCCATCCCGGAAGAGAACCACCAGGGCCGAGATCCACGTCCGCTCGCGATCCGGACGCGCCATCAGCTCGCCGTGCACCGCCCGCAGCGTCGCGATCGCTCGGCGCAGGTGCGGCTCCTGCGAGTCCTCGGGCTCGGAGAGCGCGAGCGAGAGTTTTTCCTTCACCCAGATGGTCGGATCGATCACATCGGAGAAGCTCATCGAGCCGCGGCCCACAAACGCGAAGCCCCTTTCGGGATCGAGGTGCGCGAGGGCTCCCTCCCGATCGGGGCTCCTTACGAGGCCTTGAATGAGGACCTGCGTCGAGTCCGCGGTATTCATCGAGTCGCCACAATAGGAGCCGCATCTAACCGTGTCAATACGTTCTACCCGTTGATGGCATATCAATTGCAGTTACATACCGGCGTTGGGTTCCACGGAAGGCGAAGTGCCCCGCATCGGGGGGCCAAACCCAAAAAACAGCTACTTGGCGCTTGCATTTTGCACGGCCGGATCGTAGTGTGCGCGAACTTCCGCAAACACTCTTGCGCAAACACGCGATCCGTATAGCTCCGCGGACAGCTCCACTACGAGGCCTCGAGTCCGCCGGGCACGTGTTCTTCAACCACGGAGGCCCCGTTGACAATCCAAACTCGCTCCGTCGCCTTGCTCCCTGCGCTAGCACTCCTCCCGGCGATTGCGTTGCTGCTCCACGCGCCTGTGCGCGCGGAGGCGGCCGCGCTCGGCCCGGACATGCCTGCGTGGACGATCCAGCCGTACGCGGAGCACGATTCCGAGAAGGGTGATTCCGAGAAATCATCGGAGGAAGCTACACCCACGCCCGCGCCGGCCCCTGCTTCGGACCCGTTCGAACGAACCCTTGCGAACGCCGCCAAGGCCGAGGATCTCCTCGAGGAGGGCCGCCCCTCTGAAGCGCTGGCGGCGATCCAGGCGGCGCTCCTGGGCCTGGACGGGGCGTCCGATTTCCGGCCCGAGGTCAAGGCCTTGCGGGAGAAACTCGGCGAGCTGCGCGAACGCTGCGAGAAAGGCGCGGACGAAAGCTCCGATCGCGCCTCCTCGGCGCCTTCGCGGCTCAAGCCAGTCAAGGCGGAGCGGAACGAACGCGTGGACAAGTGGATCGATTACTACAGCGGGCGCGGGCGCGACGATTTCCAGAAATGGCTCGTCCGCTCGGGCGGATACATGGATTTCCTCATGCGACATCTCCGCGCCGAAGGCGTGCCGGAAGAGCTCGCGAACCTGGTCTTCGTCGAAAGCGGATTCAACATGAACGCGCGCTCGGTGGCCCGCGCCGTGGGGCCGTGGCAGTTCATCCGCGGGACGGCCAAGATCTTCGGCTTGAAGATGACCCCGTACGTCGACCAGAGACGCGACCCCGAGCTCGCCACACGCGCCGCGGCGCGCTACCTGCGCCGGCTCTATGGGATGTTCGACGGAAGCTGGCCGCTCGCGCTCGCCGCGTACAACAGCGGCGAGGGCACCGTTCTGCGGGCGATCCGGCGCCAGGGTACCGACGACTACTGGGCCCTGCGCCTGCCGCGCGAGACCCGGGAGTACGTTCCCCAGTTCCTCGCGGCGATGGAGATCGCCTCCGATCCGGCGCGCTACGGGTTCGAGCCTCCTCTCAGCTCACCGTTCCGTTTCGACGAGGTCGTGCTTCGTGGGCCGGTGGATCTGAAGCACGTGTCGGGGATCACCGCGATTCCCTTCGACGACTTGAAGCAGTTGAATCCGATGTTCATGCGTCACCGCGCGCCGGCCGGACCCGACGGCACCTCGATCCGCGTGCCGAAGGGCAAAGGGGACGAGGTGCAGGAGCTGCTTCAGACGTACTACAAGCCGAAGCCGCTCTCCAAGGCAGAGCTCCGGGATGCCTCCCGGGGGCATCGCAAGGAGCTGCGGCACCATCCGCGCAAGCACCGCAGCCGGCACACGCATCTCGTGCGGCGCGGCGAGACGCTCTCCCAGATCGGGAAGCGCTACGGAAAGGGCACCACGACCCTCGCCCGTCTGAACCGGATCAGCGATTCGGGGCAGCTCCGCGCGGGACAGAGGATCCGGATCC
>DASXQO010000024.1:0-1622 GCA_036507115.1 Candidatus Eiseniibacteriota bacterium | reverse complement strand
CGCCGCACCATGACCGAGCTGGGGGGAATGAAGCTGTCGCGCGAGAAGACCTCGAGATCGAAATCGTGCGCGAGCGTGCGGCGGTCTCCGGTCGGTTCGTTCAGCACCCACGTGTCCGTGTAGACGACGTCGAGCTCCGGCTCCCGATCGAGCGCCGCCGCCAGACGCGCGATGTGACCGGGCTCCCAGAGATCATCGTCGTCCAGGAACGCGACGGCGTCCGCGCGCGAAGCCTGGATTCCCCGATTCCTCGAAGCGGCCAGCCCCTCCGGCGGATCTTCGTGTTCCACGCCATGCGCCGGAAACTCCAGACGGCCGAGCCGCTCGATCGCTTCCGGCCCTAGCGGCACGCCCCCGTCCCGCACGAGCACGAGCTCCAGCTCGGGGTGGGTCTGGCGCGCCACGGAGTCGAGCGCCTGCACGAGCTCGGCCGGACGATTCCGGGTGGGGAGGACGATGGAAACAGAGGGCACGCTACCGGCGGCCGTGAACGGGCGGCTTCGGGGCCCCGGGCCCTCCGCGTTTCGCTTCGGTCACGAAGAGCGCGCGCTGTTCCACGCCGCGCATTTCGAGGCAGAGATGCCTGGCACGAACCACGACTTCGACCGATGTCGGCTCCAGGTCGCGCTCGATCGAATCCGCGATGGCCTGCGTGAGGCGCTCTTGCAAGCGGGGAACGCAGGAGAGCTCGCGCACGAGGCGCGCGATCGCGCCAATCCCGCAAATCCGGTCGCTCGGCACGTAGCTCACGTCCACCGAGCCGAAGTACGGAACGAGATGATGCGGGCACATGCCGTAGACGGGGATCCGTTCGAGTCGGACGGTCTCGCCGAGCTGGCCGCGGTACCGAGAGGGACGGATGGGGCCCGGTTCCCGGCGAAGCGCGGCCGTTCGCTCCGCGAGGAAGTCGGCGGTGAGCTGGGCGGTCACCGTGTACTCGGGATCGCGCCGGGGGTCGATGCCGAGCGAGCGGAGGAACGACGTAAGGGCCGCGACCGTCTGTGGGCTCGCGCCGGGAGCGCTGCGGGCATCGGCCGCGATCTCGCGATGCGCGCGGATCTCCTCTTCGAGCAGCTCCGCATCGTCTTCGGCCGGCGGCTCCGCCGGTCGCCCGGCGCGGCCCTCGGGCCGCCGGCGCGCACGGCCCTCGGCGCGGGGTTCGGCGCGTTCTTCCGGCGCCTCGGGCGGCGTGTCTGGCATGCCCTGCCCGTTCCCTTCCGGCTGCTGTGGCCCGCGACCCGGCGGCGGCGCCGCCCCGCGGCGACCCCGCGAACCACCCCGCCCGCGGCGTCTCGGGCTCATAATCCCAGCGCTCCCGCATCGGCCTGCAACGCGGAGAGTACGAATGCGACGTGCTCTTCCAGCGGAACGCCCAGCTCGCGCGCCCCTTGTTCGATCTCGTCGCGGTTCACCGACCGGGCGAAACTCTTGGACTTCATCTTCCGGAGCACCGAATCGGGTGTCACCTCGGCGAGCGTCTTTCCGGGTTGCACGAGTGCTACGGCGGTGATCATCCCGCACAGCTCGTCGGACGCGAAGAGCGCCTTGGCGAGCGGCGTCACCCGTTGTGTTCCGGTGTAAACCGCATGTCCCAGGATGGCGTCGATGATCACCTCGGGGTA
>DASXQO010000023.1:0-1913 GCA_036507115.1 Candidatus Eiseniibacteriota bacterium | reverse complement strand
GAGTTCGAGGTGATCCCGGTGGTCACCTCGGCCGAGGCGGTGGCCGCGGTCGCTCCGAAACTCTGACGCCGTAGCAGGATCGCGCACGGGGAGATATGAGCGGTTTGCAGCGCGAGGACTATGTGCTCAAGCAAGCGCGGGCGATCGCCGCGATGCTCGCCCGCATCGCGGGCCTTCGACTCGGCGGCGAGACCGAGAAGGCACGGGTCGAACTGGAACAGTGCTACACGCTGCTCCTGGGGTCTCGAGCCGCGTTGATCCGACAGGTCGACTCGTCCACGGCCGCCGCCCTTCTCGGGTCGCCGGAGAAGATCCACGCGTTTGCGGACCTGCTTCACGAAGAGGCGGAACAGGAGAAGGACCAGCGCCGAAGCGCCTTCCTGCGCGGGCGCGCGGTCGAGCTCGAGCAGCATCTCGAACGGAAGATCGACCATGATGCGGGTTCATGACTCGATGGAGGGGATCTGAATGAGGCGCTTCGTGCTCGCGTTTGCCGGAGTTCTGGTCATTGCCATGGCGCTCTATCCGCCATGGGAGCGCCTCACCACGAGCGCACCCGGTGTGGTCGTCCCGCGGCAGGCCGGCTACCATCTGATATTCACCCCTCCCGAAGCCAATCCGGGACCTATCCAGCCGACACGCTCCGAGATCCGGTGGTTCGATTACCAGTCGGCGCGCGATCAGGGGTACACCGACGACGAGATCGCGCGATTCCTCGCGGAAGCCCAGCAGAAGCGCAAGGAGGTCTACATTTCGAGGGAGGATTACGCCCTCTACACGGGGAAGGCGAACGATCCGGCATCGAATCCCACGGTCATCGCCCCGTACGTGAAGCCGCGACCCCTGGAGGAGAATCTCGCCGCTTCCACGCGAAGGAGCGAGGAGCCTCTGGGCCAGAAGGGAGTGCGCATCGATGTCATCCGCTTGCTGGTCGAGCTGCTCGGCGCAGTGGGCGTAGCCACGGTCGGTCTTGCGCTGCCGGCAGGCCGTCGCCGGGAACCAGAGGATCGCCAATGAAACCGAAGAGCCTGTACCTGGTCCTTTGCGCCGCGGGCATCATTCTTCCGTACTCGCAGTTCGTTCCGTTCCTCCGGGACCATGGCCCCGATGTGCGCCTCTTCGTCGAGCAGATGTTCTCCAACCGGATCGCGGGTTTTTTCGCGCTGGACGTGCTGGTGTCGTCGGTCGTGCTTCTGGCGCTGGTCGTCATCGAGGGTCGGCGCGCCGGAATGAAGCACCTCTGGGCTCCGATCGTCGCGAATCTGGCGGTCGGAGTGTCGCTGGGGCTGCCGCTCTTCCTTTACATGCGCGAGGCTCGGCTCGAATCAACGGCGGGCCGTTAGGCCCAGGAAGAACGTCATGTCGTCCGCGGCATCGGAGACGCCGGCGTAGACACCGGCGTCGAGCTGCGTGTTTCGCGAGAGCGGGCAGGTGACTCCCGCGTCCGCGGTGCCGATCCAGGCTCCTTCCTCCGCCGGCCGGAAGTTCGCCGCGAACTCGACGAACCCGCCGAAGGGTCCGAAGAGCGCGTGCCCGGTCGTGGCGGTGGTGATCCACTCGAGGTGCCTGCCGTCCTGGTCTCCGTCTTCGATCTGGTCCACTTCGCCCATCAGCCCCAGATCCCATCCGGCCCCGAGGTCCACGGCGACCGGAAGTGCGACTCCGGCGCCTACGCTCGTGTCACCGACTCCGTTCGTCGAGGTGGGTACGGAAAGGAAGGGCAGGAGCGCGGCCGCAACACGCCCCTCGTCGTTGCCGAAGAGATTTCGCTTGAGGCGGATTATCAGATCTCCAAATCCCTGGCGCTCCAGGGACGGTGCGTTTCCTGGGCCGCTGACGCGCTCGAACCGGCGCCACTCGGTAACGATCTGGAAGTCGGTCGCCGCATCGAGCCCCAATTTGAAGTTCAAGGA
>DASXQO010000022.1:0-4762 GCA_036507115.1 Candidatus Eiseniibacteriota bacterium | reverse complement strand
TTCTTTCCGAGGAGGCGCAGCACTACTTGTAATTGCCCCTGGTGGCGCAGCTCGTGGGTGAAGACGTGGGTCAGGATCTCCTCGACGGTGAGATGGATGCGGCTCCCGTCGGCTCCGTTCACTTCCCGCTTCTCGTGGAGCTTCGCGGGGGTGGAGTACTCGGCGAGCACGGATCGGGTGATGTCGGCCGCCTCGCGCCCCTTCGCGCGCGCCATCGCCGGGGTGGCGTAGAGACCCGGAATCTCCTCGGCGGTGGGATAGGGATCCTTTCTCCCCATGATGTCATCAACCATCCAGGACCGTTCCACCTCGATGATGTGGGCGAGGATCTTCTGCATGGATTTCCACGAGAAATCGAATTCGCGCGTCCACTCCTCGGGCGTGAGTTTCTCCGCGGAGTCGAGGAGCTTTTCCCTCGCGATCCAGGTCTGCTCGAAATAGTCCGTGAGGTCCATCCGTTCCTTGGTCATCGTGTCCTTGGTCATCGTGTCCTTGGTCATCGGGGTCCTCGGCCTTCCTAAAGCCTGTCGAATTTCGTCAGGCAGCGGTTCCCGAACGTGAACGCGTTGATCGCGACGCCGGAGTCGATGGGGGAGATGCGGAGCTCGTGCGGACCCATGTCCTCCCCCTGGATCACATAGTACATCCGCCCCTCGCGCACGTCGATATAGGTGCGGCCGCGCGCGTCGACTTGGACATCCACGCCGCGGCGCGCGGCGGGAACCGGTTTCCGGTCGCGGGTCACATAGACACGGGCGGCAGCGCCACCTTTGAGGTTCATCACGACGTAGACTTCATGGCCGCGATACCGCATGCCGATGTAGTCTCCCGGCTCCCCGGTCTTTCGGGCGTGCTCGAAATCGTCGGGATTGTTCTTCCAGAGGCCGTGCGCGAAAAACCCGCGCCTCACCTGGCGGGGGGTGCCGGCGTACCGCACCGTCTTGCCCGGCTGAAATCCTTCGCGATTCGCGATCTCACCCCCCCAGGAGGATCCGCGCGCCGTGCCCACGTAGGTTTCTTCCGACGTGGCGCCGCATCGCATGGGGTTGAAATCGTCCGTGTCTGGAGGGATCGTCCAGGCGGCAGGGAAGGAGGCTTTAGGATTCGCCTTCTTGATTTCCTCCCGTACTTGCCGTTCCAGCTCGGCGTACGCTCCCTCGCCCGCGTGCTGGCGTGAGATGATGCTTCTGGCGTCGATCAGGAACTTGTTCGGCCACGAATTGCTGTCGTAGGCCCGCCAGATCGAAAAGTTGGTGTCCACCACGACCGGCCATGGGATGCGCTGCCGTTTGGTTCCCATCGCGACATTCGCGGGCTTATGGGCGAAATCGAATTCCGGCGCGTGAACGCCTATGATCTCGAAGCCATAGGGCTTGTATCGCGAGTAGATGCGTTTGAGCGCGGGGAGCGTGCGGATGCAGTTGATGCAGGTGTACTCCCAGAAATCCACGAGCACGACCTTTCCCCGGAGTTCCTTCTTGAGCGAGAGGGGTCCGCTGTTGAACCAGGGGTGGTTCCCGGTGAAATCGGGCGCGGGCGTCCCCGGGGTCAGCTCGGCAAAGGAATATGGCGGTAATGCCGTGAGGAAGAAAGCCGCGGCGAAGGCGAACGGCAGGATGCGGATTTTCGTCACAATGCCTCCGAGGGCGTGTGCGGCGGGATCGGGAAACGGTTGCGCATTATACGCGGGCGGAATGCTTCTGTGACTTCGGATCTCGCCGGCGTCTCCCGCGACGTGATCGCGTGCGAGCGCTGCACGAGGCTCCGCGCCTATTGCGCCGAGGTCGCTCGCGTGAAGCGGAAGGCGCACCGGGACGAGACATACTGGGGACGTCCTGTGCCGGGCTTCGGCGATCCGGACGCGTGGCTTCTCATCGTGGGCCTGGCACCCGGAGCGCACGGGGCGAACCGGACCGGGCGGATGTTCACCGGCGACCGCTCGGGGGAGTGGCTCTACGGGGAGCTTCACCGCCAAGGGCTCGCGAGCGCGCCGCGCTCGACCCACACCGGGGACGGCCTCCTCTTGCGCGGTGCCTACATCACGGCGGCCGCACGATGCGCCCCGCCGGACAACAAGCCGACCCTGGGAGAGCTGGACAACTGCCGCGAATATCTCGTCCGCGAGACGGCGGCGCTCGGAAACGTGCGCGTGCGGCTCGCGCTCGGACGGATCGCGTTCGACGCGATCTTGAAGGCGCGGCGCGAGCGGGGACTCCCCGGGTTGAAGCGCCGCCCGGAATTCGCCCACGCGGCGTACGCCGCCCTCCCTGAGGGCGGCTTTCTTCTCTCCTCCTATCATCCGAGCCAGCAGAACACGAGCACGGGAAGGCTCACAATCCAGATGTGGCGCGCGGTATTCGACAAGGCGCGGAAACTGTCGGGCTCGTGATGGGACGCACGGTGGCGGGCCCGTGATCGATTCGCGTATAGTCGCGGCATGAAGATCCTCTTCCTCTGCCGGCAGAACGCCGGCCGAAGCCAGATGGCGCTGGCGTTCTTCGAGCGCCTGGCACCCGAGCACGAGGCGCTCTCGGCGGGATCGGAGCCCGCGCCCGGCGTGCATCCGTCCGTGGTCCAGGTCATGAAGGAAATCGGGATCGACCTCTCCGGCCGGACCCCGCGCCGCGTGGATCGAGCCATGGTCGACCAGGCCGACCACGTGATCTCCATGGGCTGCGACGATCCGGCCGTCTGCGAGTATCCGGGCCGCAAGGTCGAGGACTGGTCGCTCGAGGACCCTTCGAAGAAACCGCCAGAAGAGGTCCGGCGGATACGGGACGAGATTCGCGCCCGTGTCGAGGCGCTGGTCGCGCGGTTGCGCGCCGGCGTCGCCTGACGATGCGCGCCGTCGTGCTCCACAGACCCGGCCCGCCTCGGAATCTCCGAGTCGAAGAGATCCCGGATCCCGTCGCGGGCCCGGGGGAGCTCCTAGTAGAGATCAAAGCCGCCGGCGTGAATTTCGCCGACGTGCTCGCGCGCCAGGGGCTCTATCCCGAGGCGCCCGAACGCCCCTTCATCCCCGGTTTCGAATCAAGCGGCGAGGTCTTGGCACTCGGCGAGGGCGCGAACGGGTTCCGCATCGGCCAGCGCGTGCTCGCGTTTCACCGTGCCGGTGGGTACGCGGAGCGGATCGCGGTGCCTGCCGCGAACGTGCTCGCGATCCCGGACTCCCTCAGCTCTCAATCCGCGGTCGTGCTTCCGCTCAATTACGGAACGGCGTACGTGGCGCTCCACCGGACCGGACCGCTCGAGCCCGGCATGCGGGTCTTCCTCCACGCGGCCGCAGGAGGGGTGGGTCTCGCGGTGGTCGACCTCGCGCGCCGCGCGGGTCTCGAGGTCGTCGGCGCCGCGAGCTCCCATTTCAAGCGAGAGCGGCTCCAGGCGGAGGGCGTGAAGCACGTCGTGGATTCGCGGCGGGCGCACGTCGATAGGGTCGCGAGGAATCTTTATGGGAAGGACGGCGGATTCGACATCGTCATCGATTCGATCGGAGGACGCTCGATCGGGGAAGGGCTCAGGGCGCTCCGGGCGGGCGGGCGTCTCGTGAGCTGCGGCGTGGCGCGCATCTCGAAGCGCGGCATCCTGGGCGCGCTCGGGCTCTGGCTTACGACGCCGCGGATCGACGCGCTCCGAATGTTGATGTGGAGTCGCGGTTTCTACGGGCTGAATCTCGCGCCCCTGATGCGCGATCCGGCGCGCGCGCGCGCGATCCTCGAGGAGTTGATCGCGCTGACCGCCTCGGGGGAGATCCATCCGGAGCCCGGCCGCGTGATGCCGCTCGCCGATGCCGGAACCGCGCACCAGCTCCTCGAGAGACGGCGGAACGTCGGAAAGATCGTGCTGCGGGTCTAGCGGTGTGCGCGCGTGGCGCGAGGCCCGCCCGCGGAGGTCAGCGGGTCGCGCCGGACGACCGCCCGCTGCTGGCCGGTCCCGGCGGAGCCAGGAGCCGCTTGAGATCGGAGAGCACTTCCGACCACGCGGTCGCGTAATTGCGGCGCGCCGCCGGCCCGGCGCCCGAGTCGATGCGCTCGAATCCCGAGTGCGAGATCAGAAGCGAAGTTCCGCCGACCTCGGGCTCGAGCGTGAAGAGCAATTCGGTGGGCGCGCTCCAGCCTTCGCCTACCCACTCCCACGAGAGCCTGAGTCTCGATTCGGCGACGATCTCCTGCACGATGCCTTGCTCGAAGATGTCCTGCCCGCGATAGCGCGATCGGAACCGGAAAGCGCTCCTGGGCTGCGCTTCGAACTGCTCCACGTTCGCCACCCACTTCGCGAGTCCGGAACTGGTCGAAAGGAGCGGCCACAGATCGGCGGCCGGGCGAGGCAAGAACGCGCGCATCGTGACCGGATGGGTTCCGCCCCATTCCGGGGAAGACTTATTTCCGTCGGCGAACCCCGCCAGCGCGTCGAGCGATTCGCGCCAGAAGAGTCTCGCGTGGTCGCGCTCCTCGCGGCTCCGGAGGCTGTCGTGCGTGACGGTCAACCTCGAGCCGGGCCCGTCTCCGGCGAGGCGCCACGTGACGTGGCTTTCCGGGTCGAAATCGAACGGCCGCCATGCGAATTCGAGCCTCGCTGTCGGAACCGCCGCGATCACCCGCCCCAGAAACACGTCGCCGTTCCAGGTCTTCAAGGTGAGGGCGCCCTCCCGCGACAGCTCCAGATCCGCGTCCCCGAGCCAGCCGGCCAGGCGCTCTTGCAGCGTGAGACACGGCCAAATCGCGGTGACCGGAGATTGGAAGGATCGGTAGTGGCTGAACGAAGT
>DASXQO010000021.1:0-21789 GCA_036507115.1 Candidatus Eiseniibacteriota bacterium | reverse complement strand
GGCGCCTTCAGCGTGGTCGGGCACCCCACGCTGCTGGCGCCGGCCCACCGCGGCCGTTGCCGCCGGGACGCATTTCCAGAACCGACATGAGGATCCAATGACTGTGTTTCGTGTGCGCCGGATATCGGCATTTGCCTCGCTCCCCTTGGTGCTCCCGTTGGTTCTTCTCTTCGCCGGAGGCCTTCCCAGCGAGGCGCAGGTGATCAAGCTTGGCCCCCAGGAAATGCCGCGCCGGCCGGGGGCGATCGACACGACCGTCACGATCACAACGCTGTCGCTCTCGCCCGGAGTCTACGCGGCGAAAGTGAGCTATGTCTGGACCGGGTGGGTCGAGCTCGCCGACGGGATCCTCGTCATCGATACCGGCTTCAGCGAGCGGGGCGCGCGGGCGCTGGCGGACACGATCCGCGCCCGGTCGGGCCCGCTCCCGATCCGATACGTCGTGAATACGCACCGGCACGAAGATCACACGGGAGGAGACCGCTATTTCGCCGCCCTCGGCGCGACCTTCATCGCGCACGAGAAGGCTGTGTCCGAGATCCGCCATCTCTTGACGTGGGCTCCGGGCGAGACGGGAGACACGCTGAGCCGTATGGGCATGACGCCGATCGTAAAGAAGATCGCCCGCCGGAATTCCTATGGCCCCGCCAAGCGTCCGGTCCAGGTGATCTCGCTCGGGCGCCCCGCCCACACCGACGGGGACCTGATCGTGTATCTCCCCAAACAGGGCATCCTCTTCGCCGGCGATCTGGTCTCGAATCGCTCCGTCCCATGGCTGCTGGACCCGGGCATGAACGTCGACGGATGGCTGAAGTCGCTCGACTCGCTCCTGACACCGGCCTTCAAGGTCTCGACGCTGGTCCCGGGGCACGGAGTGATCGGGAAGACCGCCCAGGAAGCCATCCAGTTCACGGACCATTACCTGAGGGACGTGCGCGACAAGGCGACCAAGGTCGCGGGGTGGGGAACCTCGCTCAGTCAGGTCCGGGACTGGGGATACCTGGGAGCCTACGAAGGGCTCGAGTTCTACGAGGAAGTCCACTTCATGAACATGCGGCGCCTCTACAACGAGGCGAAGGGAATCAAGACGCCGGGTCGCAAGAACATGCATGCAATCAAACGTACGTAGGGTCCCCGCCGCGGTCCCGGCCCTCGCGATCGCATCCGCGCTGACTCTGCTGGCTTTCCTCGCGGGGTGCGCCCGCGAGACCCCCGAGGTCCGTGAGGTGCGCAAGCTCACCCAGGATTATTTCCGAGCCCTCTCGCAGCGGGACGTGAAGGAAATCGCCGAGCGCTCGACCTGCCTGGTCTCGACGAACTCGCTCGTGGGAGGCCGGGTTCTCCGCGTCGATCCCCCGCGCCGCGTGCGGATGGCCACGCTCGATTCCCTGGCACGGGCCCTCATGCGGGTTCAGAAAACGGCCGATTCCGCCTGGGCCGCCGCGGACGAGGCGAACGCGGATTCCCTCTTTCGCCGGGCCCGGACCGTCTCGAATCAGGCTTCCGTTTACCGGAACGCCCTGCGCGCCGTCCACGTGTCCGCGCCGGGAACGGTCGTCGGACGCGACTCCACATTGGAGACCCGCGCCGTGCGGGCGCGCGTCCGGTATGCGGGTCCGGTGATCGGGCCCAAGCCGATCGACAGGGAGCAGATCGTCCGGCTTCTGCGCGCGCCGGGCGGGAAGTGGGTCGTCTTTTCGGTCTACACCGTCGCGGACGATCCCCAGCCCGAGATGATTTGACCCTCGTCAGGGGGAATGCTAGGCTCCATCCGCTTTCTCTCGACCCACGCTTCGAGTCTCGAGGACGCACGCCCATGCACGTTCCCTTCAACGAGTTCCGCTACGGGTGGACCTGGCAGCGGGGGCCACAGCGCGCGCGGGGATGATTGCACCCGGTGAGCCCTGAGGCCCCGCCCACTGTCGATGCAGAGACAGTGGGCGTTTCTATTTCCGAGGAGCGAATGGTCATCACGTTCCAGACGAATGCGACCCCGGAGCAGCTCCACGCCGTGGAGGCGAAGCTCCGTGACCTGGGATTCCAGGTCGTTCGCGCGCCCTCCTCGGGTCCGATCGTGCTCGCGGCCGTCGGGGACGGCACGCTTCCGCCGCTGGATGAGATGCGAGGCATGCCGGGAGTGGCGGAAGCCCTCCCGATCCCCGAGCCCTTCAAGCTCGCGAGCCGGAGCTTCCGGCACGAGACGAGCGTGCTCCGAATCGGCGATGTCGAGATCGGCGGAGCGTCCATCGTGCTCATGGCCGGGCCGTGCACCATCGAATCGGAGGAGCAGATGGTGCGTACGGCGGCCGAGGTTCGCGCCGCGGGCGCCCGCGTGCTCCGGGGAGGCGCCTTCAAGCCGCGCACCTCCCCGTACTCCTTCCAGGGACTCGGCGAGGAGGGGCTCAAGCTGATCCGCCGCGTCGCGGACGCGAACGGCTTGCTCGTCGTCTCCGAAATCATGGACAAGAGTCAGATCGGGCTCATGGAGCGGTACGTGGACATCCTCCAGGTCGGCGCGCGCAACATGCAGAATTTCTCGCTTCTCCGCGAGCTGGGGAAGACGCAGAAGGCGGTGCTCGTCAAGCGGGGGCTTTCCGCGACGGTGGACGAGTGGCTCATGAGCGCCGAGTACGTCATCTCGGGTGGCAACGATCGCGTGATCGTGTGCGAGCGCGGCATCCGCGCCTACGAGACCTACACCCGGAACACGCTCGACCTGAACGCCGTTGCGGTGGCGAAATCATTGAGCCACCTCCCGGTGATCGTGGACCCGAGCCACGCCTCCGGAGTGCGCGACAAGGTCGTTCCGCTCGCTCGCGCCGCGATCGCGGCCGGGGCGGACGGGCTCCTGGTCGAGGTGCACTATGATCCCGAGCGCGCCATCTGCGACGGTCAGCAATCGCTCTTCCCGGAGCAGTTCGCCATGCTCGCGAAGCAACTCCGGCAGATCGCGGAGGCCGTGGACCGCACCCTTTGACGAAGTCCCGGAAGCGCAAGCAGAGGTCGATCGAGAGACGCGAAGAGACGGCCGGCTCCCGCCCGCTGGGCCTTCCCGGCGCCTGGACCCCGGTTTCCGCCGCGGCCTCGCGCAAGACCGACGTGTGGATGGCGCGCGCCGCGATCGCCGTCCTGGCGCTCTACGGGCTCTACTGGGCAATCCAGGCCTTCACGATCCACCGCCTCGGAAACTACGCGGTCGAAACAGACTTCTACTGGAAATACGGACCGGCCGCGGCCGCGTTGAAACAGGGGCGGGTCCTGATCGAGCATTTCGATTCGAAAGGGTGGGGCTACCCGGTCGTGGTCGCGGCCTTCTCCTTTCTGGGGCTCGACCTGTTCAAGGCGGGCCAGCTCGTGGGGGTGCTCGCGGCGTGCGCCGCCGCCTGGTGCGTGTTCCGGATTCACCGGAGATTGCTGGGGTCCACGCTCGCTTTCTTGAGCGTGCTGCTTCTGATCGGCAATCCTACCTTCCTCGCGAACACCTACGAGGTGGGAACCGACATGTTCTTCTTCGCCGTCGCGATCGGTTCGATCGCACTTCTCCTGGGCGCTACGCGTCCGGGGTGGAAGGCGCTCCTTGCGTCGGGCTTTCTCGGCGGGTGGGCGTTCACGACCCGGTACAACGGACTCTTCCTCCTGCCGTCCGCCGTGATCGCGATCGTAGTGTTCCTCGACCCCGGGCGCCCCGCCTCCGTCCGATGGCGCGCGGTCGCGCTCTGGAGCGCCGGCTTCCTCCTCGCCGCGGCACCGTGGCTCTACGTCAACTGGGCCCACACCGGGAATCCGCTCACCAACAACAACTACACGAACGTGGGCTACGCGGTGTTCGGGGAGGGGAACTGGGAGCGCTTCTTCTACGGGGGCGATCGAAAGATCCATTCGTTCGCCGACGTCGTGTTCCTGGATCCCGGGCGGTTCGTCGGGGTCATGATCGCGAATACCTGGGACCATCTGAGGCGGGACCTGACCGAGCTGATGCCGATTCCCTGGGGCCTCTTCGCGGCCGCGGGGCTCCTCCTCGTCGCGATCGCGCGGCGGGGGCGGCGGTGGGGCGCGTACCTCCTTTTTGGGATTTTGTATTTCCTCACGCTGGTCCCGGTCTTCTACGGCGCGCGCTTCTCGCTTCCGATGATCGCGTTCTATGCCGCGCTCGCCATGGCGGTCTTCGGATGGGAGAGGCTCTCGGACCTCGTCGGGGGGATCGAGCGCCGGTTTCCCGTGCGCATCTTCGCCTTCCTCCTCCTCTGGATCCCGGGCGCGATCTCGGCGTACGCGAAGACGAGCGACCCGCGAAATCCGGAGGCGCTCCAGGCGGGCCCCTACGAAACGCTCGAGGCCGCCGAGTATCTCGCGTCGCACGCGCGGGGGGAGACGCTGCTCGCGCGAAAGCCCCACGTCGCGTTCGTCGCGGGAATGCGCTTCGCGCCGATCCCTCAGGTCGATTCTCCCGCAGCGATCCACGAGACCGCGATCCGGTCGGGGGCGCGCTATCTCCTCGTCTCCGCGGCGGAAATGTCGCTCCGCGCGGCCGTGAGACCGTTCGGCGAGCCGGAGGCGCGGATCCCCGGATTCCGGCGCGTGTTCGAGAGCGCGGGCGCCCTCGTCTACGAGGTGCTTCCCGACAGCGCCGCGGCGCCCGGGAGCGCCTCCGAGGCCACACCCGCACCCGCAAGGCCTTGACTTGCAGCGGACTTCGACTAAACTTATCGGCTCACCCGTGGGGGGTAGAATCGGTTAAGGGCGATTAGCTCAGCTGGCTAGAGTGCCTGCTTGACATGCAGGAGGTCAGAGGTTCAAGTCCTCTATCGCCCACCACTTCACCCTCATCTCCGATGACCACGACAACGCAAAACGTGATCAAGCTCGAAATTGACGGCCGTTCACTCGAGGGAAGGGAAGGCGCCACCCTCGGCGAACTCTTCTCCAGCCAGTACCCGGAAGGGTACGGCCTGGGAGTCGCGGCCCGCCTGAACGGCAAGATCCTGGATTTCCATACGCCCGTCCGAGAGTCGGGGAAGGTCGAGCTTCTCTCGTTCCATTCGCCGGAGGGGCTGCGCGTGCTCCGCCATTCCACCGCCCACCTCATGGCCTCGGCGGTGCTGAAGCTCTTCCCGGACGCGAAGCTCGCGATCGGGCCCGCGATCGACGAGGGCTTCTACTACGACTTTCAGGTGGACCGCCCGTTCCAGCCCGAGGATCTGGCAAAGATCGAAGAGTGGATGCACACGATCGCCGAGGAAGACCATCCCTTCGTCCGCGGGGAGATGAAGCGCGCGGACGCGCTGCGCGAGTATCGCGAGAAGCACGAGCCCTTCAAGGTGGAGCTTCTCGAGGGAATCCCGGACGAGACGGTCAGCACCTACACGCACTCCTTCTTCACCGACCTCTGCCGCGGCCCCCACGTGCCCCGGACCCGAGTGCTCAAGAGCTTCAAGCTCCTGAGCGTCGCCGGGGCGTACTGGCGCGGCGACTCGAACCGTCCGATGCTCCAGCGGATCTACGGGACCGCCTTCCCCTCGAAGGAACTCTTGAATAAGCATCTCGCCCGGCTCGAAGAGGCGAAGAGGCGCGACCACCGGAAGCTGGGGCAGGAGCTCGATCTCTACAGCGTCCACGAGGAAGCCGGCGGGGGGCTCATCTTCTGGCATCCGCACGGCGCCGCGATGCGGCGCGTCATCGAGGAGTTCTGGAAGGACGAGCACCTGCGCCGCGGATATCAGCTCGTCAACACGCCGCACATCGCGCAGGTGGACCTCTGGGAACAGTCCGGGCACACGAACTTCTACCGCGACAACATGTACTTCATGAAGGTCGATGAGAAGGAGTACGTGCTCAAGCCCATGAACTGCCCGTTCCACGTGCTGATCTTCAAGCGCCGGAAGAACTCGTACCGCGACCTTCCGGTGCGGCTCGCCGAGCTGGGTACGGTCTACCGCCTCGAGAAATCGGGTGTGCTGCACGGCCTCGCGCGCGTTCGGGGGTTCACCCAGGACGACGCGCACATCTTCTGCACCCGCGACCAGGTGGAATCCGAGCTCGCGCAGGTGCTCGACTTCGTCCGCTACATGCTGAATACATTCAATTTCAAGGACTACCAGGTCGACCTGAGCGTTCGGGATCCGAATCGAGGACAAGACTACATGGGCTCCGACGACGAATGGGCGGTCGCGGAGGGAGCGCTCGAGCGCGTCGTCCAGGCGTCGGGGCTCGGGTACCGCCGGGCCGTGGGGGAGGCGGTCTTCTACGGTCCGAAGATCGATATCCAGCTCACCGACGCGATCGGGCGCTTGTGGCAGTGCTCGACCATCCAGTTCGACTTCAACCTGCCGCGGCGGTTCGACGTGAACTACGTGGGCTCCGACGGACAGGAGCACCAGGTGTTCATGATCCACCGCGCGCTCCTGGGCTCGATGGAGCGCTTCTTCGCGACCCTGATCGAGCATTACGGCGGGGATTTCCCGGTGTGGCTCGCTCCCGTCCAGGTGCGGATCATCACGATCGCGGACGCCCAGATCCCGTACGCCGAGGAAATCCGGCGCACCCTCCTCGACCGGGGCATCCGGGTCGAAGCCGACCTTCGCGAGGAGAAGATGGGTGCCAAGATCCGCGATGCCGAGCTTCTCAAGATCCCCTATATGCTCGTCCTCGGCAGGCGCGAGGTGGAGGAGCGGACGGTCGCGCTGCGGAGCCGGCACAAGAAGGACGAGGGGAGCCTGAAGCTCGAGGAGTTCGTGGAGAAAGTGGTTGCCGAGTCGAGGGCCCGGCAGTAGTATTCGCCGGACAACGCGAAGCAGGAGCCGCCGGCTTCTCACCCCGAGGCGAAAAGCTACCGGGGTTCTCGAAAAGAGATTCTCGCCGCAAGGTGCGGCGGGAGGCACCGCCGACGGGCGCATGATGCTACTCAATCGCATCGTTCGCCCGCGCTCTTTTCTCCCAGGCAGCTCCTTCCTTCGAAGACAATCCCCGCTCTAAGAGGAGGAACGACCTATCGCCGCAACCAAAGAAGTCCGTGTCAACGATCGCATCCGCATCCCCACCGTCCGCGTGATCGGCCCGGACGGAGAGCAGGTGGGCATCCTCGGAATCCGTGAGGCCCTCACCTACGCGCAGGAGCGCCAGCTGGATCTCGTGGA
The DNA here is from genome assembly GCA_036507115.1 of Candidatus Eiseniibacteriota bacterium. Classification (GTDB taxonomy): domain Bacteria; phylum Eisenbacteria; class RBG-16-71-46; order SZUA-252; family SZUA-252; genus WS-7. The sequence goes on along the minus strand of DASXQO010000021.1, from coordinate 14,656 downwards.
GGTATCCCCGACCGCGCGCCCGCCCGTCTGCCGGGTGATGGACTTCGGGAAGTACAAGTACGAACAGAACAAGAAGCTTCAAAAGGCGCGGAAGAAGCAGCACGTCACGCATCTCAAGGAAGTCAAGTTGCGCCCGAAAATCGAGGAACACGACTACCGATTCAAGGTGAACAACGGACGCCGCTTCCTCGAGCTGCACGACAAGGTCAAGTTCACGGTCACGTTCCGCGGCAGGGAGATGGCCCACACGGACGCAGGCTTCCGACTCCTCGAGAAAGTCGTGAAGGATCTCGAGGAGGTGGGCCAGGTGGAGAACCCGGCGCGTCTCGAAGGACGAAATCTGGTCCTCTTGATGGTGCCGCGATCGGCGACCACGAAGGCGCCGGAGAAGAAGACGACCCTGGCGGCCGGGAAAGTGCCGTCGACCCAGGGAGCCGCGACCCGACCTCGGGCCCCTCGGAGCTAGGAGCCGCCATGCCGAAGATGAGAACGAACCGCGCCGCCGCGAAACGCTTCAAGCGGACCGGCACGGGAAAAATCAAGCGGGCGAAAGCGTACGCCCGTCACCACCTGGGCTTGAAGCCCCGCAAGCGGAAGCGCCGCCTGCACGCGCCGGCCCTCGTCGGGCCGACCGAGCGTCGGCGCATGCGCAAGCTACTTCCATACGGCGGCTGATCTCCGGTTTCGGACCCCGCCCACGATGAGGTAACAAGCGATGCCACGTACGAAAACCGTCGTCCCGGGACGGAAGCGCCGCCGGAAGGTCATGATCGCCGTGAAGGGAAACCGCGGCGGACGGCGGAAGCTCTACCAGACCGCGCGCGAGACGCTGATGCGGAGTCTCCAATTCGCGTACCGCGACCGCAGAGCGAAGAAGCGCGATTTCCGAAGGCTCTGGATCGTCCGCATCAACGCGGCCGCCCGCCTTCATGGACTTTCCTACAGCACGTTCATCCGTGGCTTGAAGGTCGCGCAGATCGACATCGACCGGAAGATCCTGGCCGACCTCGCCGTCCGCGACGAGCAGGCGTTCGCGCGTCTGGCCGAGGTCGCGAAACAGGCCCAAGCCGCAGCCTAGGCGTCCGCCCCGTGATCGAGCGGCTCGACGCCCTGGAGGCTGAAGCGGCGCGGGCGTTCGACGCCGTGCAGGACTTGGATGCGCTCGAAGAGGCCCGCGTCCGGCATCTCGGCCGGAAGAGCGAGCTCACCGGGATTCTCCGCGGGCTGAAAGACCTGTCGCCCGCCGAGCGCACCTCGGTCGGCGCGCGCGCGAACCGGCTCCGCGAGAGCCTCGAGACCCGCTACGCCGAGATCCGCGCGCGGCTCACGTCGGCCGCCGCTCCGGCCGGGTCCGCCGCGGCCCGCGACGTGACGCTTCCCGGACGCGCGATCCCGCGCGGCCACGAGCACCTGATCTCCCAGGTCTTGCTCGAGGTCCGCGACATCTTCCACGGCATGGGCTTCTCCCTCGCCGAGGGCCCCGAAGTCGAAGACGACTGGCATAACTTCGGGGCGCTGAACATTCCCAAGGGCCATCCCGCCCGCGCGGCCACGGACACGTTCTACCTGAGACCGGACGTGCTCCTCCGAACGCATACGTCCTCGGTGCAGATCCGCGTCATGGAGAAGCAGCAGCCCCCGGTCCGGATCATCTGTCCCGGGCGGGCCTACCGGAACGAGGCGGTCGACGCGACCCACCACTTCGAGTTCCACCAGGTCGAAGGGCTCTACGTGAACGAGGAGGTGTCCCTCGCGGATCTGAAGGGGACCCTCGACCGGTTCTTGAAAGAATTCTTCGGCCCCGAGACCGAGATGCGCTTTTCTCCGTCCTACTTCCCGTTCGTCGAACCGGGCGCGCAGGTGGAGATCCGCTGCTTCTTCTGCGGGGGGAAGGGCTGTGGTGTGTGCGGTCCACACTCGGGGGGCTGGCTCGAGGTCCTCGGCGCGGGCATGGTTCACCCGAACGTCTTCCGCGCGCTCGGCTACGATCCGGAACGCTGGACCGGCTTCGCCTTCGGCGCGGGGATCGAGCGGCTCGTAATGCTGCGCCACGCGGTGCCCGACATCCGACTCTTCTACGAAGGCGACGTCCGCTTCCTCCACCAGTTCTAGGGGGCCACGATGAAGGTCACGTGGAGCTGGCTGGCCGACTGGGTCGACTTGCCGCCCACACCGGAAGCTCTGGCGCACGCGCTCGCCATGCGCGGGTTCCCGGTCGCCTCGATCGAGCAGGCGGCGGCACTCGACCCCGCGATCATCGTGGGCCGCGTGCTCGAGGTATCCCCGCATCCGAACGCGGACCGTCTCAGGCTCTGCACGGTCGACGTGGGGGGTACCTCGCTCTCGATCGTGTGCGGCGCATCGAACGTCTCGGCGGGGCAGGCGGTCGCGGTCGCGCAGATCGGAGCGCGTCTTCCCGACGGGACCAAACTCCGGAAAACGAAGATCCGGGGCGTCGAGTCGGAGGGCATGATCTGCTCCGAACGCGAGCTGGGCCTTTCCGCCGAAGCGGAGGGGATCTGGGTGCTGCCCGATTCGCCGCCCGCCGGGAGCCCGGTGCAGGCGTCGGTCGGTCGCGGGGACGCGATCCTCGACGTCGAGATCACCTCCAACCGCGCCGATTGCCTGTCGGTGCGGGGACTGGCCCGCGAGGTCGCCTCGATCGGCCGGGGAAGTCTCAAGCCCGCGCCGCCGCTCCGTACCTCCGGCAAGGCCTCACCCCCCAAGGTCCGGATCGAAGACCCTCGCGACTGCAGACGCTACATGGCGCGCGTCGTCGAAGGGGTCCGGATCGCTCCGTCGCCCGATTTGCTGCGGCAGAGGCTCGAGGGGGCCGGTTCCCGCAGCATCAACAACGTGGTCGACGTCACCAACTACATACTCCGCACCCACGGTCAGCCGATCCACGCCTTCGACGCCGAGAAGGTCGAGGGATCGGAGATCCTCGTCCGCCGCGCACGCGCCGGCGAGAAGCTCACCCTGCTCGACGAGCGCGAGGTGGCCCTGAACCCGGGCGTGCTCGTCATCGCGGACCGCTCGAAGCCGATGGCGCTCGCCGGAATCATGGGCGGGCTCGACTCGGGCGTGACCGCGACCACCACGCGGGTCATTCTCGAATCCGCGGAGTTCTCGCCCGAGCTCACGCGCGATGCGGCTCGGAGTCTGGGTCTCGACACGGACGCCTCGCAGCGTTTCTCCCAGGGCGTGGATCCCGTGGGGGTGGCGCTTGCGCTCGATGAGACCGCGCGGCTGCTCGCGGAGGTGGCCTCGGGGAGCGTCGCCCAATCGGTCGTGGATCTCTGGCCGGGGAAGGAACCTCCCAGGAAGGTGCCGCTCCGCCGCGAGCGGCTCGTCAAGCTCCTCGGGATGGAGGTGGATCGTGCCGCGATCACGGATGCGCTCGCGAGTCTCGAGATACGCCAGGCGAAAGGCTGGAGTGGCAAGGAGGATTCCGCGACCTTCGAGGCGCCTTCCTACCGCAAGGATCTCGAGATCGAAGAAGATTTGATCGAAGAGGTCGCGCGCGTCGTGGGCTACGACAAGATTCCGTCGCGGCTTGCGAGCATTGCCGTGGCGGGGGCCGCGGAACCCCGAACATCGCATCTCCTAAGTCGCGTGGTCCAGGTTGCTTGCGGGCTCGGCTTCGACGAGATTCTGAGCACCGCCCTGGTCGGCGACGTCCCCCCCGAGGTTCTTCCTCCGGGCGGCGTGAGCGATCTCTGGGAGATTCAAAACCCCAAGAGCCGGGAGCTCAAGCATCTGAGGTCGAGCCTCCTGCCGGGTTTGCTCCAGGCCGTGTCGCGGAATCTACGGCACGGCGCGCACGAGGTGCGCCTGGTCGAGGCGGGAAAAATCTTCCGGGTGTCGCCCCCGCCGCTGGGATCCGAACGGATCGAGATCGGTCTCGTCCTCGTCGGAACTCCCGACCCCTGGATCGAGCCCGGCTCGCCCCCGGATCGTTACCTGGAATTCAAGGGCGCGGTCGAATCCTGCCTTGAGGCTTTGGGAATTGACTCCCCCCGGAGCGGCCCAGACCCGGAGACGTGCTGGGCCGGCGGGGCCGGAGCGGCTGTCGAATCGAACGGGCGAAGGCTCGCGCGGCTCGGGCAAGTCGCACCTGGACTTGCGGCAGCGGCCGGTCTGGAGCGGCCCGCTTGGGCGGCCGTCCTGGATTTCACCGCGATCGCGGATCTCGTTCCGTCGCGGAGACGGTTCAAATCGCTGCCGAAATACCCCGCCGTCAAGCGGGACCTCGCGGTCGTGGTGGACCGCGCGGTGTCGCAGGGCGAGGTGGAAGCAACGATCCGGCGTGGCGGAGGAAGGCTCCTCGCAAGCGTTCGGCTGTTCGACGTCTTCGAGGGAGAGCAACTCGGATCGGGCAAGAAGAGCCTGGCGTACGCGCTCGAATTCCGTTCACCCGAACGGACACTGCACGATCGGGAAGTCGACGAAGCATTACACGAGTTGGTCCGCGCTCTGGGCTCGGCTGTGGGTGCTACTCTAAGAGGCGGCGTGGAATCGACCGCCGCGGGACGACCATGACCATGATCGCCGAACTCGACCAGCTGGAACGCAAGATTCAGGCGGCCGCGAAGCTTCTGGAACACCTCCGCGAGGAGAAACGAGATCTGGTAAGGGAAAACCACGAGCTCCGGGAACGCGTGCGAATCTTGGAAAACTCGGTCGGCAAGGAAAAGTCGTCGGATTGGAAGCCCCGGCTTCACGCGCTCGAGCAGGAGCGGACCTCGCTTCTCGACGAGCGTCGCGCCATCGCGAGGCGCGTGGAGGAGATGTTGGTCAAGCTATCCGTTCTGGAAAAGGCGGTGCACGCTTAAGCAGAGGTGCTCCCACGGCCCGGCGCCTCCCGGCCAGGACCGTCGCCGAAACGAAAGATCCGAGGGGATCGCAATGGCAACTGAACCGGACACGCAAAGCGTGACGATCTTCGGTAGCGAATACAAGATCAAGGGGGCCGACCCGGAATACATCGGAGAGGTCGCTGCGTACGTGGACGCGAAGATGCGCGAACTCGAACGCCGTCTCTCGTCGGGATCCCCGGCCAAGATCGCGATCCTCACATCGCTCAACATCGCCGATGAGCTCTTCCGGGAACGAACGGAGAAGGATCGGCTCGTGACGGATCTCAAGGGCAAGGCCCGGACGCTGGGCACGGCCCTCGACGCTTGCCTGCGCGAGGAGTGACCCGGTGGCGACGCGTTCCAGACCCGGAGGAGGAATCACCTAAGAAAGAGACGATACGAAAGCGACATCAAGGCGCCCTGCCATGTACGTGAAACACCAGGCGTTTTTGAGCCACGACTCAAAATGCGGGAGCCCGAAACTTCGGCGTAGCGGTAGCCCGGCCTCATGCGGGCGGCGCAAACCCGGGGCTGGGGCACCCACCTGGAGTAACCAGGTTCAAAAGTCTCGTGTGAACGGCATGGGCGGGGCTTTTTTTATATAAGGAGGTTCAACCCACATGTTATCCCCGTTGGCAACGATCCTGGTCGCGCTCGGCGCGGCCATCGCGGCGTTCTTCCTGGGCTGGATCGCGCATCGGCGAATCGGAGAGGGCAAGGTGCTCCGGGCCGAGGAGCTGGCCGAGAAGATCGTCCGCGAGGCCGAGCGCGAGGCTGAAAACCAGAAGAAGAGCGCCCTTCTCGAGGCCAAGGACGAGTGGTTCCGCGAGAAGGCGAGGCTGGACCGAGAATCGCAGACCCTGAAGACCGAAATGCTGCAAGTGGAGCGCAATCTCCAGGAGCAGGAAGGGAACCTCAATCGTCGCGCCGAGGTGCTGGACAAGAAGGACCGGGACCAGAAACGGCTCGAGCGGGAGCTGGAGGTGAAGGGCGGCCAGCTCGACGAACGCGACAAGGAGCTCCAACGGGTGCTTCTCGAACAGAACGCCCGGCTCCAGCGGATCAGCGGCATGACCGCCGACGAGGCCAAACAGCAGCTCATCACCAATCTCGAGAACGAGGCCCGGTCCGATGCGGCGAAGCGGCTGCAGGAAATCCGCGAGGACCTGAACCGGAACGCCGAGCGGGAGGCCCGCGAGATCATCACGCTGGCGATCCAGCGCTGCGCGGCGGATCACTCGGCGGAATCGACCGTTTCGGTGGTCCACCTGCCGAGCGACGAGATGAAGGGCCGGATCATCGGCCGCGAGGGGCGGAACATCCGCGCGTTCGAGACCGTGACCGGGATCGACGTCATCATCGACGACACGCCGGAGGCGGTCATCCTCTCCGGCTTCGACCCGGTGCGGCGGGAGGTCGCGAAGCGCGCGCTCGAGCGGCTCGTGACCGACGGGCGGATCCATCCCGGGCGGATCGAGGAAGTGGTCGCGAAGGTCCAGAAGGAGCTCGACGAGCAGATCATCTCGCTCGGAGAAGCCGCCGTGCTCGAGGTGGGGCTGCACGGCTTCCATCCTGAGATCGTGAGGCTCCTGGGCCGGCTTCAATATCGGACTTCCTATGGCCAAAACATCCTCCAGCATTCGAAGGAAGTGGCCTGGATCTGCGGGATGATCGCCGCGCAGCTCGGCTTCGACGTCCAGATCGCCAAACGCGCGGGGCTTCTCCATGACCTGGGCAAGGCGGTCACCCACGAGGTCGAAGGCGCCCACGCCCAGATCTCCATGGACCTCGCGCTGAAATACGGCGAGCCCGCCGATGTCGTGAAGGCGGTGGGGTACCACCATCACGATCCCACGGCGGAAAACCTCTACGCCGCTCTCGTCATGGCCGCCGACGCGGTCTCGGGCGCGCGCCCCGGCGCGCGGCGCGAGAGCATCGAAAACTATGTGAAGCGGCTCGAGGCGCTGGAGAAGATCGCGGACAGCTTCCCCGGTGTGGAGAAGTCCTTCGCGATCCAGGCGGGGCGCGAGATCCGCATCCTCGTCGAACCCAAGCACGTGGACGACTCGCGGGCGCTGCAACTTGCCTCCGACGTCGCGCGCAAGGTGGAGAAGGAGCTTCAGTATCCGGGCCAGATCAAGGTGGTGGTGATCCGCGAGACGCGAGCCATGGAGTACGCCCGCTAGGGCTTCACGTGAACATCCTGTTCATCGCGGACATCTTCGGCTCGCCGGGCCGCAGAGCCGTCCGGGATCTCCTCCCGGAGCTCGTCTCCTCGATGGGGATCGATTTCCTGATCGCCAACGTCGAGAACGCGGCGGCGGGGTTCGGGGTCACCAAGGACATCCTGACCGAGCTGAAGGCGCTCGGCGTGGAATGCATGACGAGCGGGAACCACATCTGGGATCGCCGGGAGGTGCTCCCGGTGCTGGACGAAGAGCCGCTTCTGCTCCGGCCGCACAACTACCCTCCGGGGGTCCCCGGGTCCGGCGCGAAGCTGTTCCGGACGAGGGCGGGGGTGCCGGTCGCGGTCCTGAATCTCATGGGGCGCGTGTTCATGAACGACGTCGAGTGCCCCTTCCGGGCCGCCGATCGCGAGATCGAAGCCATGAGGGACCAGGCGAAGGTGATCTTCGTGGATTTCCACGCCGAGGCCACGGCGGAGAAGATCGCGCTCTGCTGGTACCTCGACGGGCGCGTCTCCGCCGTGGTCGGAACCCACACCCACGTCCAGACCGCGGACGAGCAGATCTTCCCGAAAGGGACGGGCTACATCACCGACGCCGGGATGACCGGCCCGCATGATTCGGTGATCGGAGTCCAGAAGGAGCTGGCGATCCGAAAATTCCTGACGCAACTGCCCACGCGCTTCGAGCCCGCGACCGGAGACGTGAAGCTCCACGGCGTCCACCTCGAGATCGACGAGAAGACCGGCCGCTGCCTCCATATCGGGCGGGTGGCGATGGAACTGGATTCGAAGAAGCCGGCTCCGGAACCCGCGTGAAGGGCACCGTGACGGCGACGCTCCTCTCGGGCAAGGAACCGGCCGCGGAGATTCTGGCCCGGGTGAAGGAACGATTCGGACATCTCGCGGCTCGCGGGGTGAGGCCCGGACTGGGGATCGTCACGGTCGGGGAACCTCCGGGAGGAAACCCCTACGTCCGCTCGAAGAGCCGCGCGGCGGAAGAGCTGGGCGTGCGCGCCCGGGTGGAGCGTTTGGCCGAGTCCACGAGCGCGGACACGCTCCGCGCGAAGCTGGCGGAGCTGAGCGGCGACCCCGGGGTGCACGGGATCATCTTGCAGCTTCCCCTTCCCGCCCACCTCCAGGAAGATCGCCATCTCGAGGACATCGCGGCCGAGAAGGACGTGGACGGCCTCCACCCGCTGAACGTCGGGCGCTGGGTGCACGGGCTCCCGGCCCACCGGCCGGCGACGCCGCTGGGCGTGCTCGAGCTCTTGCGACGCCACTGCGGGGATCTGACCGGGAAACGGGTCGTGATCATCGGACGGAGCCGGATCGTGGGACGCCCGCTCTCGGTGTTTCTCTCGGAGCGGGCTCCGGGTAGGAACGCGACCGTCACGCTCTGCCATTCCGCCACCCTCGACCTCGAATCTGTAACGAAAGAAGCGGAGATCCTGATCGTCGCCATGGGCCGTCCCCGGGCCGTCACCGCGCGGCACGTCAAGCCGGGGGCCGTCGTGGTGGACGTCGGCATCCACGCGATCGAAAATCCGGCGCCGGGAGGGCCGCGCTTCGTTGGAGACGTGGACATCGACTCCGTGCGCGCGGTGGCCTCCGCGGTCACCCCGGTCCCGGGCGGCGTGGGGCCCATGACGGTGGCCTACTTGCTGAGCAACCTCGCCGACGCCGTTGAAGGTCAGGAGAAGACGCGATGAGACCGCTCGGCCGCGTGGTTCCTCTGCCGCGAACGGGCCGCCCCGACCGCGTGTTCACGGTGTCCGAGCTGACCCAAAGCATCAAGGGCGCGCTCGAGGAACGGTTCGGGATGGTCGTGGTGCAGGGGGAAGTGAGCGACCTCAAGATGGCGAGCAGCGGGCATAGCTACTTCTGCCTCAAAGACGAGAGCGCCCAGATCCGGATCGTGCTCTTCGCGCGCCAGATGACCGCGGCGATCCGGGACGTGCTTCGAGATGGATTGGCGGTGCAGGTGGAGGGGGAGGTCACGGTTTACCCGAAGAAGGGCGAATACCAGATCGTGGCGGCCCGGGTCGAGCCCGTCGGGTACGGCGCGCTCCAGGCCCAGTTCGAGGCGTTGAAGCGAAAGCTCCTCGCGGAGGGACTTTTCGCGGAACGGCGCAAGCGTCCGCTCCCGCGCTATCCAACCCGCATCGGCATCGTCACCTCGGCCTCGGGCGCGGCGCTCCACGACATCGTCCGCAGCCTCCGGGCGCGCGCCCCCTATGTCTCGATCACGCTGGCCGACACCCGCGTCCAGGGAGCCGGGGCCGCGCGGGAGATCGCGGCGGCCATCGCCCGCATGAACTCCTGGGGAGGCGTCGAGGTCCTCGTGGTCGGCCGCGGCGGCGGCTCGCCCCAGGATCTCTGGGCGTTCAACGAGGAGCCGGTCGTGCGCGCCATCGCCGCCTCGCGGATCCCGGTCGTCTCGGCGGTGGGGCACGAGGTAGACATCACGCTCGCCGACCTGGCCGCCGACCTTCGCGCCGCCACCCCGACCCACGCGGGAGAGGCGGTCGTCAAGGACCAGGAGGAGATCCGGCGCATCCTGCGCGACATGACGCGCCACGCGCGCGAGCGGATCGTCCGGGAATTGCAGCAGGCACGCGCTCATCTCCGGGGTCTCGAAAATCACCACGCGCTCAAGCGGCCGGAGCGGCGCATCCACGACGCGTTCCAGTCGCTCGATCAGATCGACGGGCGCCTCACGCGCGCGCTCGAGGGATGGGTGCTCCTCCGTAGGAACCGCGCCGAGCTCCTGACCGGGCGGCTCCACGCCAACGCGCCGAGCCGCTCCTTCGCGCGCGCGCGCGACCGGATCGAGGCCACACGGCGCCGCGCCGTGCAGACCCTCGCCTCGCTCCTCGGCCGCCACCGCGACCGGATCCGGAGCCAGGCGCGGCTCCTTGCCTCCTTCGACCACCATCGCGTCCTCGAGCGGGGCTACGCCCTGGTATGGAACGAGGACGGGAGAAAGCTCCTCAAACGCGGCGCGGGTCTCGCCGAGAGCGACTCGATCGAAGTCCAGTTCTTCGACGCGCGGGCCGGTGCCCGGGTCACCCGGGTTCGACCGGAGGCCGCCGAAGCCGGGAAGGAGACGCCATGAAGCGGAAGGGTATGGAAGAGGCCCCGGAGCCGCTCCCCCCGGGAATCACCTTCGAACAGATGATGAAGCGGCTCGAGGAGCTCGTTTCGAGGCTCGAACGGGGGGATCTCTCCCTCGAGGAGTCGATCTCCTCCTTCGAGGAGGGGATCAAGCTGGTGAAGCAGTGCACTGCGGTTCTGGGGGAGGCGGAGAAACGGATCCAGCGGCTCACCCAGGAAGGGGCCGCGCTGGCGGGTGCGAACCCCGAGGCCCCCGACGAGGAGGATCGTGGGAGCGACGAACTCCCTTTTTGAGCGATACCTCGAGCGGACGAGGCCCCGCATCGACGCGGCGCTGGACGCGCGGCTTCCGAGCGCGCGCGAGGAGCCGCGGCCCTTGCATTCCGCGATCCGATACAGCGTGTTCGCGGGGGGGAAGCGGTTGCGGCCGGCGCTCTGTCTGCTCGCGTGCGAGTCCGTGCTGGGGAAGAGCAGTCCGGCGATACCGGCCGCCGTGGCGCTCGAGATGATCCATACATTCAGCCTGATCCACGACGACCTTCCCGGGATGGATGATGACGACTGGCGGCGGGGACGGCCGTCGAACCACATCGTGTACGGGGAAGGCATGGCGATCCTCGCCGGGGACGCGCTCCTGGCGCTCGCGTTCCAGACGCTCGCGGCCGCCCCTCAGGGGGAAGCCCGGGATCCGTGCAGTCTGATCCGGATCGTGACGGAGGCGACCGGAACGGCGGGCATGATCGGCGGCCAGGCGATGGATCTCCTCTCGGAGGGAAAGCGGGTGCCGTTGAAGCGCGTCCTCGTGATGCACGGACGCAAGACCGGGATGCTAATCCGCGGCTCCCTTCTGCTCGGGGCGGAGATCGGCGGGGCCACCCCCGCGCTCAAGAAGCGGTTCGCGGACTACGGGGCCCGGATCGGACTCGCGTTTCAGATCGGGGACGACCTCTTGAACGTGCGGTCGAGCCGGAAGAAAATCGGCAAGACCGTAGGCTCGGACCGGGTGCGCGGCAAGGCGACGGCTCCGGGTGCTGTCGGGGTGGAACGGGCACAGCGGGAATCCGAACGGCTGCTCCGCGAGGCGAGACGGATCGCCCCGGGACTGGGACGGCGCGCGGCGGAATTCGAATCCTTGACCGAATTCCTGCTCGGGCGCTCGAGCTAGGGGAGGGAGGGGAGACCCATGGCGCCGGCTTCGAGTCCGCTCTTTCACGCGCTCGCGTGCGGGTTCCTGGTTCAGCTGAGCAAGGTGTTGACGTTCCTCCTGCGAGAGAAGAAAATCAACTTTCGGCGGTTCGTCGAGACCGGAGGGATGCCCAGCTCGCACGCGGCGTCGGTCGCGGCGCTCAGCACGTGCGTGGGGCTACTGGAAGGCTTCGGTTCCGTCCTGTTCGACGTCGTTGTATTCTTCAGCCTCATCGTGATGTACGACGCCGCGGGCCTGAGGCGCGCGGCGGGACGTCAAGCGACGCTCTTGAACCGCATCCTGCACGAGCACATCCAGCTTCCGGGGCCCCCGCACGATCGCTTGCGGGAGCTTCTGGGGCACACGCCGCTCGAAGTGCTCGTGGGAGCCATCATCGGCGTCCTGTTCTCGATCGCCCTCTTTCGCCCGCCGGGAGGCCCGTGAGCACCCATCATCTGGATTCGATCCGCTCCCCGGAAGATCTGAAACAACTTTCCCCCGAGGCGCTGCCCGAAATCGCGGAGGAAATCCGCGAACGCATCGTCCACGTGGTTTCCGCGAACGGCGGCCATCTCGCGCCCAGCCTCGGCACGGTCGAGCTGACGGTCGCGCTGCACTACGTCTTCGATACCCCCCGGGACATCCTCATCTGGGACGTCGGGCACCAGAGCTACGGGCACAAGATCCTCACCGGCCGGAATGACCGGTTCGACACCTTGCGCCGGGAAGGGGGCCTCTCCGGGTTCCCGCGGCGTGCCGAGAGCGCGTACGACCCCTTCGGCACCGCGCACGCCTCGACGGCGATCTCGGCCGCGCTCGGCTTCGCGTGCGCGCGCGACCTCACCAAGGCAACCCACAAGGTCATCGCGGTCGTGGGGGACGGCGCCCTGACCGGAGGGCTCGCCTTCGAGGGCCTGAACCAGGCGGGCGTCGTCGCGACGGACCTCCTGGTCGTGCTGAACGACAACTCGATGTCGATCTCCCCCAACGTCGGCGCGATCGCGCGGTACCTCACGCGGATCACGTCGGCGCCGGTGTACCGGAGGCTCGAGATCGACGTGTGGGAGCTGCTGGGCAAGGTGCCCGCCGGCGGAAAGGCGCGCACCCTTGTACGTAGAATCAAGGAAAGCATGAAGAACCTCGTCGTCCCGAACATCCTCTTCGAGGAGTTCGGCTTCAAGTATTACGGCCCGATCGACGGACACGATCTGACGACGGTGATCGAGGTCTTGAAGCAGCTCAAGGAGGTCAAGGGGCCGGTGCTCCTCCACACCCTGACCCGCAAGGGGAAGGGATACCGGTTCGCCGAGGAGGACGCGAGGAAGTACCACGGCGTGAGCTCGTTCGACAAGCTGACCGGCACGAGCGCGAAGAAGCCCTCCGCGCCGGCCTACACCGAGGTCTACGGGCAGACCCTCTCCGAGCTCGCCGCGAGGGATCCCGCGATCGTCGCGATCACGGCCGCCATGCCGGACGGAACCGGGCTCGCCAAGTTCGCGACGGCCTTTCCGGAGCGCTTCCACGACGTCGGAATCGCCGAGCAGCACGGCACCTGTTTCGCGGCCGGCCTTGCCGCCGCGGGCGTGAAACCCTTCGCGACGATCTACTCGACCTTCTTGCAGAGGGCCTACGACCAGATCGTCCACGACGTCGCTGTGCAGAATCTGCCCGTCCGATTCGCGCTCGACCGGGCGGGGCTCGTCGGGGAGGACGGCGCGACCCATCACGGCCTCTTCGACATCGCCTACCTCCGCTGCCTGCCCGGGTTCGTGCTGATGGCGCCCAAGGACGAAAATGAATTCCGGCACATGCTCGCGACGATGGCAGCCTACGGCGAGGGTCCGATCGCCGTAAGGTACCCTCGGGGTAGCGGCCTCGGCGTGCCGATGGATCCGGAACCCCGGCCCCTCCCCATCGGGGAAGCGGAGCTCCTGAACCAGGGCTCGGACCTCGTGCTGGTCGCCTACGGAACGATGGTCGCGCAGGCCCGCGTCGCCGCGAACCTCCTCGGAAGGGCGGGGATCAGCGCCGCGGTGATCAACGGGCGCTTCGCGAAGCCTCTGGACGAGCGCTTGATTCTGGATTGGGCCCGCCGCACCGGCCGCGTGGCCACGCTCGAGGAGGCGGCCCTCCCCGGAGGATTCGGGGACGCGGTGCTGGAGCTTCTCGCGAGCGCGCCGGGCCCGCAGATCCGGACGCTCTGCTTCGGCGTCCCCGACCGCTTCTTCGACCACGGCGCGCGCGATTCGCTCCTCCGCCACGCCGGGCTCGACGCCGAATCGATCGCTCGGGAAGTCGAGCGCTGGCTCAAGGAGGAACCCCGACCGAATCCGGAACCGCTCGCCCCGGTCGGATCGACCGCATGACGCTCCCACCCCGCCGGGTAGGAATCGTCGGGAACCGGGAGAAAAAGGGGGCGAGGGTCCTGCTTCCCGCGCTCGTCCGCTGGATCCGGGAGCGCGGACTGAGCGTGTCGCTGGAGCGGGGCTTTTCGCGCGGCACGCGCGGCCTCGGCGCAGGGCTGCCGCTCAAGTCCCTGATCGGTCGCGTGGACGCGGTTTTGGTCCTGGGTGGCGATGGCACCTTTCTCTCGGCGGCTCGCGAGGCGGCGCGCGCGGACGTTCCGATCCTCGGGGTGAACCTGGGCGGGCTCGGCTTCCTGACCGAGACCGCGGAGTCGGACCTCTACGCCGCGCTCGAGAGGCTCATCGCGGGCGACGTGGAGATCGAACCCCGTATGATGGTCGAAGCCCGGGTCGGTTCTCGCCGGAGCGGTGCTACGTGGTCCGAGTGCGGACTCAACGATGTCGTGATCCATCAGGCCGACGAGTCGCGCATGGTCCGGCTGGACATCCGCATCGGGCCGACCCGGATCGGAACCCTGGCCGCGGACGGACTCATCGTGGCCACACCGACCGGTTCGACCGCCTACTCGCTCTCCGCCGGCGGCCCGATCGTGCGCCCCACCATCGAAGCCCTGATCGCCACTCCCATCTGTCCACACTCGCTCGCTTTCCGTCCGCTCCTCGTCGGGGCGGACGAGAAGTTGAGAATTCGCGTCGGGCAAAACGTGAGCCGCGCGCGGCTCACGATCGACGGACAGATCTCGCGCCTCCTCGCCCCGGGAGACGACGTGGAAATCCGCCGTGCTAAGGCGCGGGTCTCGATGCTGTCGCTCAAACGCGAATCCTTCTACGAGGTCCTCCGCGAGAAGCTCGCCTGGGCCGGGGCGCCGACCCGAACGCGGCTCAAGGACTGACCCGTGCTGACCGGGCTCTCGATCCAGGGGCTTGCCCTCGTGGAACGGAT
>DASXQO010000020.1:0-4138 GCA_036507115.1 Candidatus Eiseniibacteriota bacterium | reverse complement strand
TTCCGCCCCACGAACGGCGAGCGCTCCGCCGCGACGGCGCGGGCGCGGATCACACGCTCGCGCACCATGGCCGACGGCTCCGAGCATCCCACCGCGAACAGGTCATCCATGGGGACCGCCGGCACCTCGAGGATCAGGTCGATCCGGTCGAGGATCGGACCTGATACCTTGGACCAGTAGCGCGTGATCGACTCCGGCGCGCAGCGGCAAGCGCGGCGAGGGTCGCCTCGAAATCCACACAAACACGGGTTCATCGCGGCCACCAGGGAGAACGCGGCGGGAAACACCGTGGCCCCTCCGGCGCGCGCGATCGAAACGTAGCCGTCCTCGAGCGGCTGCCGCAGCGCTTCGATCGCGTTCCGGTGGAATTCGGGCAGCTCGTCGAGGAAGAGAACCCCCCTGTGCGCCAGGCTGACTTCCCCGGGGAAAAGCCCGCGGCCTCCTCCGACGAGCCCCGCGTCCGAGATCGTGTGATGGGGAGAGCGAAAGGGAGGATCGAGGATCAGTCCCGCTCCGGGAGGGAGCCTTCCGGCCACCGAGTGGATGGTGCTCACCTCGACCGCCTCCTCGCGGGAGAGCGCGGGAAGAATTCCCGGAAGGCGCCTCGCGAGCATCGTCTTCCCGGAACCCGGCGGCCCCACGAAGAGGATGTTGTGCCCCCCCGCCGCGGCCACTTCGAGCGCGCGGCGCGCCACGGTCTGCCCGCGCACCTCGGCGAGGTCGGGGGGATCGGGCCGGGGCGAGCCGTCGGACGCGTCCCCATCGCGCGGCACAGAGTCCTCGCACGCCTCGTCCCCGCGCAACTCCCGGAGCGAGCCCAGGGTCCGGATCGGAACGCCGCCGATCGCGCGGGCCTCACGGGCGTTCTCGCGGGGGATCCACACCGGGCCCGACCCTTCCCGTTTGGCGGCCGCCAGGACCGCCAGGATTCCGCGCACTCCGCGCAGCGATCCGTCGAGCGCGAGCTCGCCGACGAACACGCCCGACGTGAGCGGCTCGCCGCGCGGGATCTGGCCCGAGGCGAGGAGCAGCGCGACCGCGATGGGCAGGTCGAACCGGGCCCCCTCCTTGCGGACGTGGGCGGGCGCCAGGTTCACGGTGATCTTCCGGGCGGGGAATTCGAAGCCGCAGTTTCGAAGCGCCGCGAGGACGCGCTCGCGGCTTTCGCGAACGGCCGCGTCGGGCAGCCCCACGATCGAAAACGTCGGGAGCCCGGCGCCGAGATCGGCCTCCACTTCCACGAACATCCCCTCGATTCCCTGCGTGGCGCAGCTCGTGACGCGGGCAAGCATGGGGCCCGTTTCCGGGGGAGAGCGGGTCTTACAGCAGAAGGCGCCTGAGTTCCTCGTGGCTCGCGACCGTAAACCCCGGCCGCACGGAATCGGCCACTGCGCCATCGAAGGCGTTCGGGATCGCCGCGAAATGGATCGTCATGAGCCCGAGCGCCCGGGCCCCTCCGACGTCGTGATAGAGCGAGTCGCCCACCATCGCGACCTCTTCCGGGTTCAGTGTCCAGCGGTCGAGAACCGCGCGAAAGGCCTCGGGACGCGGTTTTCGGACGCCGATGTCGGCCGAAACGACGAGCGGGTCGAAGTGGCCGGCCCAACCCATCCTGCCGACCACGTCCGCGATCGTGCGGCCGCAGGTCGCGTTGGAAAGCATCGCGAGCTTGAGCCCCCGATCCCGCAGCGCCTCGAGAAGCTCCCCCGCGCCCGGCATGGGGCGGATCAGCTCCACCTCCGCGCGGAAGAACTCCGTGAGCGCCGCTTCGAGATCGGCCTCTGCCGGGACCGGGAGCGTGAGATCCAGGAGCGTCTCACGCAGGGACTGAAGCGCTACGATCTCCTGCCCGTGCTCCTCCGCCTGTTTCCGATTGCGCTCGCGCACCTCCAGAAACCGCTCCACGAACGCGGCCTGGCGCCTTTCCGGAATTGCGCCGGCGCGCTCGAGGAAGACGCCAAGGCTCTCCGCTCCGGGACGCGCGACTACGTCGGCGTAATCGGTGCGCGCGGAGCGGACGCTCGGGTCGAGGCGTACGAGCGTGTTGCCGTAGTCGAAAATGACGCCGCGGAGGCGCTTCAGTCCGCTGCTCGAAGTGGGGAGATTCCGAGGGTCCATTGAGGGCCGAGACGGGGGGAGTGTAGACTGCACGGTTCGGACGTGTCAACGCGCTCAAAGCGGACGCCCGTCGTGTCATGCAGCGCACGTTTCGCGGAGGCTCACGTGGGGGAAGCGATCGGAATCGTCGGAGGCGGGGCGTTGGGGACGCTCCTCGCGTCGCGGTTTCTCGAGGCGCGCGCAGACGTGCGCGTCGTGACCCGCTCCGGATCCCGCTACGAACTCTTGAATAGGGAGCATCCCTCGCTTCGCGCGGGAGCCGATTTCGGGGTCTTACCGGGGAGCCACCTGGTGTTCCTCTGCGTGAAGGCTTACCACACGAAGGACGTCGCCCGGTCGCTCGCCTCGCTGCGGCTTCAGAATTGCTCGATCTGCTCCCTCCAGAACGGATGGGGCCACATGGAGATTCTCGACGCGGCGCTCCCCCGTGTCCCGATCCTCGCCGGCGCGACCTCGCTCGGAGCCTACCTGGACGACCGGGGGTTGCTCCACGCGACAGAGCGCGGAACGACCGTCGTCGCGCCCTGGCGTCCCGGCGACGCGGCATCGGCGGAGCGCGCGGCCGAGATCCTGCGATCTACGGGACTCCTCGCGGAGGTACGCCCCGACGCGCGTGCCGTGCTCTGGCGCAAGCTGGTCCTGAACTCGGCGGTGAACCCGGTCACGGCGCTCGCACGCTGCGCCAACGGGGTCCTCGTGCAGGAGCCGGGGCTCTTCGAAATCGCGCGCCGCGCCGCGCGGGAAGCAGCGCGCGTCGGGAGGAAGCTCGGGATCGTGGACCCCGATTTCGACCCCGAGGAGGCGCTGCGCGCCATCCTCCGGGAAACCGCGGGGAACCTCTCCTCGATGAGGGAGGACCTCGCGCGCGGCCGGAGGACCGAGATCGAGGAGATCACGGGCGCCATCGTCCAGCTCGCGGAGACGGCGGGCGAGCCCGTGCCCGTGCAGGCGGCGCTCCTCACCCTGATACGCGCGGCGGAGCGCCGCCTCTAGCGGAGCGGAGCGCCGGCTCTTAACGAAGCGGGGCGACCCAAGGGGCCGCCCCGCTCTTTCGTTGCGATCTGGAAAAACCTTACTTCATCACGACGAGCTGGCTCTTCACCGTGCGTTCGGGCGTCTGGAGGACGTAGAAGTAGACGCCTGAGGACACCCGCGATCCATCCCTCGTCGTCCCATCCCAACCCACGCTGTGAGGTCCGCTCCCCATGAAACCATCGGTGAGCGTCTTCACGAGGCGTCCGGCCACGTCGTAGATCCGGAGGTTCACCGATCCGGGCCGGCTCAGCTCGAAGTTGATGGTCGTGCTCGGATTGAACGGGTTGGGGCTGGCGTGCGGGAAGTTCTTCGGACCCCTGCCCTGATGTCCCCTCGCCAGACCCTCTTCCTTCACCACGATCACGGAGACGCTCCCCTGGAAGGAAGACCCGCCGGTCAGGTTCCCCGTGATGAGCACTTCCACCGTCTGCGTCCCGTTCGGGAGGCTCGCGAACAGAATGCGGAGCTGTTCCTTCAGGAAGCAGGCTTTGACCCGGGGGCCGAGGTCGTTGTCGTTGTCGTCGTCGTTGTCGTCGTCGTTGTCGTCGCCCTCGTCGCCGTCTTCATCCCTCTGAATGTTCGCGCTGACCGCGGGGATCTGCACCCCGCCGAAACTTGCCATGATCGAGGAGAGATCGACGTCGTTCACATCGAACGTAGAGGACACAGGCACGATCCGGACACACCAGAACGGAATGGGCAGATTGAGACGGATGATCTCGTTCCCACCGTTCACGAAGATGTTCGCCTGGAACCCGGCGGCGCCCGAGATGGTGGCCGTCGCCGTGTCCGTATCGCTGAGCTGGGGCGTGCCGTTGTCGGTCACGGTCAGCGTGACCGTATAGACACCCGCGGCCGTGTACGTATGCGAGGGAGTCGGACCGGTCGCGTCCTCCGTGATTCCATCAGACACGTCGAAGTCCCAGGAGTAACTCAGGGCATCGCCGTCCGGATCGGAGGACCCGTTTCCGTTGAAGTTGACGGC
>DASXQO010000019.1:0-5168 GCA_036507115.1 Candidatus Eiseniibacteriota bacterium | reverse complement strand
CCCGACGTGCCGCGCGAAACGCCGCCCGACGTGCCGCGCGGACCCGGCAAGAGGCGGACGCCCAAGAAACCCCCGCGGCGAAAGCCGCCGGTGGACGAGCCGCGCATGAAGCCGCCGGTCGAGGAGCCGCCGCCGCCCGGAAGGTCGCCGATGCGCGAGCCGCCGGACACGGAAGGGACCTCGGTCGCCGGAATCCCGCTGAGCCACGCGCAAAAAATTCTGTATCCCGAGGACGGACTGACCAAGATCGACCTCGCGCGCTATGTTGAACGTGTCTCCCTTGCCATGCTCCCGCACGTGGAGGGCCGGCCCTTGATGCTCCTCCGATGCCCCGAGGGCCGCGGCAGAACCTGTTTTTTTCAGAAACATCCCGCGGGGACGGTGCACCGGTCGCTCGTCCCCGTGCGGATCCGCGAGAAGAGCGGGAAGAACGAGACCTACCTTACGGCGCGGGATGAAGCCGGGCTGGTGGCCCTGGTTCAAATGGGCGTGCTCGAGGTCCACGTCTGGGGGGCGCGCGCGGATGAGATCGAAAAACCGGATCGCATCGTTTTCGATTTGGATCCCGGCCCCAAAGTCACCTGGTCCTTCGTGATCGAAACGGCGCACCGCGTGCGCGAGCTTCTGCAAGAGATCGGGCTCGCGAGTTTCGCGAAGACGACCGGAGGGAAGGGGATCCACGTGGTCGTCCCGATCCGGCGTGGACCGAGTTGGGACGAGATCAAGGAACTCTCGGCCGGGATTGCATCGGGATTGGTGCGCGAGCAGCCGGACCGGATGACGACCCATCTGTCCAAGGCGCGCCGAGAAGGGCGCATCTTCATCGATACGCTGCGGAACCGACGGGGAGCGACCTGGGTGGCGCCTTTCTCGCCGCGCGCGCGGCCCGGCGCGCCGGTATCGACACCGGTCTCGTGGTCCGAGCTGATACCCCGGCTCCGCCCGGATCGCTTCACGGTCCGGACGGTGCCGTCCCGCCTGGGTCGCGGGGGGAAAGATCCATGGAGCGAGATGGAGTCCGCGCGTCAGACCGTGGGCGCCGCCATGCTTCGCTCCTTGCGCGCGGCCCGGTAGTCGCTGCCTTGTAGGCCCTACAAGCAGCGGGGGAAACGGTTACATGGGAAACGGCGTATCCGGAGTCGGCCCTGCCTCGCAGCCGAAGCAATCCCAAGCACATAGCAGGCACCGGACCCTGGCATGGAACGTGCCCTCTCAGGCACCAGGTACGCTTCGCCCGGACGCGCCTCGTTCCCAGCGCGAGTGCGAACGGACCTGGGACAATGGGACCTAGGAGGCTCCAAATGCTCTGGACGATCACGGTTCTGCTTTTCTTGATGTGGCTCGTAGGGATGGTCACGAACTACACCTTGGGTGGGTTCATCCATCTCTTGCTTCTGCTTGCCATCGTTTCCGTGCTGATCCGCGTCATTCAGGGACGGCGGCCCGTTTAGGCCAAAGCCGGCGGGGCTGCGCCCGAGATCGCGCGCGGCCCCGTACGGCCGTCGTTCCACACGCACGGCCGTCGTTCTCACTCCCGCCTCCTCCCGCTTCCTCAATTCGATCCCGCGTCTCGCGTGTCTCCAACATCGCCGGCCTCGAAACGCAAAGGCCTCGCGACGCAAAAAATAGGCGACCGAGGACGGGCAACTCTGCGGATCCCCGCGAACCGCGAGGCCACCCGCTACCCCGGCCGCCATCTAAAACCAAAAGCGGCGCGGCCTACATGCGGCCGCTACCCGCCGATTCCCGGCTCATGCTCTCCTTGGGCGTCATGTCTTCGCCGCAGCAGCACCGCGGAGCGAGGTTCGCGCTCGGGGCTTCCGACGCCTTCGTGACGCTGATTTCACACCCGCATTCCGGGTTCGTGCATTCGTACCTTTCGCCCTTCTTCATCCCCATGACCGTACTCCTTTCGCCGATCCCATGAGCGACGCTGCGCCTTCACAACCGGTTCGCAGCGTCGCCATGCGGATCTCACTCCTACAGTCGGTTAGGTGCGTATCCCTGACTCGGCCTCGGGACTGCGGGTGCGCAGGTACTCCTGGCGCCCTTTCTCGATCGCCGACTTCGCATCGTGCTTGAAGTCGTTCAGGTTCTCGCGCGTGCGCTTCAGAGCCTGGCGCGCGCCTTCTCCCCAGTGCTTCACGGTGGTGCCGACCCGCTTGCGCGTGTCTCTGCCGTGTGCCGGAGCGAGGAGCAGGGCGATCCCGGCCCCCAGAACGGCGCCGAACACGAAGGGAGTGATGTTGGTCGCGTTGCGTCCGCTATCGTTCAAGTCCGGATATTCTTGCATGGTCGATCCTCCTTGCCGGCCGCGAGGGCCGGTACAAATCGGGAAGGTACGTTGAGATCGCTTTTGAAACGTGAACCTGGGCGAACGCGGCGGACACCGTTTCTTACATTGGCTTTGATCGCTCCCGGAACCGTCGTCCCCGAATCCCGCGAAATGGCCGTGATTTGGGGAGACATGCTCCCGGCGTCCGACGGACAACCGCGAATCGACAAGTCCTACTTAGCAATATCAAGGCCCACGGCACGCCGGCCAAGGGACCCTCGGTTTTCCTTTTTTCCAACGCCCCCTTGTAATGCCCCGGAAAGGTATTCACAATCATAGGTAGCTTACGGATGAATCTTCGGCCCGTTCCTTCCCAGGTTAGGCGGCAGGACTACGGAATGGTTCGTTCACAGCGACGGCTCGACATCTTGGAAACCGGGTCCGCTAACCAAACCCCATGAATCAAGGATCCTTGGGAGGTCAACCGTTCATGCTGGATCCGGCCCTTGACGTCGGCCTACTGCTTTTCCGGCCCGACGGCGCCCTCGACTTCGCGAACGGCCGCGCCCAAGCGCTGTTCGGCTGCAAGGACATGCACGAGGTGGAGCAGCGTCTGGACGGGGCTCGCGAGCGCCTCACGCCGGCGCTGAAGCGTCTTATCCCAAAATCTCATCTACAAGGATTCGTCGACCTCGAGACCACCGTCGAGGGGCGGCCGCGATCGCTGCGCCTGGAACTGAGCCGGGTCGGTGACACGGGGTCCGAGGGCTTTCTCGCGGTCGTGACCGACGAGGACACGATGCGCGCCCTCGAAACGGACCTGCGCCTCGCCACCCACCTGCGAGGGTTGTCTCGAGTCTCGCTCGCGACGTCGCACGACATCCGGACTCCGCTCCACACGGCGGTGCTCTACCTGGAGCTCCTCCGAAGCACGCTTTCGGGCAAATCGCCGGGCAAATCCGAAGCGAACACGCCGGAGCGCCAGGAGCAGTACGTGGACGTGATCGCCTCCGAGGTTCAGCGCCTCGAGCGGATGCTGGAGACGCTGCTGAGCCAAACGCGGCTGGCCGAGGCCACGACCGAGCGTTTCGACCTCCTCGAGACCATTCGCGACCTCCTGGCCTTCCTGGAGCCGCATTGCCGCAGGACGCGTGTTCAGTTTCTCCTGAAGCCGGCCGACTCGCCGGTCGTGATCGAGGGCAACAAGGACTCCCTGAGGCATGCCCTTCTCCACATCCTGATCACGTCGACCGAAGGGTGCCCCGCCGGCAGCGAAATGGACCTCTCCGTTGCCGCCGTGGACGCCAAGGCGGCCGTGGTGCTCCGGGGAGTGGGACCCGGCCTCTCGGCCGAGATTCTCGACGGTTCCGGAGGGGCTCCACCGACGCAGCGCGCCTTCGGCCCGGAACGGGGCCTTTACGTCGCGCGTCGCGTGGTGGAGCGCCACGGTGGTAGCATCAAGGTTCGATCCGGCGCGAAAGGCGCCCCGACTCTCGAAATTCAGCTGCCACTCGCCGCGGCGGAGGTTGGATAGGAACCATGCCGGTAGCGCTGATCGTTGACGACGAAGCCAAAGCTCTCACGGCCATGACGGAACTCGTCGAGAGGGAGGGATTCTCGGCGATGTCCGCCGGGTCGCTCAGCGAGGCCCGGGAGCGCCTCGCGCAGACCCGCCCCGACGTCGTGCTCGTGGATCTGATGCTCCCGGATGGGAACGGTCTCGAGCTCTTGCAAGACGTGGAGCCGGCCCAGCGGCCCGAGGTGATTCTCATCACCGGATTTGCATCGGTCGACTCGGCGGTGGCCGCGCTCCGCACGGGCGTGCTCGATTACCTCACCAAGCCGGTCGACGTCAGGCGCCTGAAAACGGTCCTGGCGAACGTCTCGCGCACCCTCGCGCTCAAGCAGGAAATCGGGTCGCTGCGCGACGAGCTGCGGGAGCTGGGTCGGTTCGGACGCCTCATCGGCAACTCCCCGGTCATGCAGAAGGTCTACGACCTTGTGGTCAAGGTCGCGCCGACCGACGCCACGGTGCTCCTCGTCGGGGAGAGCGGCACGGGGAAGGAGGAGGTGGCCGCCACGATCCACGAGCTCGGACGACGTAGGAGTCAGTCCTTCCTGCCGGTGAACTGCGGCGCGGTCCCTGCCAACCTCATCGAAAGTGAGCTATTCGGGCACGAGCGGGGAAGCTTCACGGGGGCGACCCAGCTTCATCGCGGCTATTTCGAGCGCGTCTCCCGGGGCACCCTGTTCCTCGACGAGATCACCGAAATGCCGCTCGAGCTCCAAGTGAAGCTCCTTCGCGTCCTCGAGACGGGCACCCTGCTGCGGGTCGGGGGGGACGAAGCGATCCCGGTCGACGTGCGGGTCATCGCGGCCAGCAACCGGCCGCCCGAGACCGCCGTCAAGGAGGGGAAGTTCCGGGAGGACCTGCTCTATCGATTGAACGTGTTTCCGATCGTGCTGCCGCCCCTTCGCGACAGGAACGGCGACATCGATCTGCTGGCGGATCATTTCCTCGGCCAGATCAACCGGGAGGAGGCGGCGTCCAAGAAATTCGGCCCCGCCGCGCGGCGAAGAATAGCGTCCTACAGCTGGCCGGGAAACGTTCGTGAGCTCAAGAACATAATCCGGCGTTCGTTCATTCTGTCCGATGACGTGATCGAGATGGACGCTCTCCCGACCGGCCCCGCCGCGCCGGTGCACGCGGGGGCATCCCCGGCGCCCGACTCCATGCAGGTGGGGATGTCCCTCGCTGAGATCGAGCGGCACTTCATCCTCGCCACGCTGGAACATTTCGGCGGAGACAAGCGGAAGGCGGCCGAGGTCCTCGGAATCAGTCTCAAGACGATCTACAACCGGCTCAACAACTACTCCGCGACGGTCTGAGGTA
>DASXQO010000018.1:0-5109 GCA_036507115.1 Candidatus Eiseniibacteriota bacterium | reverse complement strand
ACACCGACGCCTCGTCCCGTGCGCTCGCCTACGTGGACGTCATCACGCCTCGGCTGCGCAACGAGGACAACGCCGCCGTCCGTGCATCGTCCGGAGGAGGAGGACAGACCGCGGTGCTCGTCCAGGCCGCATCGAACCTCCCGAACCGCTGGATCGTGCATTCGGGCTCGGGATCCCTGGGTGTCACGACCAGCTCGGACGTGGACAGCGCGTCCCAGCTGGTCGCGCGCGTCGCGGCCGATCAGCCGCTCGGCGAGGGCGCTTCGGCGGGGCCCGCTTCGGTCGGACTGGCGCTGGGCTTCGATTTCGGGGTCGTGGCGCCGGCACTCCCAGAGACGGTGACCGTCGTCACGAGGCTTCAAGCTTCGGCGCCGAGCGGCGTGGTCTTGGACGAGACCTTGCCCAAGCGAAGCGGGCTCAGGGTCGTGAGCCGGATTCCGTTCCGTTCGGAGCTCCGGCTCGAGATGGCCCTTGGGCGCGCCGGCAGCGTTTCTCTCGATGTGTTCGATCCGGCCGGGCGCCGCGTCCGCACGCTGACACGCGGTCCCCTGCCGGCCGGAAGAAGCTTCGTTCGATGGGATGGGAAGCTCGAGGGTGGGGCTCCTGCGCCCTCGGGTGTTTATTTCATCAAACTCCGCACCGGCGACGAATCGCTGGCGACGCGCGTCGTTCTGGTGCGTTAGGGGCTGGATGCTTCCGGGTTGGGCATCACGATCCACAAGATGATGTAGACGAGAATTCCGGGGAAGCCTGCGCTGAAGAAGGACACGAGTACATAGAGGACGCGCACCAGGGTTGGATCCCAGCCCAGCCACTCGGCGATTCCGCCGCAGACTCCGGCGAGTACCCGATTCCTGGACTTCCGCAGCCGCTTGGAGGGATCCGGCATCGGAGCGACCCTGGTACTACTCCTCGGACCCGGCGGGGGAATCCACGGCGTCCGCTTCCGGCGCCTGTGGTTCGGGCGGCGCCTGCTCGCCGGCCTTCGCCGCGGCACGGGCGGCCGCCTTCTCGGCGTGACGCGCCTGGCGCGCGGCCCGCTTTTCGTTCGCCTTCTCCACCCGTTTCTTGGCCTTCTGATTTTTGAGGAACGACGGATTCCCTCTGCCCGCCATCGAGTTCTCCAGGGGTTGTGGTGGCGCAAAAGCACCCAGGCGACCAGTTTCGCCTCTTGGGCGCCGCGTTACAACATGAAAGCACCGCGGCCTTCGCACCCGCGCCGGCGCCGAAGGGGAACGCACCCCGCGGTGCGGTGTAGAATCGGGCAATGGCCATCCTCGTTCTCGCCGCGCTCGCCCTTGCTCAGGGGGGCGGCATCATCGGAAAACCCTCCCCCGAATGGCCCGACGTGCGTTGGGTCCAAGGCGGGCCGCTGCGTCTCGCCGATCTCCGGGGCAGGGTGGTCCTCATCCGCTTCTTCATGGATGCCGGCTGCCCTCTCTGCAAGGGCACCGCTCCGGCGCTCAACGAGTTCGAGCGTGAATTCGGGCCGAAAGGGCTGGTCGTGATCGGCTTCCACACCCCCAAGCCGCGGCCCAGGCCCACATCGGTCGCGGAGGTGCGCGAAATCGCGAAAGCGTTCGGATTCCGTTTCCCGGTCGCGGTGGACGACGAGTGGAGCGTCCTTCGCCGCCTCTGGCTCGACCGCGTACCCGAGGCGGAGTTCACATCGGCGTCGCTCCTCGTCGACCGCAGGGGCGTGGTCCGCCATGTTCAGCCGGGCGGAATCTACGCGAAGGACTCGAAGGACCCAGGCGCCCGGCGGGACTACCGGTCCATGCGCGCGGCGATCGTCAAGCTCCTCGCGAAGGGATGACGCTGCGGGACGCGGATCGGCCGCGAACCGCGAACCGCTACCTTCCCGCCAGAAGCTTCCCGCTGCCCGCGCGCATCCGCTCCACGACGCGCTCCCCGATGACTCTTCCGACCGCTGTGCCCTGCTCGTTGTCGTGCCGGAAGTGGATACCGCCGTAGAGACGCGACATCGCCGCCTCCTCCGACTGCTGGATGAAGAAATCACGCTCGGCGGGGAAGACCTCTTCCATTACGGCCGCGGCCGCGGCGGAGATGGTGGAGTGACCCGAGGTGTAGCTCGGGAAGTTCGGGGTGGGAATCACGGTCACGAGGCCGGGGATGCGCTGGACGGGTCGCGCGGTCCAGTAGGTGTATTTACAGGCCCAGCACTCGATGAAGGCGTCGGCCATGGCCACGTTGAGATACGCGTGCGCGCGCGCGGACGCGACCAGGTCCAGGCCGAGCGACACGATTCGGTCGTTCAGCAGATCATTCCATATCGTCGGCGGCGGCGTGTCGGCCCACTTGTGGACGATCGCGATCTGCTCCGGAGTCCGATTGAGTGAGACGTCGAGCACCTCCTGGGTCTCGAGCAAATCCTGCGGCGATCCGAACGCGCACGGCGGCTCCGGCTGGATTTCGGCGCCCGACACGAGAACCCAGGTGCGCCAGGTGCCGCACAGGGGCAGCACGGGATTCGTGCCGGTCCAGATTCCGTCGCCCGTGGGTGCCGTACCGGTGAACGGGACGTTCGATCCGTCCCCCATGGCGCGCGTCACGACGGCGCGGCCGACGGCGCGGCCGACGGACCAACCCCCGAGCGCCGACCCGCTCAACCCCCCATCGAGCGCGATCTGCTCGGCGATCGCGGCTTCGATCCGGGCCAGCTTCGCGGGGAAGAGGTAGCCGAGCACGCGCGAGGCGACGCCGGCGGCGACGCTGTTTTCTGGTAGGCGGCCCCGGCGTCGATCTCCCGACACGACCAGCGCTTCGTAGATTCCGACCTGAACCAGGGCATAGGCGCGAGACAACGCGGGCGGCGGCAGCCTGGCCTCCAGGCCCAGTTCTCTCGTGATCCGATTCCAGAAGACGACCGCTCCCGCGTCCTCGCTCGTCCTGAGCGGTATGGCTCGGGCCGAGAGGCGCTCGAAGAGCGTTCGATCCTCCGGAGCGGCTCCCGCGGCCTCGAGCCCCGGAGCGGGCAGGCGCGGGTCCTCCGGCGAGTGGATCACGAAATAGGGGGAGGCGACGGATGACAGGGCCTCTCCGGCTGGCGCCAGAATGCTCTCCCGGGCGCAGCCGCTCGATGCCAATGCCAGAAGGAACGCAAGTATCGGTCTGAGGTGGGTGCGCATGGTGGTTTGCCTCGGTTGAAGGTCTCCCTGCGGCGGACGAAGAGCCGCCAAGGTACCATACCCCCAGAGGCATTCCCAGCCGAACGCGGGCCGGGGCCTAAAGAAAACCGCGTGGCGCTCGCACCCGGGCACCACGCGGCGGATCCTCTTGTATTTTCAGGGCGGACGCCAGATGCGTCCGAATCCATCAGATTATCCGGCGCTCCTCCTGACCGTTCGACCAGGCGGTTCGCTGCGATACGGTCCGCACGACTTCCCCCGTGAGCTTCTCGGGAACCGTCTGCGCGATGTCGGCCAGCGAGACGATGCCGCAGCACTCGCCCCTCTCATCCGCGACGGGCGCGCGACGGACCTGGTTTTCCTCGAGGACCTTGCAGCAGTCTTCGACCCGCATGTCAGGGCGGACCGTGATCGCCGGGGTGGACATGACCTGGCGCGCGACCAGCTCGACCGGATTTTTGCCCAGGGCAACCGTCCGGCACACGATGTCCCTATCGGTTATGACTCCGACGGGCCGGCGCGCGCGCTCGTCGTCGACCACAGGGATGGGACCGCAGTCGTTCCCCACCATCATCTGCGCGACCTCCCGGAGCGACGTCTCCGGCGTACAGCACGTCGGATTGCTTGTCATGATCTCTCGGACTTTCATAGTCCCTCCTTGGGGTTACCCCACGAAACTCAGGAGTGAGCACGATCCGGGCCAGTTGCAATCAGGCAAGTGCTTACAGTTTCTTCACTATTCCTCTCGTACGCTCTCGTCCGAAGCGCCCCGCGGGGGACACTTCGTGGCTGGCGGTCCTTCCGGGCCGCATTTCGCAACTTTCCGCGGAAGCGGCTGTTTTGACAGTCGATTACGGCCATGGGGCCGTCGCTCAAGGCCTCTTCTGGCATGGGCCTTGAAGGTACCTAGCCCTTTGTAGGCCCGACCCGGACTGGGCCGGGCTTCTTCAACGAAGGAGGGCTACCATGAAAGCTCTGCCGATAATGGCTGCTCTGGCTGTGACGCTCGTGGCACTCGTTTTCGTGCCGTCTTCTGCGGGCGCTTTCGGCTTGTCCGGAATCGGCGGTCGTGTGGGCGGTGTGGATCCGGATGGCGCTGACGGCGCGGTCACGGTCGGGGGCCACTTCGAGTTCGAGGAATCCGGCAGCCGACTCCATCTGCAGCCGGGGATAATGTTCTGGTCGACCGACGGTCTCAGCGACGTCAATCCGAACTTCGATCTCACGTACCACTTCGCTCCGACGAGCCGCGTCGGGCCGTATGTCGGCGCGGGGGCGGGAGCGCATTTCTATTCGTTCGACAGCGCCGGGCCGAACGATAGCGATACGGACTTCGGAGCGAATCTGTTCGGCGGCGTGCTGTTCCCATCCAGATCGCTCCGGTTCTTCGCCGAGGGCCGGTATGTCGCCTCGGATCGTTCGCAGGTCATGTTTACCGGCGGAGTCACCATGCCGTTCCATCATTGAGCTCCGCCGTTGATTTGGGATCGGGTTCCCGGGGTATCCCGCTGAGAGGTCCCCCTCTCGCGTGTCTTGGCGCCGGGGATCTCGATTCAGTGCTTCTCAAAATGACGAGCCGGGCCCTTCGGGGTCCGGCTCGCCCTCATGAGCGGGGCAGGAGCCCTCCCCATACCGCTTCGCCCCTGATATAATCCCCGGCCCACGCCACTTGCCGGCGCGGCAGCGCTGCCCCGCGACGGACATGCGAAAAAGAGGAGGCATCCATGCCACGGTACGTCATCGAGCGGGATCTTCCCGGAGCCGGGAAGCTGTCCAAGCAGGAACTCCAGGGCATATCGCAGAAGTCATGCGGCGTCTTGGGGAAGCTGGGAACGCAGATCCAGTGGGTCCATAGCTACGTCACCAATGACAAGATCTACTGCATCTACTTGGCGCCAAGCGAGGACCTGATCCGGGAGCACGCCCGGCAGGGCGGCTTCCCCGCGAACCGCATCTCCGC
>DASXQO010000017.1:0-13933 GCA_036507115.1 Candidatus Eiseniibacteriota bacterium | reverse complement strand
CACGCGGTCGCTCAGGCGAAGGTTGCCGCCGGGTTCTCGCCGCTCCTCATCGTCCTCGGCGACACGATCGTGCAGGCGAAGCTCGACGAGTTCGTCCGGAACGGCTCCCGCGTGGGGGTCCGCGAGGTGAGCGATCCGCGCCGGTTCGGCGTCGCGAAGGTCCGGGGCGACAAGATCGTGGAACTGGAGGAGAAGCCGGACAACCCGAGCTCGAACCTCGCGCTCGTGGGGCTCTACTACATCGCGAACGGTCCGGCCCTGTTCGAATGCCTGGAATCCCTGATGCGGGAAGGACGCCTCACGCGCGGCGAAATTCAGCTTACCGACGCGCTCGAGCTCCTGCTGGAACGCGGCGAGGAACTCCGCCCCTTTCCGGTGGGGGGCTGGTATGATTGCGGCAAAACCGAAACCCTACTCGAAACCAACCGGGCCTTGCTGGACCAGCTCGCGACGCCCGTGAGCCGCGAGGGGGTTCTCGTGCTGCCTCCCGTGGCCCTGGATCCCACTGCGGATGTCACATCGGCCGTCATCGGCCCGCACGTCTCGATCGGGCCCCGCGCGCAGGTTCGCCACGCGGTGGTGCGGGACTCGATCGTGAATCAAGGCGCAATCGTCGAGGATATCTTGCTGGAAGGTTCGGTGGTGGGGGAGAACGCGGTGGTGCGCGGCGCGTACCATCGCCTAAACGTGGGCGACTCATCCGAGGTGGAGTATTCGTGACAGCTCAGGCGACACAAACCAAGATCGAAACAAAGAGACAGCCTATGACGCATAAACGAATGGCCTTCAGCTCCGAATCGGTCACGGAAGGACACCCCGACAAGGTGGCCGACCAGATTTCCGACTCGATCCTGGACGCGATTCTGGCCCAGGATCCCAACGGTCGGGTCGCCTGCGAGACGCTGGTGACGACCGGGCTCGCGCTGGTCGCGGGCGAGATCACGACGAAGTGCTACGTGGACATCGCGAAAGTCGTGCGGGAGACAATCCGGGAAATCGGTTACGACAATCCCGCCATCGGATTCGATCACGAGACGTGCTCCGTCCTGATCAGCATCGACGAGCAGTCGAAGGACATCGCACTCGGCGTCGACCGCGAGGGAGCGGGGGACCAGGGGCTCATGTTCGGCTACGCCGTCCGCGAGACTCCCGAGCTGATGCCGCTCCCGATCCAGCTAGCGCATTCCCTCACGAGGGCGCTCGCCCACGCGCGCCGCTCCGGGAAGTTTCCGGAGCTGAGACCCGACGGGAAATCCCAGGTCACGGTGGAATACGAGGATGGAAAGCCGCGCCGGGTCAGCACCGTGGTGCTCTCCACGCAGCACGCGGACATGCCGGCGGGGGAGTACAAGCGCTTCATCGACCGGATCATCGCCGAGGTGGTCCGCCCGGCTCTGCCGCGCGAGATGATCGACGGCGAGCCGAACTATCTCATCAATCCGACGGGGCGGTTCGTGATGGGGGGCCCGCGCGCGGACACCGGACTCACCGGCCGCAAGATCATCGTGGACACCTACGGCGGGTTCGGCGGCCACGGCGGCGGGTGCTTCAGCGGGAAGGACCCCTCCAAGGTGGACCGCTCGGGGTCCTATGCGGCGCGGTACGTCGCGAAGAACCTGGTCGGGTCGGGCCTCGCCGAGCGCTGCACCGTGCAGGTGGCCTACGCCATCGGCGTGGAGCAGCCGGTCTCGATCATGGTGGATTCGCACGGGACGGGGAAGGTGCCCGATTCGAGGCTGGAGGAGCTGGTCCGCCGCCATTTCGATCTCAGACCGAAGAGCATCATCGAGCACCTCGATCTCCGGAAGCCGATCTACCGAAAAACCGCCGCCTACGGTCATTTTGGACGCGAGCACGAAGGCTTCCGTTGGGAGCTGCTCGACCGCGTGGAGGATTTGAAGCGTGACGCCTAGCGAAACCGCGACCATGAACGCCCAAGGGCACGTCAAAGACCCCAACCTCGCAGATTCGGGCGTGAACCGGATCGAATGGGCGGAGCGGGAGATGCCGGTGCTGCGCCAGATCCGGGCCCGGTTCGAGCGCGAGCGCCCGCTCAAGGGGAAACGGATCGCCGCCTGCCTCCATGTTACGACCGAGACCGCGAATCTCATGCTCACCCTGAAGGAGGGCGGAGCCGAGATCGCGCTCTGCGCTTCGAATCCTCTCTCGACCCAGGACGAAGTGGCCGCCGCGCTCGTGCACCGGTACGGCATCGCGACCTTCGCGATCAAGGGAGAGGATTCAGCGACCTACTACAACCACATCGGCGCGGCGATCGACCTGAAGCCCGAATTCACCATGGATGACGGGGCCGACCTCGTGACGGTGCTGCACACGAAGCGCGGCGACGCGATCGGAAACGTGATCGCGGGCACCGAGGAGACGACGACCGGGGTGATCCGCCTCCGCAGCATGGCGCGCGACGGCGCGCTCCACTATCCGATCCTGGCGGTCAACGACGCGAAGACGAAGCACCTCTTCGACAATCGCTACGGCACCGGGCAGAGCACGATCGACGGCATTCTGCGCGCGACGAACCGGCTTCTGGCGGGATCGACCCTGGTCGTGCTGGGCTACGGCTGGTGCGGCCGCGGTGTGGCTTCCCGCGCCCGCGGGATGGGCGCGCACGTCCTCGTGACCGAAGTGGACCCGTTGCCCGCGCTCGAGGCGGTCATGGACGGCTTCCAGGTCCTGCCCGCGCCGGAGGCGGTGCGCCTGGGGGACGTGTTCGTGACCGTCACCGGGAACATCCACGTGCTCGGGCTCGATCATTTTCGCTCGATGAAGGACGGGGCGATCGTGGCGAATTCAGGCCACTTCAACGTGGAGCTGGACCTGGAATCGCTCCGCAAGGAGGCGAAGGCCGTGCGGACCGTGCGCCCCTTCGTCGAGGAGTATTCGCTCCCGAATGGAAAGCGGATCTTCGTGCTCGGCGAGGGCAGGCTCATCAACCTCACGGCGGCCGAGGGGCACCCCGCTTCCGTCATGGACATGAGCTTCGCCAATCAAGCTCTGGGAATCGAGTATCTGCTCACCCACGCGCGCGAGCTCAAGCCGAACGTCTATCCGATCCCGAAGGAGCTCGACCAGGAGATCGCGCGGCTCAAACTGGAGGCCCTCGGCGTCCACATCGATACGCTGACTCCCGAGCAGAGCGCCTACCTCGCTTCCTGGCAGCAGGGGACCTGAGACGGTGTGGCCGCTGGGCCGGATCTCGGTCCGCCGGAAGTTCCAAATCCTGGGACTCTGCCTTCTGGCCATCGGGGCGTTCCTCGGGCTCGCGCTCGTCACGCGCGATGCGCGCGACCAAGCGGTGGAGCTGCTGGGGAGCGGGACGGTCCGGAATCAGGGGGGCGTGCTTGGGGCGCTCCTCTCGGGCGGTCTCGTCGAAGCCCTGGGAATCGTGGGAGCCTGGGCGGTTCCGATCGTGTTCGTCGCCTGGGGCTGGAACCGGCTCCGCCTGAAGCCCGCCCTCGAGACTGGAATCCGGACGGCGCTCGGCGCGATCGGCCTCTCCTTCCTCCTGGGATTTCTCTACCTGATCACCTCCGGCAACCGACCCTGGTCGGGCGGTGTGGGCGAGTTCGTCGCGACGACGACCGCGCGCTTCCTGGGCAAGATCGGGGGCGAGATGGCGCTCGGCACCGGAATCGTCGTGGTCGGCGTGATCGCCTTCGAAATCGGGTCCTCGCAGCGCGTGCGCCAGGCGGTCCAGGCGATGCTGAGCGGGGTCCTCGCTCCTTTCCGGGGAACGAAATCCGGAGAGACGCCTCGGGTGAGCTCGGAGCCGGCCGAGTCGGCGGGTGCGGCGCCCGCCGCGAGGGGACGGAAGCCTCCCGTCGTCGAGGAGGAGGAGATCGCGCGCGCGTGGGAACTCGGTTCCGAGAAGCCGCGGCAGCCCTCGCGTCCGCGGATCGTTTCGCGTCGCGAGGTCGAAGGGCGCGGCGAGCCGCTGAGCATCCCGTTTCCGCCTCCCGCGCCGAAGACCGCCCCCGGCCCGTCCGCCGCGGCGGCCGGAGCCGGCGCGGGTCCCGCCGGGGGAGGAGCGGACGCGGGCTTGAAGCTCGGTCCGGTGGCGGCGCCCGAGATGGAGCTTCCCGGGATCGACCTTCTGGACCGGCACGAGTCGAAGCGGCGGGCGATCGACGAAAAGGAGCTGCTCGAGCTCTCGCGGGTGCTCGAGCGGACCCTCGCCGATTTCGACGTCGACGGCAAGGTGTCCGAGGTGCATCCCGGCCCGGTGATCACGCTCTTCGAATACGAGCCCGCGCCGGGCATGAAGGTGAACCAGATCCTGAATCGCCAGGACGACCTGGCGCTCGCCCTCAGGGCGCAGCGGATCCGGATCGTGGCGCCCATCCCCGGAAAAGCGGCGGTCGGAATCGAGATCCCGAATCGCGTGAAGGCGACCGTGTCCCTGCGCGAAATCATCTCCTCGCCCGCGTTCCAGGATACGGCCGACGCGCTGCCGCTCGCGCTGGGGAAGGACGTCGCGGGAGTGCCCTTCGCCACGTCCCTCGAGCGGATGCCGCATCTCCTGATCGCGGGGGCGACCGGCTCGGGAAAGAGCGTCTGCATCAACACGCTGATCATGAGCCTTCTCTACACGCGGACTCCCGCGGAGCTTCGGTTCATCCTCATCGATCCCAAGATGCTCGAGCTCACGCCCTTCAACGGGATCCCGCACCTCCGCATGCCGGTCGTGACGGATCCGAAGAAGGCGGCGCAGGCACTTCGCTTTTGCGTCAAGGAGATGGAGCGCCGCTACCAGATGCTGGCGCGCCATGGCGCGAGGAACATCGAAGCCTACAACCGGCTCAACCTCGATCCGCTCCAAGTGGAGGAGCCGAAGCTTCCCTATCTCGTGGTCGTGGTGGACGAGCTGGCAGATCTCATGGCGCTCCTTCCCACCGAGATCGAGGAGCCGATCCAGAGGCTTGCCCAGATGGCCCGCGCGGTCGGCATTCACCTCATCCTGGCCACGCAGCGCCCCTCGGTAGACGTCATCACCGGCATGATCAAGGCGAATTTTCCCTCGAGGATCGCCTTCCAGGTGGCGAGCCGCACCGACTCCCGGGTGATCCTCGACATGAACGGGGCCGAGAGCCTCCTGGGACACGGCGACTGCCTCTATCTCCCGGCGGGGAAGCCGGAACCCTACCGGATCCATGGCGCCTTCGTGTCCGGGGAGGAAATCGAGCGCGTCGTGGAGTTCCTCAAGTCCCAGGGCCGGCCCGTCGTGGCCGACGACTCGGCCCTGGACCAAGTCCGGATCTCGGAGTCGGATGCCGACGACGAGCTCTACCAGGAGGCGATGCGCCTCGTGGTGCTGCACCAGCAGGCCTCGACCTCGATGCTCCAGCGCAGGCTCAAGGTAGGATACTCGCGTGCCGCGAGGCTTCTCGATCTTCTGGAGGAGCGTGGGGTCGTCGGACCCTCGGAGGGGGCCAAGGGCCGCGAAGTGCTCGTCACGGAGCAGGAGCTCATGGACCGGGCACACGAACCGCCCCCGGGAGTCGGGACGAACGCATGATCGCGCCGGTCGCGCTCACGCTTCCGAAGAAGAGGGCCCCGGCCGTCGCAAAGGCCCCGTCCAGCGCAAAGGCCCGGGTGGCGCTCGTGACCCTGGGCTGCGCCAAGAACCTCGTCGACTCGGAGATCATGGCCGGCCTCTTGGCGAAGGGCGGGTTCACGACCGCCGCGGATCCGGACGGCGCGGACCTCGCCCTGGTGAACACGTGCGCCTTCATCGGGCCCTCGCAGCGGGAATCGATCGACCGGATCCTCGAGCTCGCCGCCCTGAAGCGGGAAGGGAAGCTCCGGGGTCTCGTGGTCGCCGGCTGCCTCGCCCAGCGCTACCAGGCCGAGCTTCTCGAGGAGATACCCGAAGTGGACGCGGTCGTGGGAACCGGCCAGGTCGACGCGATCGTCCGCGTCATGAATCGCGCGCTCCGGTCGCCCGGGTCGCGGATCCTCGAGGTGGGACCGCCCGGGACCGCGGTGGATCTCGCGGCGCACCGCGCGGTCTCGACGCCCCGTCACCTCGCGTATCTTCGCATCGCGGACGGCTGCGACTTCCGCTGCACCTTCTGCATCATTCCCAAGCTCCGGGGCGATCTGAGAAGCCGGCCCCTCGAATCGGTCGTCGCGGAGGCGCGCCGGCTGGCGGAGGCCGGAACCAAGGAGCTTCTCCTCATCGCACAGGACTCGACGTCCTACGGCGCGGACCTCTACGGCGAGGCCCGGCTCCCGCAACTCCTGCGAGCGCTCGCCTCGATCGAGGGGATCGAATGGATCCGGGTCCACTACACCCACCCGAAGACATGGAGCGAACCGCTGGTCCAGGTGTTCGAAGAAGAGCCGAAGGTCTGCAAGTACGTGGACATCCCCTTGCAGCACGTTACGGACGCGATGCTGCGCCGGATGCGGCGGGAGGTCCGCCGGGCCGATATGGAGCGGTTGATCGAAACCCTGCGCCGGCGCATTCCCAGGGTCGCGATCCGGACCCACTTCATCGTGGGATTCCCGGGTGAGACCGAGGAGGACTTCGATCAGCTTCTCGGGTACGTTCGCGGGGCCGCGCTGGACCACGTCGGGTGCTTCGCCTATTCGCGCGAGGACGGCACACCGGCCGGGCGCATGAAGGAGCAAGTTCCGGAACGCGTAAAGCTCTCGCGGCGGCGGACGCTCATGGCGGCGCAGCGGCAGGTCGCGGCGTCCGCATGGGGACGCTGGGTCGGACGCACCGTCCCCGTGCGGGTGGACGGACCGGTGCCGGGCCGCGCCGGCGTCTGGGTCGGACGCGTCGAACAGCAAGGCTATGAGGTGGACGGGGTGACCTACGTACGCGCAGCCGGAGGAGCCTCGGAGCCCCGCGCGGGGGCGTTGATCGAGGCCCGGATCACGCGGTCGCGCCAGTACGATCTGGACGGGGAGGTGGTCGCGTGAGCGGTCGGTGGTGGATTCCGGGGCTTGGGCTGGCGCTCCTCCTTGCGGCGTACCCGCAGCGCGCCGACGCGGAGAGGGTCCGGCCCAAGACCCACGCCGCGATGCTCGACTCGGTGGCGGGGATCGTGGCGGTCGATCTCCTGCGCGGCGCCTCGCTCCCGGCAGGTCACGTCGTACGCATCGCGAGTCCGCTGCCCGGCGACACCCTCGGATTTCTCGCGCAGCGCCTGATAGAGCAACTCCGGAAAACAGGCGTCGAAGTCCGCCTCGTGCCCTCCCGCGCCACGGCGGGCCTGGGGATGGGTCTCGAGGACCCGCCGGCGATGCCGCGCGGCGATTCCACCGATCTCCAACTCAACATTCAGGTCGGAAGCGCGGGCGTCAACTACGTGCGGGCGATCCGGAAATTTCCGTTCGGAATCCGCGGCTACGAGAGGGTTGCCTCGATGCGGGTCGGGGCGAGCCTCGTCGATCTCTCCACCCGGGAAGTGCTGTGGGCGAGATCGGCATCGGCGCAGGCGATGGACGTTGTGCGCGCAAGCGACCTTTCGTATGCGCAGAGCGGGTCCGGCGGGCTGAACCCCGTGCTGCCGCGCGCGGGAGGGGGCACCCGCCTGCTCGAACCTTTGATCGTGGTGGGAGTCGTGACCGGGCTCGTGGTCCTCTTTTATTCGAACCGGAACTAGAACACGCCGCCCAGGCGGGATCGGCAAACGGATCGAGCGCAGTCGAGGGGGGATGGGAATGAGCATCGCGGCCAAACGGCACATGCTGCTCGGCAGGGATTATTTCGAGCGAGGGTTCTATCAGGATGCGATCCGGGAATTGCTCGAGGCGGTGAAACTGAATCCGAACTTTCCGGATCTTCACAATCAGCTCGGGCTCGCCATGAGCATGAACGGCGACGGGCGGGACGCCGCCGAGGAGTTTCGCCGGGCCCTCGAGCTCAACCCGAATTACGTGGAGGCGCGGCTGAACCTCGCGATCGTGTTCAACGAGATGGGTCAGTACGAGGACGCGCTGCGCGAGTTCAACGTGGAGCGGCTGCGCGATCACGAGCAGGAGAACCTGTCTCCGGAGGTGCGCTCCTACCTGGCCGAATCCCACATGATGCTCGGGGACACCTATCGCAACGTCGGCGTGCTCGTGGATGCCTCGCAGGAATACCGGAAGGCGCTCAAACTCTCCCCGCAATACCTCGACATCAAGAACAAGCTGGGCGCCACCTACTGCGAGATGGGGCTCTACCAGGACGCGGAAACGGAGCTGGAGGAAGCCCTGGCGCAGAATCCACGCTATGTCGCCGCGCGGGTGACCCTGGGCGTCGTGCTCCTGCGCTCGGGGAGAAAGACCCGGGCCCGGGAAGAGTGGGAGAAATGTCTGGCGCTCGATCCCGAGAACATCCGGGCCAGGGCTTACCTGGAAATGCTCGAACGGGAAGCCACGTCCGAGGAATCTCGCGCCCGATGAATCGGTGGGCCGCGCGCCTCATCGTCGTCGCGCTTCTGGCCTGGCTGGGCTGCGGCGGCACGTTCAAGGAGGGGAGACGGGAGGGGACTCCCGATTTCCAGGCCGCCAAGGCCGCGTACGACCAGGGCGATTTCCTGGACGCGATCCCCGACTTCAAGGCCTACATCGAGCAGTTCCCGGGGACCGACCGGACCGACGACGCGCTCTACTACCTGGGCCTGAGCTACATCCGCGAGAAGGACTATGCGCTCGCGTCGGCGCAGTTCGACCGGTTGCTCCGGGATTTTCCCACGTCGCCCCTGCAGGCGGACGCGCTGCTCGAGCTGGCGCGGTGCGACGATCTGCAGAGCCATCCCGCCCCGCTCGACCAGACCGAGACGGTCCGCGCCCTGACCCGGTACAACCAGTTCGTGGAACAGTACGCCGACCATCCCCGCATCGGGGAAGCGCGGGCGCGGATCCGGGTGCTCCGCGACCGCCTCGCCGAGAAGCTGCTCCGAAACGGGCGTCTCTACGCCAAGCTTCGGAGGGACACGGCCGCGGAGGTCTATCTCAAGCGGGTGCTCCGGGAGTATCCCGACTCGAAGTGGGCGCCGGAGGCGACGCTCCTTCTCGCCGACGTGCTGGGGCGGCAGGGACGCAAGTCCGAAGCCGTCGAACTCCTGAAAAAGCACGTTCCCGCGTCCGACAAGGAGCTCAAGCGCAAGGCCGACGAGCGACTGCGGGGATTCCAGGCATCGGAGGCGCCCGGATGAGCCGCATCGGCGTCTTCGGCGGGACGTTCGATCCGGTCCACAACGGACACCTCATCATGGCGCAGGAAGCGGTCGCCCGATTGAAGCTGGATCGGATGCTCTTCGTGGCGGCCAACCGACCCTCCCACAAGCGCGCGCCCGATCTGGCCGGCGTGGAACACCGGGTGGCGATGCTCCGGCTCGCGACGCGGGGGAATCAGCGCTTCGAGGTCTCGCGGCTCGAAGTCGACCGCGGCGGGCTCTCCTACACCGTGAACACGCTCGAATCGCTCCGTCGGTCCACGCGTGGCGATCTCTTCTTTCTGATGGGCCAGGACAGCCTCGAGGAATTCGGCGGCTGGTACCATCCCGAGCGCATCGTGGAGCTGGCGCGCCTCGTCGTGGTCCCGCGCGGGGACCGCGACATGCCCTCGCTTCCACCGGCGCTCCGCCGCCGCATCGTGTACGTGAAGCCCCCTCGCATCGGAATCTGCTCGACCGAGATCCGCCGCCGGCTGAAGCGCGGTCTGCCGGTCCGCTACTGGACTCCCGATCTCGTCCTGAGCTACATGACCCGCCATGGTCTCTACGGAACCAGGAAACGGCGGCCCTAAGCAGCTCCTGCTCGTGGACGGATCGGCGCTCCTGTACCGGTCCCACTTCGCATTCGCAAGGAATCCGCTCCGGAATTCGAAGGGGGAGATCACGAGCGCCACGTTCGGGTATCTGAACACGCTCCTCCCGCTCCTGGACGAACGCCGCCCCGACCGCGTCGCGGTCGTCTTCGATACGAAGGGACCGACGTTCCGGCACCGCGAATACGCGGAATACAAGGCGCACCGGCCCCCGATGCCGGACGATCTGGCGAAGCAGATCCCCAAAATCCGCGAGCTGCTCCGGCTTCTGGGCGTGCCGATCGTGGAGCAGCAGGGCGTCGAAGCCGACGACATCGTGGGCACCCTCGCGGTCGACGCGGCCAAGGCGGGAGCGGATGTGTGGATTGTCACCGGGGATAAGGATTTCTACCAAATCGTCTGCGACCGGATCCGGCTCCTCTTGCCGCGCGGGCGCGGCGAAGCGGTCGAGACGATCGACCGCGCGGGGGTGCGGGCGCGCTTCGGAGTGGATCCCGGGCAGATGATCGACCTTCTCGCCCTCATGGGAGACGCCGTCGACAACGTGCCGGGCGTGCCGGGCGTTGGGGAGAAGACGGCCGCGCAGCTCATCGCCACCTACGGCTCCCTGGACGAGCTCTACAAGAGTCTCGACTGCGTGCCGCGCCCCGCTCTGCGCGAGAAGATCCGCGAGAACGAAGGCAAGGCCCGCCTCTCGCGGAAGCTCGTCACGATCCGGACGGACCTGCCGCTCGATTTCCAGTGGCAGGAGCTCGAGCGGACCCCGAGCGATCTTCCGGAGCTGGTGCGGGTGCTGGACGAGCTGGAGTTCCGGGGCCTCAAGAAGCGGTTCGCCGCGGAGCTGGAGATGGCGGAACCCCGGGAGCTTTTCCCCGAATTCGTCTCGGCCCCCGAGCCGCGCCCGGCCGAGCCTCTGGTCCTGGCACCCGATCGTGCCCCCCTCGGCGACTACCAGATCATCCGCACGCCCGAGGCGCTCGATGCGGTCGCCCGGGAGCTTCGCGACGCCCGTGATTACGTCGCCTTCGACACGGAGACAACGCGCCTGAATCCGCTCCTGGCCGACCTCGTCGGGATCTCGGTTGCGACCACGCCCGGCCGTGCCTTCTATCTCCCGATCGGCCACCAGGGGGGCGGGAACCTCGACCCCGCGAAGGCGCGCGAAGCACTGCGGCCGTTTTTCGCGGACCCTTCCAAGAAGCGCGTCGCGCAGAACGCCAAATTCGATTGGCACGTTCTCCATCGGTTCGGGATTCCGGTCCACGACGTGGCGATCGACACCATGCTCGCGGCGTACCTCATCGATCCCGACCAACCCAAGAACATCGATTACCTCGCGCGCACCCACCTGGGCATCGAAAAGATTCCGACCCAATCGCTGATCGGCGCGGGACGCGACCAGATCACGATGGCGGCCGTCGCGGTCGACCGCATCGCCGAGTACTGCTGCGAGGATTCCGACGTATGTCTGAGGCTGGCGCCGATCCTGCTCCAAGAGCTGGACCGCTCCGAGCTGCTGCCGCTGTTCCGGGACGTCGAGATGCCGCTCCTGGGCGTTCTGCTTCGAATGGAGCAGGCGGGGATGAGGATCGACGTGCCTCGTCTTCTCGCCATGTCGAGGTTCCTCGGGGATCAATGCACGAGCCTCGAGGCGGAGATCCAGGCGGCGGCGGGCGTTCCGTTCAACGTGAACTCGCCGCGCCAGGTGGCGGAGATTCTCTTCGAGCGGCTGAAGCTTCCGAAAGGGCGGCGCACGAAGGACGGCTATTCGACCGACGTCGAGGTGCTCGAGAGCCTGGCGGCGCACCATCCCCTGCCGAAGCTCCTGCTCCAGCACCGCCAGTACCAGAAGCTCAAGAGCACGTACGTCGACGCGCTCCCTCGATTCGTCCATCCCGCGACCGGGCGCGTGCACGCCACCTTTCATCAGACGGTGGCCTCGACCGGGCGGTTGAGCGCGAGCGATCCGAGTCTCCAGAACATTCCGATCCGCTCCGAGGAGGGCCGCGCGATCCGGAAGGCGTTCATCGCCGAAGGAGACGACGGGCTCCTCGTTTCGTTCGACTACTCGCAGATCGAGCTTCGCCTCATGGCGCATCTCTCCGGCGATCCGGTGCTCGCGGAGGCGTTCCGTTCGGGAGGGGACGTGCATCGCACGACCGCGTCGCGCCTCTTCGGCGTGGCGCCGGAGGATGTCACGCATGCCCAGCGCGCCCAGGCCAAGATCGTGAACTTCGGCATCCTCTACGGCATGGGCCCGGTGCGGCTCGCGCGGGAATTGAACCTCTCGCGCGCCCTGGTCTCGGCCTTCATCGAGGAATACCGGCGCACGCTCTCGGGAGTCGCGTCCTACCTCGACCGGATGCTCGCGCTCGCGAGGCAGCGCGGGTACGCCGAGACGATCTTGAAACGGCGCTGGCCGCTCCCGGCGCTGCACGAGGACGGGGCGCGCAAGGCCGAAGCCGAGCGCGTGGCCGTCAACATGCCGATCCAGGGCTCCGCCGCGGACCTGATCAAGGTGGCGATGGTGCGGATCGACGCGCTCCTGCGCGAACGTCCCGGGATGAAGTCACGGCTCATTCTACAAGTCCACGACGAGCTCCTTTTCGAAACCACCGAGGCGGAGTTCGAGCCGCTGAAGACGCTCGTGACCGGTGTCATGGAGCAGGCGATCCCGCTCCGCGTGCCGCTCGTGGTCCACGTCGGTCACGGCAAGACCTGGGCCGACGCGCACGCGTGAGCCGGGGCAGGCGTGAGCAGCCGCACCAGCGCCCGCGCCGCTCTGCAGCTTTCCCGCCGCCTAAATCGCTTGACCCTCCGCGACCGGCGTCTATAGGTTGAGGGGATGCTCCGCATCGGCGTGACGGGTCCCATGGCCTCGGGGAAGACCGACGTCGCGCGGCGATTCGCGGAGCGCGGCGCGCGGATACTCTCAGGGGACGCGCTGGGATGGGAGCTGCTCCGGGAGCATCCGGTGCGTGAGCGGATCGGCGCCCTGTTCGGCCCCTCCGTTCTCTTTCCGGACGGAAACGTGGACCGCCGGGCCCTGGGAAGCATCGTATTCAAGAATAGCTCCGAGATGGACCGGCTGAACGCGCTGGTCCAGCCGCTCCTCGAGCGCCGCGTGCGGGAAACGCTCGATTCCGCGCGCGGGGAAGGAGTGCTCGTCCTGGACGCGGCACTTCTGGGCGCGTGGGATCTCGCCGCGGACCTGGACGGCGTCGTGGAAGTACAGGCTCCGGCGGAGGAGCGTATCGCCCGGCTCATGGCGCTCAAGGAGTTGTCACAGGCCGAGGCCCGGGAGCGGGTCCTGGGGCAGCGGCTTCCGCCTGTGCGCGGCGCACGGCGCCGGTGGGGAATCGAGAACGCGGGCACGCGCGAGGAGCTCTTGAGACGTGCCGACGAAATCTGGAGCGAGATCGAACGGCTTCGATCCGAGGCCCGGAGCGGATAGAATCACGAGGGAGGATCGTTTCGATGGATCTCATCAGCACGAGAAAGCGGCTCGAAGACGGACGCCGGATCCTGGCGGAACTTCGGAGCTATCTTTGACGTCGAGCACTGCGAGCGGCGCGGCGCGGAGCTTGAGGCCAAGATGGCCGCTCCGGAATTCTGGAATGATGCCGAGGCCGCCCAGACGATCGTCCGCGAGCT
Organism: Candidatus Eiseniibacteriota bacterium; assembly: GCA_036507115.1. Lineage (GTDB taxonomy): Bacteria > Eisenbacteria > RBG-16-71-46 > SZUA-252 > SZUA-252 > WS-7. Next base: position 492 of record DASXQO010000017.1, on the reverse strand, counting down.
CAAGACGCTGCGTCGTATCTACGAGCCCTACCGCGAGCTGGAGCGCGAGGTCAAGGACGCAGAGGACCTGATCGCGCTGGTCGAGAAGGAGCCCGACGAGTCGCTTGCGGAGGAGCTCGAACGCCAGTCGAAGGACCTCCTGCCGCGGATTCAGGCGCTCGAGCTCCAGAGTCTCCTCTCCGAGGAAAGCGACGAACACGGCGCGATCGTGACCATCCACCCCGGGGCGGGCGGGACCGAATCGCAGGACTGGGCGCAGATGCTCTTCCGCATGTATTCCCGCTTCCTCGAGCGAAGAGGATTCGCGTCCCAGGTTCTGGATCTCCAACAGGGTGAGGAGGCCGGTATCAAGGACGCCACGGTCGAGGTGGACGCGCCCTTCGCGTATGGATATCTCAAAGCCGAGCGCGGCGTGCACCGGCTTGTGCGGATCTCCCCCTACGACGCGAATCACCGCAGGCACACTTCGTTCGCTTCCGTGTTCGTGTATCC
>DASXQO010000016.1:0-6323 GCA_036507115.1 Candidatus Eiseniibacteriota bacterium | reverse complement strand
GCTGTCGCTCAAACGCGAATCCTTCTACGAGGTCCTCCGCGAGAAGCTCGCCTGGGCCGGGGCGCCGACCCGAACGCGGCTCAAGGACTGACCCGTGCTGACCGGGCTCTCGATCCAGGGGCTTGCCCTCGTGGAACGGATTGAGCTTTCGTTCGATCCCACCCTCAACGTGCTCACCGGCGAGACCGGCGCCGGGAAATCGCTGATCCTGGGTTCGGTCGCGCTCTTACTCGGGGAGCGCGCGGATCCGGACTGGCTTCGCGCCGGCGAGGATCGCGGCTTCGTCGAGGGCGTCTTCGATCTCACCGTCAGGCCGGACCTCGCGGAAGCGGTCCGTTCCCTCGATATCGAGCCTGAGGAGGGCCGGGTCATCGTGCGACGGGAGCTTGCCGGCGGCGGGAAGAGCCGCGCCCTCGTCAACGGCAGGACGGTCCTTCTCTCGCAGCTCCGGCGTCTCGGCGATCTCCTCGTCGATCTCCACGGCCAGCACGAGCATCAGCTCCTGCTCCGCCCCGAGAACCAGGCCGACTTCTACGACGGGTGGGCGGGACTCGCGGAGGAGCGCTCGGGACTCGAGCGCGAGCGCGCGGCGATTCTCGAGGAAGGATGCAGGGTGAGCCAGGAACGCGCCGCGATCGAGCGGGACCGCGCCGACGAGGAGCGCGTGCGCGAGGATCTCGCGGAGCTCGAGCGGGCGGCCTTCCTTCCCGGCGAGGAGGAATCCCTGAAGGAGGAACGAGAGCGGCTCCGCCATCGGGAGCGGGCGCTGGAATCCCTGCGCAGCGCCCGCGAGTCGCTCGCCGCCGAGGAGGGGGGCGCCGAGGGATACGTGCGACGTGCCGCGCGGACGCTGCGTTCGCTCGCCGCGGCGGCGCCCGATCAGACAGCGCTCGCGGATCACGCGGATACGCTGCTCGACTCCCTACGCGAGCTGACCGGCAAGCTCGAGGACGCGGAGGCGAAGGCGCTGGATGCGCCGCTGCCGCTCGATCGGCTCGAGGAGCGGCTCGACCTGATCCACCGCCTGAAGCGAAAGCACCGGGCCGATTTTTCGGGGCTCCTTGCGCTCCGGGAGGCGCTCGAAGCGCAGGCGCGCTCCCTGGATCCCGATCGCGGCGGCCTGGACGCGCGGGAGTCGGCACTCCGGAGGCGCACGGCCGAATTCGGGAAGAGCCTCGACCGGCTCCTCGAGCGGCGCCGCGCTCAGGGCCCGGGGTTCGAGCGCGAGGTCGGCGACCGGCTCAAGAAGCTAGGATTCTCGAAGGCGTCGCTCTCGATCCAGACGGTCGAGCCGGAGAAGGGGCGCGACCGCCCCATGGCGGATCCCGTCCCCATCCCCGGGCTGGAATTCCAGTTCCGGCCCAACGCGGGAGAACCGCCGCGGTCCCTGCTGCGGATCGCCTCGGGAGGGGAGCTCTCCCGGGTGATGCTCGCGGTCAAATCCCTGATGGCGGAGCGCGACCGGGTTTCGGTCCTGGTCTTCGACGAGGTGGACCAGGGAATCGGAGGCGCCGTGGGGGAGGAGGTCGGAAGGATGCTCCGCGCGCTCGCGCGCCTGAGGCAGGTGCTCTGCATCACGCATCTGCCGCTCATCGCCGCGCACGGCGCGCGCCATTTCGAGGTGATCAAGACGACCGCGCGCGGACGGACGACCACGGGGGTCCGCGTCCTTTCCGGGAACGAGCGCGAGGAGGAGATCTCCCGTCTGCTCGCGGGGGCCCGGGTGACCGACACGACCCGCCGACAGGCGCGCGAGCTTCTCCAGGCGGCGCGCGCGGAGACGCGGGTGGACGCGGGAACGCCGGAAGGGGCGCGCCGGGTAGCACGCCCCGCGCGGGCCCGGCGCGCCGCATCGGGGCGCGCATGATCACCCCCACGCTCGACGAATACGTCACGCTCGCCCGCGAGAAGAATCTGATTCCGGTCACGCGCGAGATCCTCGCCGACCTCGACACGCCCGTTTCCGCGTTCACGAAGCTCGACCGGGGGGACGCCTCGTTCCTGCTCGAGAGTCTCGAAGGCGGCGAAACGTGGGGGCGCTATTCCATCCTCGGCTTCAAGCCCGGAGTCGAGTTCCGCTCGAAAGGATCCGAAGTGGAAATCCGCCGCGGGGAGCGCACCGAGCGCAGCGAGAACAAGGACCCGCTCCAAGTCCTGGAAGGCCTGCTGCGCGACGTCCGCGCGGCAGACGTCGCGGGGCTGCCTCCGTTCAGTGGGGGCGCGGTCGGGCTCATCGGCTACGACTACGTCCGGTTCCTCGAGAAGCTCAAGTCCTCCCTGCCGGACGATCTCGGACACCCGGACCTTCACTTCGTGTTCCCGGAGCTGGTCCTGATCTTCGACAACTTCCGCCACCGGCTCCGGTTCGTCGTGAACAGCCGCCCGGACGGCCAGCCCGAGCGGCGCTACCGGGAAGCTGGGGCCACCATCGACGAGATGATCGCGCGGCTCCAGGGGCTTCCACCCGTGGCATCCGAGCGCTCTGAGCCAAAAGGTGAGGTTACCTTCGTAAGTAATGTTGGTAAAAAACGTTACATGAGCGGCGTCGAGAAAGCGAAGGAGCACATACGCGCCGGGGACGCAGTCCAGCTCGTCCTGGCGCACCGGCTGGACGCCGAAGCGCCGGTGAGCCCCTTCGACGTCTACCGCGCGCTCCGGATCCTGAACCCGTCCCCCTACATGTTCTTCCTCAAGAACCGCGAGCGCTCTCTGGTCGGCAGCTCCCCGGAAATCCTGGTTCGAGTCGCCGGGCACCGGATCGCGCTCCGCCCCATCGCGGGAACCCGGCATCGGGGAGCGACTCGCGCCGAGGACGAATCGCTCGAGCGGGAGCTTCTCGCGAGCGAGAAGGATCGCGCGGAGCACGTGATGCTCGTCGACCTCGGACGGAACGACGTCGGGCGCATCGCGCGCGTCGGGAGCGTGCGGGCCACGAGCTTCATGGAGGTGGAACGCTATTCCCACGTGATGCATCTCGTGAGTCAGGTCGAGGGGGAAGTGCGCGACGGGCTCTCGGCCTTCGATGTCGTCCGGGCGTGCTTCCCCGCCGGGACCGTGAGCGGAGCGCCCAAGAAGCGCGCGATGGAGCTGATCGAGGAGATCGAGCCGGCGCGGCGGGGCGCCTACGCCGGAGCGGTGGGCTACTTCGATTTCCACGGAAACGCGGACTTCTGCATCGCGATCCGGACGGCCACCTTCGAGCGCGGGCGGATCCATTGCGGCGTCGGAGCGGGAATCGTCGCCGACTCCGATCCCGAAGCGGAATGGATCGAGACGAGAAACAAGGGGCGCGCGGTCGAGGAGGCGGTGCGGCTCGCGGCGCGGGGGTTTGACTCGTGATCCTCATGATCGACAACTACGACTCCTTCACCTGGAACCTCGTCCAGTACCTGGGTGAGCTGGGGAACACGCCCGAAGTCGTCCGGAACGACGAGATCACGGTGGACGAGGCCGCGCGCCGGAAGCCCTCGGCCATCGTGATCTCGCCCGGGCCCGGGAGGCCCAGCGATGCGGGAATCAGCCGAGCCGTCATCGAAAAGCTTACCGGCAAGGTACCCATCCTCGGCGTCTGCCTCGGCCACCAGTGCATCGGCGAGGTTTTCGGCGGCAAGGTCGTGCGCGCCGACCGGCTCGTGCACGGCAAGACTTCGGCCGTCATCCATACCGGCCGGGGCATTTTCCTCGACGTGGACAATCCGTTCCAGGCCACCCGCTACCACTCGCTCATCGTCGCCCGCGAAGGGCTTCCCGATGTCTTGCAGATCATGGCGTGGACCCCGGAGAACGAGATCATGGCGTTCCGCCACCGGGATCACGAGACCTGGGGCGTGCAGTTTCATCCGGAGTCGATTCTCACGACATGCGGCAAGGATCTGCTGCGCAACTTCCTTCGTCTCGTGCCGGACACCGCCAAGACGAAGCAGCGATGATCAAGGAGTTCTTGCCGCGTCTCCTCCGCGGGGAGCACCTGACGCGCGAGGAGACCGGGGCCGCGGTGCGTGCCATGATGCGGGGCGAGGTGGGGGACGCCCAGATCGCGGCGTTCCTGTTCGCGCTTGCGCAGCGCGGGGAGACCGCCGACGAAATGCTCGGCGGGGCGGAGGCGCTTCGGGCGGAGGCGGTCCCCTTTCCGTCGGCTCGCCCGACGCTCCTCGACACCTGTGGCACGGGAGGGGACAGCTCCCACACCTACAACATCTCGACCGCGGCCGCGCTGGTCGCCGCCGCCGCGGGCGTCGCGGTGGCGAAGCACGGAAACCGCTCCGTGTCGAGCCGCTCGGGGAGCGCCGACGTCCTCGAGGCGCTCGGAGCGAAGATCGATCTCGGACCCGAGGGGGCCTCGCGCGCGCTCGAAGAGACTGGATTCACGTTCCTGAACGCGAGACGATTCCATCCCGCGATGCGCCACGTGGCGCGCGCCCGGACGGACCTCGGAGTCCGGACCCTCTTCAACTGGCTCGGGCCGCTCTCGAATCCCGCCCGGGCCACGCACCAACTCCTCGGCGTCGCGGACGGACGCCGGACCGCGATGGTGGCGGAGGTGCTGGCACGGCTCGGGACCACGCGGGCGCTGGTCGTGCACGGGACCGGGGGGATGGACGAGCTTTCGCTCGAGGAGGGGAACCTGGCCGTCGAAGCGGGACCGAACGGCGCGGGGAAGCCCTGCACCATCGAAGCCCGGTCGATCGGCCTTCCCCCGGCGGGGATCTCGGCGCTCCAGGGGGGCGACCCCGGCACGAACGCCGCGATCATCCGCGCCGTGCTCTCGGGGGAGCGCGGCCCGAAGCGTGACGCGCTGGTCCTGAACGCGGCGGCCGCGCTCTGGATCGCGGGGGCGGCGCCCTCCCTCATGGAGGGCGCGGGGCTCGCGGCGGAGCAGATCGATTCCCGCCGTGCACTGCACGTACTGGACCGTTTCGTCGCGCTTTCCGGAAAACTGGGAGACGCATGATGGCCGACTTTCTCACGACAATCGCGAGGGAGCGACGCGAGCGGATCGAGCGCGAGGCGCTCCACATCCCGACCGTCGAGCTGAGGCACGAGGCGGAAGAGCGTATGGGGGATTCGCGGGCCTTCATCGCCGCGCTCCGCCGTCCCTCCGGGGAGCCGCTCCGCCTGATCGCCGAGATCAAGCGCGCCTCTCCCTCGGCCGGGCTCTTGAAGCAGGAATTCAACCCGGCAGAGATCGGGAAGGAATACGAGCGGGTCGGCGCCGCGGCGATCTCGGTTCTGACCGAACCGCTTCGCTTCCAGGGATCGGTGGAGCATCTGAGGGAAGTCCGCGAGTCCGTGGAGGTGCCGGTGCTGCTCAAGGACTTCGTGGTCCACGAGCGGCAGCTCTACGAAGCGCGCGCCAACGGCGCCGACGCGGCGCTCCTCATCGTCTCACTCCTGGGTTCGGGCCAGCTCCGCGACTATGCCGCGCTCGCGAGAGAAATCGGGCTCGAGCTCCTGATCGAGGTGCACGAGAAGGGCGAAGTGGAGCGGGCGCTCGCTCTGGAGGGCGCGATCGGGGTGAACAACCGGAATCTGCACACCCTCGAGTTGCGGCGGCACCATGCCTCGGGCATCTTACCTTTGATTCCCGCCGACCGCGTTCGGATCGCGGAAAGCGGCTACAGCGCGCGCGAGGAGATTCGGGAGCTGGAACGAGTCGGCGCCGACGGCGTCCTGATCGGGGAAACGCTCCTCAAGGCCGAGTCGATCGAGGAGGCGTTTGCCTCACTCTTCGGGACGACGCCCGCCAAGAAACCCACCGAGAAGAAGTCGGGCTGATGCGCACGCGGATCAAGGTATGCGGCATCACGACGCCGGACGACGCGGCGATGGCGGCCCGGGCGGGAGCGGATTTCGTAGGCGTGGTGCTGACCGGGAGCCCCCGCCGTGTCACCGCCGAGCGAGCCCGGGAAATCGCGATCGTCCTTCCCGCAGAGACGCTCCTCGTAGCGGTGTTCGCCGACGAGCCCCCCGAGGTGGTCGCACAGCGGATCGAGGATCTACCCGTGCATGCGGTCCAGGTGCGCGGGTGGGGCGATGCGGCGCCGGAGAGCTCCTACGAGGTGTGGCACGTGCTCCGCGGCGGGACGCCATCCGATCCCGCGACGCTTCCGATGGTTCCCCTCCGAACCTACCTCCTCGACGCCGAAGACCCGTCACGCCCGGGAGGCACCGGGAAGCGCGCCGACTGGGACTGGGCGCGCCGGGGGGTCAACGCGGGCCTCCGCCTCATCGTCGCCGGGGGACTCCATCCCGGGAATGTGTCCGAGCTGATTCTCAACGTGCGCCCCTTCGGAGTGGACGCCTCGAGCGGGCTCGAATCGGAG
>DASXQO010000015.1:0-15251 GCA_036507115.1 Candidatus Eiseniibacteriota bacterium | reverse complement strand
AGGTCCCGGATGAACCCGGTGAACACCGGGGGACCGTTCGAGGAGATCCGGGCGATCGCGAGCTCGACCGGAAACAGGGAGCCGTCGGCCCGCATGGCGGTGATTTCCATGCGCCGCCCCAGGATGCGGCTCTCTCCGGTGGCGAGGTAGTGCTCCATGCCCTGCCGGAGCCGGTCGCGCAGGCTCGGCGGAATGATCAGCTCCGCCATGTCGCGCCCGAGCACCTCCCCGCGCTTGTGCCCGAAGATCCGTTCCGCGGCCGGATTGAATTCGAGGATGCGTCCGGCGTGATCCATGGAGATGATCGCGTCGAGCGCCGCTTCGACCATCGCGCCCTGCCGCGCTTCGCTCTCCCCGAGCGCCTGTTCCGCCTGCCGGCTCGAGGTCACGTCCACCATCTGGATCAGGTCGACGCTCCTGCCCTCGAGCCCGACGCGGGTGGAGGAAACGAGCGCGATCCGCTCGGCGCCCTCGTGCGTGAGCACGCGGCACTCGAGCCGGGCCGGCCCCGCCTGCCTGCACGCAAGCTCGTAGAAGCCGCCGACCCGGGCCCATTCCTCCGCGGGATGCAGGGACTGGAGCGTGAGCCCGCCGATCTCGTGGGCCGGATACCCGAGCATCCGGTGCGCGGCCGGATTCGCGAAGAGGATTCCCTGGCTCTCGGGATCGACCATGAGGATGGATTCCGGATTCCGCTCGAAGAGGACGCTGTAGCGGGCTTCGGATTGGCTCAGGGTTTCGAGACCGGTCAGGTCCTGGACCAGAACCATCGCTTCGCGCGGCTTTCCGTCGAGCCCCTTGATCGGAAGCGCCGTCAGGTACAAGACCCCGGGCGTGCCCCGGAGCGAGAAGCGGAGCTCCTGGTGCGTGACCTCGTTCTGCTCGAGCGCCTGGCGGATGGGGCAGTCGCACTCCTGCGCCTCCTGCGCACCCTGGCCGAGCCGCGCGCAGACTTCGCGGCAGGGCTTGCCCACCCAGTTCGACGCCTCGTCGTCGAAGGGAAGGAGCACCGCCATCGCCCGATTGTTCCATCGGATGACACGCTCCTCGTCCGTCACGAAAACGAAGGTGTCGGTCTGGTTCACGACGGCCGCGAACTTCTGGCGCTCGCGATCCAGCACGCGCAGATGGTCGTCGAGCGTCTTGAACCAGCGCTTGTCCCGCTCCGCCTGGACCTTGAGCTTCGAGATCTCGCTCCGGCTGATCACGACGGAGGCAAAGAGCTCGATCGCTGCGGTGATCCACGCCGACGTGAGGGGGTCTTCGGGGGCCTCCTCGGAGAACCAGGCGAGCGCCACGGCACCGAGCGGGCCGGACTCGTTCGAGAGGAGCACGGTCCTCGTCGCGAGCCCGTCCCCGGCCGGACCCTCCGCGAGGGTGAGATGGGGACCTCCGAGACGGATCGCTTCGAGCGCCTCCACCTTGAGGCGGGGACGAAGCGAGGATTTGATCGCGGCGGTGCCGGGGGACCAGTGCTCGCGCAACGGTGCGTCGCCGTCCGCGAGAAACACCACGGCGGCATCGGCGCGCGCCCCGCTCCGCAGCAGCTCGAGGGCTTCCGAGATCGAGGCGTCGAGAGAACCCGAACGGAGGACTCGCGGGATCGCCTGGAGGAGCCGATCCAGGCCGTCGGGCTCGGGCGGTTTCGGGGTCATGGACGCTCGGACTAGGGAGTGCGCCCGGGGCGCTCGCGCGAATCGTAGAGCGCCGCGAGCCAGTCCGCGACGCGCTGCACGCACTCCACGGAACGATCGTCGAAGGCGGCGACCTGATGGCTGTCGATGTCGATCTGGGCGAAGATCCTCTCGCCTTTCCGGATGAGGACCACCAGCTCCGATCGGGTCTCGGTGCTGCAGGCGAGGTAGTTGCTCACGAGCCTGACATCGGGAACGTTGATGTTCCGGCGTTCGGCGACGGCCGTCCCGCACACGCCGCGCCCCACTCCGATGAACACGTGATCGGTGGGCGCTCCGATGAAAGGCCCGAGCCGAAGGACGTTGTCGGGAAAGAGCTCGTAGATTCCGGTCCAGTGAAACCGATCGTCGAGCTCGTGGAGGCCGCGCACCGCGGCCTGGAGGATGTCTTCGAACGGAGCGCCGGCTTGCAGGCGCCGGTCGAGGTCTTCGATGACCTGTTCGGCCTTGATCATGGCACCGGAATAGATCGGCGGCCGGGTCGGGTTCTTGATCGCGGCGAGCCCAGGCGCTCGCCGTGGAGGGTGGAATCCTTCGGGCCTAACCCGTTTCGATCCCGCTGCTTGTGCGCGCCAAGGCGTCCAGGAGCGAATCCTCGTCCCGGACAGGCGCCAGGGCCAGGAGCCCGGAAGCTTTGAGGGCGCGCTCGAGCCGGACGAAGTCGGGATGGGGAATCCCCGCGCGCCCGAGGAGCCGGTCGTCGCGCAGGAGGTCCCCCGCCGGCCCCTGGGCCAGGATCCTGCCGGAGTCCCCTTCCTCCCGCCCGAGCGCCACCACGCGGTCCGCGACGGAGGCCACGAACGCGAGGTCGTGGCTTGCGAGGAGGACGGTCCGCCCGCGCGCGCGAAGCTCGCCCAACACCACGGCGAGGGCGCGCCTTCCCTCCGGGTCGAGCCCCGCGGTGGGCTCATCCAGGAGAAGGAGCTGGGGCGGCTCGACGAGCACCCCCGCGAGAGCCGCGCGGCGCTTCTCTCCCTCGCTCAGGGAGAGGGGAAAGCGTTCCGCGAACCGTTCGGGATCGAGCCCGACTTCGGTCATCGCCCGCCGCGCGCTCCTCGCGCGTTCCTCGGCGGGGATTCCCTCGACCCAGAGGAGCGCCGCCACGTCCTCGAGAACCGTGCGTCCGAAGAGCTGGCGCTCGGGGTATTCGAGCGCGAGCGCGACGGGCCGCACCCGCGCCACGGCGGGCCGCTCGCGGTGGATCGTCCCCTCGGTCGGATCGAGCAGGCCCGCGGCGAGCTTGAGGAGCGTGGTCTTCCCCGTCCCGCTTCGGCCGATCGCCGCCACGATCTCACCCTGTCCGATCTCGAGATCGACATCGCGTAGGACCGGGGCGCCGCGCGGTCCCGCCGGCGACCAGACGACCCCGTTCATCGCGATCGACGTGGGAAGGCGATGTCCGGCGGGGGACGGTCTGGCGCCCAGGTCCGGACCGGCCGCGGCCACCCCCAGCGCCCGTTCGACCTGCTCCACGTCCGCCGCGAGCGGCCCAGGCCACCGCCCACACGTGGCGAGGAGCGCCGAGACGCGAAGGGCAAGCGGGTAGGGCACGCGCCCGCCGTCGAGCACCGCGCGCGGCGTGAGCTGGGCGAGGGATTTGAGGGATCCCTGCTCGAGCACGTGGAGCGTCTCCCCCGGGTACGGAGGGTCCGCCTCCTGGTGCGTGCGGACGACCGCGCGGTCTCCACCGATCGCCTCGCGCACGACCCCCACTTCGAGCTCGCGACGCGATCCGGGATCCAGATGCGCGAGCGACTGGTCGAGCAGGAGGCAGCGCGGGCGCCCCGCGAGCGCCGCGGCCAGGAGCGTGCGGGCCTTTTCTCCGGCGCTCAGGCTCTGTGGAGCGCGCCGGGCGAACGGCAGGAGCGCGAACTCGTGCAGCGTCAAGGCGACCCGCTCGCGCACGTCCCGCGGAGGGATTCCGAGCGACTCGAGTCCGAAGGCGATCTCGGCCTCGACGGTGTCGGAGAGGAATTGCGGGTCGGGCTCCTCGAAGAGCGCTCCGACCTCGGGCCAGAGCGAACGGCCTTCGCGGCACGCTCGCACCTCCTCGGCGCCGAGGAGATACGTTCCCGTGGAAGGCTCCTCAAGGCCCGCGAGGATCCGGATCAAGGTGGTCTTGCCGGAGCCATTGGGCCCCAGGAGCAGGTGGCTCGTGCCGGGCACGACCGCGAAGTCGACCGGTCCGAGGAGGGTTTTCCCGTCGCCTCCGCCGGGCGGAGGAGGCGCCACGCAGGAGACGCCCTCGAGGCGGATCACTCGACGCCTGATTACACCGTGGTCCGCGCGCTCTCGTGGAGGAAGGAGCGGACCTCGTCCATGACTTCGACCAGCGGGCGCTCCAAATCCTGCGCGATGCGCCTCACGTCCTCGTACTCGGGCACCCGCCGCTCTTCCCCGGTGGGAAGGATGGCCGTCTTGACGCGCAGCCTTCCGAGCGGGGTCTCCACTTCCGCGATCGAACGCAGGAGCTCCACGCGCCCCTCGTGACGCACGCGCACGCCGATCGTGGTCGACTCCGCGAAGAGCCGATCGAGAACCGCGTGGGCGCGCGCGGAATCGCAGATCGCCGTGACGAGGACCCCCGGGCGGCCCTTCTTCATCTGGACCGGCGTCAGGAAGACCTCGCGCGCGCCGCTCTGGAAGAGGCTCTCGGTAAGGTGACCGTAGAGCTGAGGGTTCATGTCGTCGATCGTCGTCTCGAACACCTCCACGGCGCCCGAATCCTGTGTGGCCAGCGGGTCGCCGAGCATGGCGCGCACGATGTTCGGGCGCTCCGCCAGGTCCCGCGCGCCCGTCGCGACACCGGTGCGCCGGGGCCTGATCCCGATGGGCTCGCCGATCGTCTCGCAGAGGGTGCGCAGGAGTGCCGCGCCGGTGGGTGTCGTCAGCTCGGATTCGATCTCGGTCATCCGGACGGGGACGCCTTCGAGGATGCGGACGGTTGCGGGCGCCGGGATGGGAAGGGTGCCGTGCGCGGCGCGCACGAACCCGCGCCCCTGAGGGATCACGGAGGCGTGGCAGCGCTCCACGTTCAGGATCTCGAGCGCCCACGCGGTGCCGACGATGTCCACGATGGCGTCGAGCGCGCCCACTTCGTGGAAATGGACCTTGTCGAGCGAGGTGCCGTGCACCTCGGCTTCGCACCTTCCTAAGAGCTCGAAGGTGCCGAGGGCGCGGCGAAGCACGCGCGGCGGAAGCAGGGCCGCCTCCAGCATGCGCCGTATTTCCGTGTAATGGCGATGCGATTTGCTCTCTTCGGCGCGCACGTGGAGCTGGAGCGCGTCGAAGCCGTGGCGTTTCACGGTCGTCGACTCGAGCGAGATCCCCTCCAGCGGGAGCGCTTTGAGGTTTCGTTCGATCTCGGGCAGCGGAGCGCCGAGGGCGACGAGCGAGCCAAGGATCATGTCGCCGCTCGCGCCGCCGACGCAATCGAAGTAGACGATGCTCACCCGGCCCTCCCCGGACGGGACCGGAGGGCGATCACGCCCGCGGCGTACCCCGCCCCGAATCCATTGTCGATGTTCACCACGGTGACCCCCGCGGCGCACGAGTTGAGCATCGCGAGGAGCGCGGCCAACCCGCCGAACGACGCGCCGTAGCCGGCGCTCGTGGGCACCGCGATCACGGGCCGGTCGGTGATGCCTCCGACCACGCTCGCGAGGGCGCCCTCCATTCCGGCGACGACCACGATCGCGGTGGCCCGCCGAAGCGCCGGAACGTGCTTCAAGAGCCGGTGGATCCCGGCCACGCCCGCATCGTACACCCGCCCCACCGGCACTCCCATGAATTCGAGCGTGACCGCGGCCTCCTCGGCGACCGGGAGGTCCGACGTCCCGGCGCTCACGACGAGCACGCGCCCGGCCTTCCGTCTGCCCCGCGAGCCGTTCGGCCGCCCGCTCGAGCCTTCCACGACCACCGTCCGCGCCGCCTCGTTCCAGACCGCCGCGGCGGGGAACTCCTCGAGGAGCGCCTGCGCTTGCGCGGTGCTCGCGCGGGTCGCGAGCAGCCGGCCGCTCTTCGAGAAGATGGCGCGCGCGATCGCGACGCACTGCGCCTTCGTTTTTCCCTGGCAGAGGATGACTTCGGGAAGGGTCTGGCGCACCCCGCGGTGGTGGTCCACGGTGCCCGCGCCGATCGATTCGAAAGGAAGGTGGGCGATCGCCTCGAGCGCCTGGCGCGGGGTGACGCGCCCGCGGCGCACACCGTTCAGAAGTTTACGGAGCCGCGCAGGATCCATGAGCGTCCACGCCCTCGCCGCTCCACCCGGGCTCCTCCGAGGCGGAATCCGGGACGTGGGGCTCGGGAGCGCTCTCGAGCTTCTCGAGGTAGGCGAGGAGGAGCGACTCCACCTCGGCCGGGGTCTTGCCATGGTTCACCTCGCGGCAGAGCGAGGAATTGTCGTAGAGGCCGCGCACGTACCAGGCGACGTGTTTCCGCATCAGGACCGCGGCGTAGTCCCCTTTCTTCGCCGCCAGGTCGTGAAGATGCGCGATCGCGGTGGTGATCCGTTCGCGCGGCGTGGGGTCCGGCCCTGGGTCCGCTCCGTTGAGGAGGCGATGTGCGCGGTCGAAGAGCCACGGGTTCCCGAAGGCGCCCCGGCCGACCATGACCCCGTCGCAGCCGGTCTCCCGGACCATGCGCAGTGCGTCCTCGGGAGTCTTGACGTCCCCGTTGCCGATCACGGGAAGGGTGGTGTTCCGCTTCACGTCGGCGATCACCTCCCAGTGCGCCTCGCCCGTGAATTTCTCGGAGCGGGCGCGCGCGTGCACGGTGACCCACCGGACGCCGGAGCGCTCGAGCGCCCGGGCGACGTCGGGAGCATTGGTGGTGGCTCGGTCCCACCCGATGCGGATCTTCGCGGTGACGGGAAGCGAGACCGCGTTCACGACCGCGGTCGTCACGCGCTCCAGGCGGTTCAGGTCGGTGAGCATGGCCGCGCCCGCCTCGCGCGCGATGACCTTGCGCACGGGGCAGCCGTAGTTCAGGTCGAGCGTATCGAAGCCCATCGCTTCGCACATGCGGGCCGCCTCGGCCATGACGTCGGGGTCGGAGCCGCAGAGCTGGGCGCCGATGGGGCGTTCCTCGGGGCGGTACTCCAGAAGCTCGAAGGTCTTCGGATTCCGCCGCACCAGGCCGTCCGACGAGGTCATCTCGCAGAAGACCATGGCGGCGCCGTGCCGCCGCGCGATGCGGCGGAACGGCGAATCCGTCACCCCACAGAGCGGCGAGAGGAGAACGTTGCCCGGGATCTCGACCGAGCCGGCACGCATCGCTCCTAGCGGACCGGCTTCGGGTTCAAGGGAGTTTGCGTCGACGCCTTGCCCTTCTGCAGCTCCGAGGCAAGCGCCAGGAGCTTCGGCAGCGTGGGTGCCTTGTCGAACAACGCGGCCGCCGTCTTCACCTGCTCGTCATCTTCGAGGACGATCCGGTAGGCCTCTTCCTCGCCTCCGTAACGGCGTCCCAGCTCGCGGCGTAGCCCGTTGTCGACCCATTTCCTGGCGTCCGCGAGCGAGTCCGCGTTGACCTCCACCTTCTCGTCACGCAGGAGCTGCATGAATTCTTCCCGCATCGAGGACGTGAGCGTGTAGTTGGCGGGCGGTTCCTTGTGCTTGACGGCGTACTTGACCGCGTACTTGAAGAAGACCTGCTTTGCCTCGAGGTCCTCCATCACACGCGGGAGCTTCAGCTCCACCAGCTCGACGTCGGGGGTGATGCCTCCGCCGCCGTAGACGATCCGGCCCATTTCGGTGCGGTACTCGGGCCTGGGCTTCTTCGGATCATTGGCCGTGTCGGGCTTGTCGGCTTCCCCGAAGTCCTCCTCATCCGCCAGCGCCCCGTCCTTCAACTGCTCGTCCTTCTGGATGCAGCGGCCGCTCGGTGTGTAGTACTTCGCCGTCGTGAGCTTGAGCTTCGGCCCCTTCACGCTGCGCGTGAGCGGGATCACCGTCTGCACGAGCCCCTTGCCGAACGTCGTCTTGCCGACCACGAGGCCGAGATCCAGATCTTGTAGGGCGCCCGAGACGATCTCGGACGCGGACGCGGTCCACTGGTTCACGAGAATCACGATCGGATAGTCGCTGTGGGGATGGTCCGCGGTCGAGTAGAAGTCGCGGTTCTGCGACGCGTCGCGGCCCCGCGTGTAGACCACCTTCTTGCCTCGCGGCGTGAACTCCTCGGCCACTTCCACCGCCTGGGAGAGGAGCCCTCCCGGGTTGAAGCGCAGATCGATGATCACCCCGTGCGGGCGCATTTTCTCGAGCTTGTCGAAGGCGGCGTCCATTTCCTGACGGCTCCGCTCCGAGAAATTCGAGAGCCGGACGTAGCCGACTCCGTTCGAAAGCATGCCCGCGTAGGGCACGCTCTTGATCTGGATGATGTCTCGCACGATCTCGAAGTCCATCGGCTTCTCGCGCCCCTCGCGGAAGATGGTCAGCTTGACCTTCGTCCCTCGTTCGCCGCGCATCTTCTTCATCGCGTCGTCGAGCGAGAGACCCTCCGTCGAGACCTCGTCGATCTTGATGATGCGGTCGCCGCCCAGGATGCCGGCCTTCCACGCTGGCGTGCCTTCGATCGGGGCGATCACGGTGACCCAGCGGTCGCGCATTCCGATCGAGATTCCGATCCCGCCGAAAGCCCCGTGGGTCGTGGTTTCCAGGCGCTCCGCTTCTTCCTTGTCGAGGTACTGGGAATAGGGGTCGAGCGTCCGAAGCATCCCGCGGATCGCCGCGTCCATGAGCTTGTCGCTGCTGACGGGCTCGACGTAGTTGTCCCGTACCTTCGTCAGGACCTGGATGAAACGCTCGATATTCGAATAGGTGTTGTCGTTCGATTCCTGAACTCGACCGACCGCCCAAGTGCCCGCGATCAGAGCGATAACGAGGACGCATACTGCGATGATCTGCCGTCCATTCATGAAGTGGTTACCTCTGTACGTTGGGTGTTCGGCCGCTCAGGATCCGATGAACGTCATCCCTGATTTGATGCGCGAGACTCTCTTCCGGATCCGTACCCCGTAGCACCATCATTCGTTCCGGCTCGCGCCGCGCGATGTCCAGATACCGAGCGCGGACCGCCTCGAAGAACGCCCGGCTCTCTGTTTCGATCCGGTCGGGTGAGGCCTCGGTCCGCTTCTTCGCCCGCTCGAGGCCCACGTCCACGGGGACGTCGAGCAGATAAGTCCGGGCCGGCTTGATCCCGCCCGTCGCCCAGTCATTGAGCGAGGTAAGGAATGCCTCCGGAATCGTCCGTCCGCCCCCCTGGTAGGCGACCGTCGCGTCCGTGAATCGGTCGCAGACAACGACTTCACCGCGATCGAGGGCGGGCCGGATGGTCCGCGCGACGTGCTGCGCACGGGCCGCCAGGAACAAGAGCAACTCCGCCCCGGGGACCAGAGGCTCCTCCCCGCGTCGCAGGAGCAATTCTCGGACCCGTTCCGCGAGCGGCGAACCGCCCGGCTCACGTGTCAAGCATACCGGAATTCGCTCTGAGATGAGAGTGTCGCGAAGGAGGGCGGCCTGGGTCGATTTGCCGGACCCCTCGATCCCCTCCAGGGTGATCAGGAGCCCCGTCACTGTTCCGCCGGTCGGACTAGACGCTCTTCCGGGCGGCTTTCTTCAAGCCGCTCCGCGGCGCCTGGGCCCGCCGAGGCCGTAGTTGGGCCGCGGGCTTTGCAGACCGCTTCCTCTTGTGGCCGTACTTCTCGATGAATTCCTCGACCATCCGGCGCGCGACGTCGTCCGGGTACTGGACCGGGGGCGATTTCTTGAAGTAGGCGGAGGGTTCGATGAGCGCGCCGGAGAGCCCGTTGTCGAGGGCGAGCTTGGCGCAGCGGACCGCGTCGATGATCACCCCCGCCGAGTTCGGGGAGTCCCAAACCTCGAGCTTCAGCTCGACGTTGAGCGGGACGTCTCCGAACGTGCGGCCCTCCAGGCGGATGTAGGCCCACTTGCGGTCGTCCAGCCACTCGACGTAATCGCTCGGACCGATATGGACGTTCTTCTCGCCGATTTCGTAGTCGAGCATCGAGGTCACCGCGTTCGTCTTGGAGATCTTCTTCGATTCCAGGCGCGAGCGCTCGAGCATGTTCAGGAAGTCGGTGTTTCCGCCCACGTTGAGCTGGCTGGTCCGTTCGAGGCGGACGCCGCGTTCCCTGAAGAGGCGCGTGAGCACCCGGTGCACGATGGTGGCGCCGACCTGAGACTTGATGTCGTCGCCGATCACCGGGAGCTTCTTCTGCTCGAACCGGCGCTGCCAATACTTCTCGCGCGCGATGAAGACCGGGATCGCGTTCACGAACGCGCACCCGGCTTCGAGGATTTGCTCGACGTACCACTTCGTGGCCTCTTCGCTGCCCACGGGGAGGTAGTTGATGACCACGTCGGTCTTGGTATCGCGCAGGAGGCGGACGATGTCCGCGGTGGATCCCGGCGCCTTGTGGATGATCTTCGAGAGGTACTGTCCGAGCCCGTCGTGCGTCATCCCGCGCGCCACGGGCACGCCCAGGCGTGGCACGTCGCAGAACTTGTAGGTGTTGTTGGGCCAGGTGAAGACCGCCTCGGAAAGATCCTTCCCGACCTTGTTCCGGTCGATGTCGATGGCGGCGCTGAACTCGATGTCGCGCACGTGGTAGCCGCCCAGGTTCACGTGCATGAGACCCGGGATGAAGTCCGAATCCTTTGCATTCCGGTAGTAGTGGATGCCCTGGACGAACGAGGACGCGCAGTTGCCGACGCCGATGATGCCGACGCGAATCTTCCCCATGAGGTTCCTTCCTCCGTATCCGAGTGAAGCTCGATGCTCGAGGTCTACGGCGCGGGTCCCGGCACTCCTCGGGGGGCCCGGGCGTTACGCGGAGTTCGTTTGAGTCAGTTTCCGAACATGATACACGCGCTGCAGCACCGTGACGAGCGTCAAAATGAAGAGCACGCCGAGCACGCCGGGCATGAACCGGTGCCCCAAAAGCGCTCCGGCTCCGAGCGCGAGCAGCCGCTCCGGGCGCTCCATGATGCCGACCTTGCATTCGATGCCCAACCCTTCGGCGCGCGCCCGCATGTAGGAGACGAGGAAGGAGAGAATGAGCGTCGCGAGCGCGAGCACTCCCAGGGTCGGGCCGTCGGCGTCCCCCCACTCGGCGCTTCCCTCGAACATGCCGCGCATCCAGACCGTAGCGCTCTGGCTCCGCGTGAAGTAGAAATACGCGAGCCCGATGTAGAGCGCGCCCTCGCTCACGCGGTCGAGCGTGGAGTCGAGGAAGGCGCCGAACGGGCTCACGATCCCGCGCTCGCGCGCCACGTCGCCGTCGAGGATGTCGCAGAGACCCGCGAGGAGGAGCACGAGCCCGGCCACGAAGAACGACCCGCGGCCGAGAAGAAGCGCCGCGAGGAGCGAGAGACAGACGCCGGCGATCGTGAGGTGATCGGGCATGACACCGCGCGATGCGAGATAGCGGCCCATGGGTCTGAAGATCTCGCGCCCCCGGTCCTTCCAGTTCCCGTTCAAGCCTCCTCCTCCCCTTCGTCCTCGGGCGCGCCCCCGGGCGGCGGGCCGTCTCCGCGCGGAGCGCCTCCCACGACCAGCACGAATTCCCCCCGGGGCGGCTCCGATTCCACCCATCCGAGCAGCGAGCGGAGCGTGCCGCGCCGGGTCTCCTCGAACTTCTTGGTCAGCTCGCGCGAAATCGACGCCGGCCGCTCTCCCATGGATTCGACGAGGTCGCGGAGGCACTGCCTGAGTCGGTGCGGCGACTCGAAGAAGATGAGGGTCCGCGGGTCGTCGCGCAACTCCTCGATGCGGGCCCGTCGCCTCGAAACCCGCCTCGGGAGGAATCCCTCGAACGCGAACCGGTCGGTGGGCAGTCCCGAGACCTCCAGGGCGCAGAGCGCGCTCGAAGGGCCTGGAATCGGCACCACCGGTACGCCGGCCGAGACGGCGGCGCGCACCAGGGTGAAGGCGGGATCGGAAATGCCCGGCGAGCCCGCGTCCGAGACGATCGCGACCGAACTCCCCTCCTTAAGCTTGCTCACGAGCTCGGGCGTGCGGCGTTCCTTGTTGTGATCGTGATAGGAGACGAGCGGTTTCCGGATCGCGAACCGCGCGAGCAACCCCTGCGTGTGGCGCGTGTCCTCGGCCGCGATGAGATCGACCGCGTCCAGGATCCGCTGCGCGCGGGCGGAAAGATCCTCCATGTTGCCGATCGGCGTGCCCACGAGATAGAGGGTTCCGGGCCGCGGCTCGGAGCGCTCGCTCAACGCAGGAGCACCGATCGGGACGCCTCCCGCACCGCCCGAATCGCGCGGTCGATCCCCGCGTCGTCGACGTCGAGGTGCGTCACCGCGCGGAACCTTCCCGGCCCTCCGAAGGGCGCGATCAAAGCGCCCTCGGACGCGACCGCCCGCACGAATTCGTGCAACCGTTCGGGGCGGGCTTTCAGCTCCGCGATCACGATGTTCGTCTCGATCTCGCGCGGATCGAGGTCGAGCCCTTCCGTTTCCGCGAACGCCTCGGCCAGCCGTTTCGCCCTCGCGTGATCCTTCGCGAGCCGCGCGAGGTGCTGCCGGAGCGCGTAGAGCGCCGCGGCCGCGACAATTCCGGCCTGGCGCATCGCGCCGCCGAACATCTTCCGCGCCCCGCGCGCCTCCTGGATGAAGGCCTTCGTCCCGGCGACGGCCGAACCGACCGGCGCTCCGAGCCCCTTCGAATAGCAGACCATCACGCTGTCCGCGCCTGCCGCGAAATCCGAGATCCGGGTCCCCGTCGCCACGCTCGCGTTCCAGATTCGCGCGCCGTCCAGGTGCACGGGCAGTCCGCGCCGGCGGGCCGCCTGGGCTACGCCGTCGAGTGCCACGGCCGGGTAGATCGCCCCGGACCCCCAGTTGTGCGTGTTCTCGACCTCCACGAGGCCGATCCGGCCGCCGGCCGATTCTCCGTTGACCTCGGCCTGATCGACCTCCTCGGGGGTCATCCTGCCGCGGTTTCCGTCGCGCACGAGAAAGCGGCGTCCGAGCAACTCCAAGATTGCCCTCGCCTCGACCTGGACGATGTGGCTGAAACGGTCGAGGAAGATGGAATCCCCCGCGCGCGTGTGCACCGCGACCGCGATCTCGTTCCCCATGCATCCGCTCGGCACGAAGAGCGACGCCTCTTTGCCCAGGATCGCCGCGGTCTCTTCCTCCAGCTCGCGGACGGTCGGGTCCTCGCCGAAGACGTCGTCCCCCACCTCCGCCCGGACCATGGCGCGGCGCATGGCCTGCGTGGGCCGGGTCACGGTGTCGCTTCTCAGATCCACGTAAGTCATTGCCAAATCGTCTCCGGATCCTTGAATCGATGGGGTGCTGGTGATAGTCTCAAGAAAGGGTGGCCTTGCCGAAACTTTCCCGGATCGAGCCAGTATAGGGGAGCGGGGAGCCTCCCTCAAAACCGAGAGAACCGAGGAGGAAATCGATGTTTCTGCCGTTCTGGGATCCGACGATGATTCTGCTGATCCCGGCCATCATCCTGGCCGCGTACGCCCAGGCCAAGGTCCAGTCGACGTACGCGAAGTTCAGCGAAGTGCCGTCCGCCAGCAACCGCACGGGGCGGGAAATCGCGCAGGCGATCCTGGCCGCGAATGGGATTTCGGGCATCGCCGTCGAGCCCGGGCAAGGATTCCTCTCCGACCACTACGATCCGATCGCCAGGAAAATCCAGCTCTCTCCCAAGAACTATGAGGAGTCTTCCATCGCTGCGATCAGCGTCGCGGCGCACGAGTGCGGTCACGCGATCCAGCACGCGCAGGGGTATGCCCCGCTTCATATGCGGACGGCGATCTTTCCCCTGGCCAACATCGGGACGAATCTCGCCTGGATCTTCATCATCGCCGGGTTCATCTTCGCGAATAAGCTCAGCGTCTTCGGCGTGGGGCTGCTCGACATCGGCATCTTCCTCTTCACGTTCGGCGTCCTCTTCCAGCTCATCACGCTGCCCGTGGAATTCGACGCGAGCCGGCGGGCGATCGTCCAGTTGAACCGGCTGGGCCTCGTCGCGCCCGACGAACAGCGCGGCGCGAAGAAGGTGCTCGACGCGGCTGCGCTCACGTACGTCGCCGCGGCCGCGGTCGCCGTGCTCCAGCTCGTCCGGCTCCTGCTCATCCGCGATCGGCGGTAACCGCGACGGATTCGATCGCAGACTCGAAATACTACGGGGCGTCCCGCACACGCGAGACACCCCGTATTTGATGATCCGCCCGCCGGCCCCCGGCGCCGGAGCGCCGCGATGGGCCTCCGGCGGTCCTCAGAAATCGTCAGACCTGGGCGACGATGTCTTTCAGCTCCTTCGAGACCTTGAAGACAGGCACGCGACGAGGGGGTACGGGGACCGATTCGCCGGTCCTGGGATTTCGCGCCAGGCGAGACTTCCGATCCTTCACCTTGAACGTCCCGAACCCGCGTATCTCGATGTGCTTCCCGGCCGCCAAAGCTCTGGAAACAGCCTCCAGGAACTGGTCGACCGTGTCCGCCACATCCTTCTTCGTCAGGCCTGTCCGCTCCGCAATTTCATCGACGATTTCTGCCTTGGTCATCAGCCCCTCCTGAAGAGGTAGTCCTCTCGGCGTTAGCCGGGCGGATGTGGAATCTGGCCCGCGGATCGCCAACGAGCGCGTCGCGGAGCGCCTAAGGCGGAGTTGGGATTGAACATAAGCGCCTCGCGGTGCGCGATCTGCGAATATAGGGCGCTGGCGAAAGCTGTCAAGGCTTTTTCCCGCTGGCAGTTCCGCGAGATGCGGGAATTCCGCACCGCGCCCCTAGTGCATGCCGCCCTCGCAGCTCGCCGGTTCGCAAAGCGCACGAGCACGTGCGCGTTGCATGGATATAAGGCATTGTGTGCGATATAGTTACGTAATTGATCGGTTTCGTTTTCGCGCCCTCGGGTGGCACGTCCATTGCGAGTCTACGCGGAGGGAAAAGATTCGGGAGTCGCCTAGCGAAGGTTCTTGATACTGCGTCGCCGGCCTGCCACTACCTTACGCTAACTTCGCGGCTCCCGACTTCTTTTACCCCGCCGAAGCTATAATCCGTCCCATTCCTCCATGGCATCCCCGACAGACCTGACCCGGCTCCCGGTCGTGGCATTCGACCGCCTCGCATCGCTCGCCGATCCTGCCGCGCTCTCCTCGTTCCTGGGCGCTCTTCCGCGAATCGAGCGCGAGCCGATCGCGAACCAATCCTCGGGCTGGAGCGAGCGGTGAGGGGGACCAAGCCCGGAAGGGGAGTCCTTCTCTTTTTCATCGACGGCATCGGGGTCGGATCGGACGATCCGGACCGAAACCCGCTCGCGACAGGTGAATTTCCCACGCTCCGCCTCACCGCGTCGCTCACTCCGACCGCGCGGATCGGACCTCCCCTCATGGCCCGGGGCCTCGACGCCTCCCTGGGCGTTCCGGGTCTGCCCCAGAGCGCGACCGGCCAGACTTCGATCCTGACCGGGATCAACGCGCCGATGGCGATGGGGCACCATGTTTCCGGGTTTCCCGGACCAACCCTACGCAAGATCCTCTTCGAGCACTCGCTCCTGAAGCAG
>DASXQO010000014.1:0-3410 GCA_036507115.1 Candidatus Eiseniibacteriota bacterium | reverse complement strand
TCGACGACCGTGACGGTTGCCGGTTTCTCCCCGCGGTTCCGGATCGAGATCGTGTACGCGTCTTCGGTCACGTTCCGCGAGACGCGCGTGTGCGAAACCCGCGTCTTATCCCCGACGAGATCGAACGCAGTGCCGCTCAGGATCCAGATCTTCTCGCCGGCCGCGGTGTGCCCGATCGCGTCTTCACCCACGAGGGTTCTCGCGCCCGCACGGTCTCCTTCGTAGACCCGCACGCGACCCTGGGGGAGCGGCACGCCCAGTCCCTTCGATTTCTCGTTTCCGAGCTCCAGGCGAACCCGCACGCGGGAGCCGTCCCGCGCCGCGTCGTAGAGGTACCCGCGCCGGACAGGCACCCGCGTCGGCCCGACGAGCGGGACCTGCGTCGTCTCGAGGTGGCGGAGATCCATCGTGCCGGCGACGGGATAGAGGTGATAGGCGAAGAGATCCTGGACTTGGGTCGCGGGCGCCTTGGGCGAAGCCTCCTCCGCCGCGGGGCCCCGCTCCGGGGTTTCGCCGGCCCGGTGGAGCTCGCCGGCTACGAGCGCCACCTTCGCCCCATCGAACGAGGTTCCGGTGCGATTCACGATCGAGGCCCAGCCGCTGAGCTCGACTTCCTTTTCGCCCGGCTCGAGCACCGCGGCATACTCGGCGGTCCACTCGATCCCCGATGTGAGATAGGACAGAACGGTGCTATGGTCTCCCGCCTTCTCGCTCGAGACCACCCACCGGAGCGAGGGACGCGTGGCGAGCCCCACGCGCGCGGGGAGCTCCAGCTCGCTGATCGATCGCCAGTTTAGAATCGTCAGAACCCCGACCGAGTCACGGCGCTCGATGAAGAGGTCGTCCCCCTCGATTCCGACGAGGCGGCCGACGTAGACCCGATTGGAGTACCGGTACCGGATCGAATCGCCCAGGAAGCGGCGGAACACCCGGTCGCCGCTCCAGAGGTCGTAGTCGTAGCTCTGCCTCAAGACCTGGATTCCGTCTCCCTCGAGACGCACGGAAGTCGAATCGATCCGGCGCGGCACCCCCTCGAGCGTCACGTCGCTTCGGCCGCGCGCGAGTCTCAGGAGATACGGCTCGCGCACGAGGGCGAGGTTGTTGTTGTAGATGACGATTTCCGCCGGCCCCTGCGCGCGCTGCGCCACCACGGCGACGGCAGGGCTCGGCCCGAGCTGCGCCACCGCAGCTACCGCGGGGCTCGGCCCGAGAGCAAACGATAGAATCGCGGCTGCGAGGAGCCGGAATCCGGCCATGGGACCTCCGGTGAAGCCGGTTTGGATGTTTCCTCTGTACGGAGCGCACGTTACGGCGGGGGCATGGCGCGGTCAAGAAGGCTGGCGCATCGGACGTGGGGCCAACTTTGCGTTGACAGGGTCCCCGCTCGGGGCTAACGTACGGCCGTCTTTCGGGCCGGCTTGTACGGCCAGGTAAGGTTCGCTTTGGAAACCTGCAATGGTGTTGCCTCGCATTTGGATCTCGGCTTCAGCGCTGGCACGCGGCAAGGTTCAAAGCACCGATCGGTGTCGATACGCTGAAGCAATCTCCTAAGACAAACGAGAGGCTCCAAGAGAGCGCCCCGCTCGCCCGATCCGCGTTAGCGTTTCACGCGCGCGCGATTCGCGACGTTGGGGGTCGCTGGGGTCCGTTCCTTTCCTTTAAGCAGGATTTGACATTCGGGAGGAGGTGAAGATTCAATGCGCAAGCGCGGCACCGTGAAGTGGTTCAATGAGTCGAAAGGATTCGGATTCATCCAGCAGCCGGGCGGCGAGGATGTGTTCGTACACTACTCGGCCATCCAGGGAGAGGGGTTCAAGACCCTTGCCGAGGGCCAGGCGGTCGAGTTCGAGATCGTCGAGGGTCCCAAGGGCAAGCAGGCAGCGAACGTGACTGCGGTCTAGCCCGTACCCGTGAAACGATAGAAGGATCGCCCCGGCGGGTCCGCTCGCCGGGGCTGAATATTTTCGGCGGCCGGTGCTGAATATTTTCGGCGGCCCGGGGCGGCCTCATTCGATATATAGTCGACCGCTTGCATGGCCGAACACCAGCCGGAAGGACCCACTCCTAGCAACATCCCCGAACTACCTCCCGAGCCGGGCGGGCCGGCCCAGGTCTCCGGGTTCCTGCGATTCCTCCAGCGGGCCTTCGAGGTCATCATCGGCCCGGCACGCAGGATCACCGACCCACACCTCTTCCACAAGATCTCGCTCGCCGCCTTCCTCGCCTGGGTTGGACTCGGCGCGGACGGTCTCTCGTCCTCAGCGTACGGACCAGAGGCGGCATTCCACGCTCTCGGAGAGAACACCTTCCTCGCCATACCGCTGGCGATCATGACGGCGCTCACCGTGGTCGTGATCGCGGTGAGCTACATGCGCATTATCGAGCGATTCCCCGCCGGCGGCGGCGGGTACGTGGTCGCGACGAAGCTCCTGGGCCCGGCCGCCGGGCTCGTGTCCGGGACCGCGCTCCTCGTCGACTACGTGCTCACGATCGCGATCTCTCTCGCGAGCTGCTCGGAGTCGATCTTCAGCCTCTTCCCGCCGGGGCTTCTGCCGTTCCGCACGACCTTCACGTTCATGCTCCTCGCGGGCCTCACGCTCCTGAACCTGCGCGGCGTCCGCGAGTCCGTCATGGTCATCTCTCCCATCTTTCTCGCCTTCATCGTGAGCCACGTCGGAGCCATCATCGCCGCGGTCGTTCTGAACATCGGGCAGATCCCCCTCGAGGTGCACCATCTCCGCGATCAGTCCGCGCACGCGGTGCAGACGACCGGATGGGTTGCGCTCCTCATGGTGCTCTTCCGCGCCTTCACCCTCGGCGGCGGGACGTACACGGGCATCGAGGCGGTGAGCAACGGCGTGCCGATGCTGCGCGAGCCGAAGGTCGAGACGGCCAAGGCGACGATGCGCTACATGGCCTTTTCCCTGGCCTTCATCGCCGGTGGCATCCTTCTCGGGTATCTCCTCTACCAGGTGCGGCCGGTTCCGGGAAAAACCCTGAATGCGGTGCTCTGGTACGCCGTGGCGGGTCAGCTCTTCGCGCCTGGAAGCCATCTGGCGGGCATTCTTGTCGCCGTTCTCCTCTTATCCGCGGGCGCCTTGCTGTTCGTCGCGGCCCAGACCGGCTTTCTGGGCGGCCCGCGTGTGCTCGTCTACATGGCGCTCGACCGATGGGTTCCTTCGCGGTTCGCCAACCTCTCCGAGCGGCTCGTCAGCTCCAACGGCGTCATGTTCATGGCCATCGCCGCGGCCGCTGTACTCGCCTTCACGGGCGGCGCGGTCCACATCCTGGTCGTGCTCTACAGCATCAACGTATTCCTGACGTTTTCGCTCGCGCAGCTGGGAATGATCCGCGACGCGCTGATTCTGAGACGGGAGGGGAAACCCTGGCGCCAGCCCTTGATCGTGAGC
>DASXQO010000013.1:0-10366 GCA_036507115.1 Candidatus Eiseniibacteriota bacterium | reverse complement strand
CACCGCGTTCTTCAACGTCGTCACGGGCTACTCCGAGCCGCTCCCCTGGAGGATGATCTCGATGGCGCCGCTCGGGCTCCGTTCCCGCTTCCTGAGTCTGATCCGGCGTGAGATGGAGAAATCGACCACCGAGGAGCCCGGGCAGATCCGGGCCAAGATGAACGCGCTCGTGGACAAGCCGATCATCGACGCATTGTACGAGGCCTCGCGCGCCGGAGTGAAGATCCAGCTCAACGTGCGCGGATCCTGCGTCCTGCGTCCCGGGGTGAAGGACCTGAGCGAGAACATCCGTGTGGTCTCGATCGTGGATCGCTTCCTGGAACACAGCCGCATCTTCGAGTTCCGGAACGGCGGGGACACCGAAACCTACGTCGGAAGCGCCGACTGGATGCCGCGGAATCTGGACCGCCGCGTAGAGCTCGTCTTTCCGGTCATAGACCCGGAGCTTCGGGCCCGGCTCGGCCACATCCTCGACGTGCTCTTCGCGGATAACGTGAAAGCCCGGGAGCTTCGCGCAGACGGAGCGCTTACGAAACGCGCGAGCCGGCGCCGGCCGGCCCGGGCCCAGGAGATTTTCTGGGAGGAAGCGCGCGCTCGGGCGGAAGGGCGCGGGGAAGGAGAGAAGAGCGCCTTCGTGCCGCTCCGAAGCGCGCCGCCCTAACGCCCGCGAGCAGCCGAAGCACCGCCACCCTAATACCTCACGTCGGCGGCGAATCGCGCGAGCCACGCCTCGCGATCCACGCCCTCAGCGTTGCCCTCGTTCTGCAGCCTCCGAAAGCCTGCGCCGAGACTCACGTCCACGTTGTCGCGCGGCATCCAGCGCGCGTCCCCCCACACTTCGCGCCGCTCCTCCACGATGCCCGAGAGGCCCGCGGTCGACGTGGGGCCCTGGGAGGGCTGCCACGGCACGCCCAGCCTTCCCTCGCCGTGGTTCGTGAAATCTCCCGACCAGCGCAACTGCCAGTCGCGCGAGAGATCGAGGGCGGCTTCGAGGAACACATTTTCCGCGTCGGGTCCGAGCGCGTATCCGAGAGGACGGCCGCGGTAGATGAAGTCCTGGCCGTAGTACACGCTGTAGGTGAAATTCCGAACGCGCGTGTACTCGCCGAGGAAATGCACCGAGCGGATCCCCCACGGGCGGTCGCTCCGGAACCCGAGCTGGTAGCCGATCCGGTTCGGCATTCCGGCGCTTTCCGTTGCGTAGTCGTCCACGAGCAGCTCGCCGTAGAGCGTGAGATCGCGCGACGGACGGAAGGAGACGTCCGCCGAGGCCATCACGTTCGAGCGCTCGAGGGCGCGCAGCGAATCGTTCGACGCCTCGCGGATCCGGATCCGCTCGATCACGGTGTAGGGCAGAAGCCCCGTCGCGTACAGCGGATCGATCCCGTCCGAGGAGTAACGCACGGCTTCGGCAATCCCAATGTTGAGCCGCGGCACGACCTCGACCTCGAGGCGGTGCGCCGCGAGATAGCGGTGGTCCGCGGCGGAGATCACCGCGTTGAGCGCGGTCCCGGTCACGGTCGCTCTCCCGCGGGAGGTTCCTTGCAGGAGGAAAAAGGTCATCGGCCCCGCCGCATCGGACAGGAGCAACGTTCCCCGCCGTCCCGGGCCCCAGCGAACGGCGTCGTACCCCACGGCCGCAGTCAAGAAACTCACGCGCCCGGTCAGCTCCCCGCGAAGCACCGTGGCCTCGAGATCGGTGTGCGAGGCGATCGCGTCGATGAACTCGCGCTGGCCGCGGATGCGTGTAATTCCAACCTCCTCGTACGCGCCGAAACCCGGCCAGAGCTGAAGGCTCATGCGAGCCGCAAGCGACGATTCATCGCGCAGGCGGTAGTGCGGATCGCGCTTCTCGTCGAAGTCCCCGCGCGCGTGTCCCGCCAGGGCGATCCGGAAGCGCTGCTTCCGGGACGCTCCAGAGTCGAGGAGGGGTCCGGTCTCCGTGACCCTCGGCTCCACCCCCTTGTCGACGAGTTCCCGCGCCAGCTCCCGCTCGAGACGCTGATAGTGGATGTCCGACTCGATCGATGGATCGAGCGCGTGTGCCACCGCGATCGCGTCCGCGATGTCTGTGCGGGCCAGGGGACGGGTGTGGATCGGAAGGGACGGGAGGAGCCCCCGCGCCACGAGCGCTTCGAGATCCTCGTAGAACGCGTGCGAGGAGGGGAGGAACTCGGCGGGCTGGCCGGAGGAGACCCCGGCGTCCATGACCAGCGTGCCCGCCGCGAGCGCGCCGAGCATGAGCCCTGCCAGAGCGAGGCGCATGGCGGCGCATCCTATCGGCGGACCGACTCCGGGTCAAACCGAAGCGGCCGACCATGGATCAAACCCAACGAGGCGCACGGTGTGGACGGATTACCACAAGAGTGTAGTTCGGGCGCCTCAGATGGACCCCGGCGGTACTGTACGGCGAACCTAAGTTCTTATTACACAATGCGATGGTTGGTGGCACGGGTGCTGCAATCCAGGGGTACGGCCTTTTGTGTGCTATCCCCATTCGGAGGAGGAGGAGGAACATGCGTATCTTTGTGGCAGCGCTGGCGCTCGCTTTCGTGGCGGGAAGCGCATCGGCTTCCCAACTCGATTTTGAACCCGGCCCGCTCGGTGCGGGAGCCGCCCAGTACAAAGACTTCGGCCCGAACAAGACCTACCTCGAAAACAGCGCAAGCAACGAAAGCAACGGCCCCATCCGCCGCCGCCGGCCATGGCGCGACCGGGATCGCTACCGCGACCACGGCCGTTACCGCGAGTCCTCGGCCTTCGTGATGCTCGGCGCGGGCAACTTCGATCCCACGAACCAGCCCGGAAGCGGTCTATACCTGAACGGCGGTATCGGAACGGTGCTCGCGGAGCAGATCGACCTCGGCGTGCAGCTCTCCTGGTATCACCGCTCCACCGGCGGCGACGTATTCGTGCGCGAGTACGATCTCCCCGACGGCACCCACGTCACCCAGAACGTGACAACCCAGTCCATCGACACCGACCTCGTTCCGCTCATGGGAACGCTCCGCGTACGGATTCCCGTCACGCCGCAGGTCGAACCCTACGTCGGCGGAGGCGTCGGCTGGGAGTGGCTCTCCGTCTCGGGGACCGACGATGTCGGAATCGACTTCAGCAACGATTACGACGGTTTCGGCGCGCAGCTCTTCGGCGGCCTCAATCTGAACGTGGGGCGGACGACCGGCCTCTATGGTGAGGCGGTCTGGAACGCGAGCACCCCGAAGGCGGAGTTCTTCGATCCTACGATCGGGCAGACCGTTCGCGAGGAAGTGGACATGGACGGACTCGCCATCCACGGAGGTCTTCGGTTCATGTTCTAGTTGTGGCGGAAGAGCCTCTGAGCTACTTTCGTTGCGGAAAAACGTCGCCTTGAAAGTCTCGGCCGGGAGCCACCCGCGCCGCACACGGACCACCGAGGGGGTTTCCGCGATGAACCGAAACGGATCGTTTCTAGGGGCGCTCATCGTCGCAGCGGGCCTCACTTCATTCAGCGCTCTGGCGGCCGCGGCCCCTCCACCAGAGGGACACGGGCTGGGATTCAAGGGGCTCGGCGGGCGCATCGGCTTCGTCGACCCCGAGGACGCGAGCAGCGCGCTGGGGCTCGGCATCCATATCGACGCGGGTGAGTTCGTTCAGAACGTGCACCTCATGCCCATGGTGGAATACTGGAAGGTCGGTGTCGGCGGCGTCGACATCAGCGATCTCATGATCGGCATGGATGTCGATCTCGATTTTCCGGTCGAGGGAGGCAGGCTCGTGCCCTACGCGGGGGGAGGTCTCGGGTTCCACTTTCTCAAGGCGGAAAGCCCCTTCGGCGAGGATTCGGATACGAAGCTCGGACTGAACATCCAGGGAGGGATCCGGAACCAGGTGATGCCGAATCTCGGAATTTTCGGTGAGGTGAAGTACGCCTTCGTGTCGGACGCGAACCAGCTCAAGATCATGGGCGGATTCACGTACAACTTCATTTACTAACAAAGGACGGTGATCCTAATGAGATCTCTCAGGCTCCTAGGTAGCTTTGGGCTGGTGGCACTTCTCGCCTTCGCGATTTCGGCTTGCCAGAAGAAAGACCAGACCGAGTCCATGATGAGCGATACGACCCAGGTGAGCCAGGGATACGGGACCGAGACCCCGCCCGATCAGACGGCGCCGGAGACGCAGCCGGGCGCTCAGGGAGCGACGCTCCCCAAGACCAGCAGCAAGTCCTCCACGAAACCGCGCAGCGGCTCCTCGGGCTCGATGGGCTCGTCGAATGCGCCGAGCACCCCGTCCACGTACGCGGAGAAGCGCACGATCGAGGTCCCGGCCGGAACGATGTTCGAAGTGGAGATGATCACCCCGGTCGACACCCGGACGTCCAACGTCGGAGACAAGGTCGAGGCGAAGCTCATCGCGCCGATCACGCAGGACGGCGTTGTCATAGCCGAAGCCGGGGCGACCGTGACCGGGGAAGTGGCCGAGGTGACACGCGCCTCCCGCAGCAAGAGCAAGGACGCGCGCGCGTCGCTCGCGCTGGACTTCAATTCCATTCAGACCGTGGACGGTCCCAAGCCCCTCCACGCCACGGTGGCGAACGCCGAAGGGAAGCTCATCGCCAAGTCCACCAGCACACGTGACAAGCTGATCATCGGCGGGAGCACCATCGCCGGAGCGGTCATCGGAAAGGTCGCGGGCAAGGATACGAAGGCCACCATCATCGGGGCCGTCGGCGGGGCCGCGGTGGGAACCGGCGCGGTCCTGATGGCGAAGGGGCACGAGCTCCAGATCGAGGAGGGGGCGAAAGTTTCGCTCCGCGTCGACAAGCCGATCGTCATCGTCGAGCGCTGATTTCCGGCGAATGAGTGCCGCTCACGAGCGGTAGCGCGCTGATCGACATCGCCCTCCGGACGGGCATCGTCTACCTGGCGCTTCTCCTGGGGCTTCGCCTCACGGGGAAGCGTCAGGTCGGACAGATGACCCCGTTCGATTTCCTCCTCCTTCTCCTCCTCGCCAACGCGGTCCAGAACGCCATGACGGGACCGGACACCTCCCTGACCGGAGGGCTCGTCGCGGCGGGGACGCTGTTCGCGGTGAACATGGTCGTGGCCTGGGCGGTGCGGCGGAACGCGAGGCTGGAGAAGGTCATCGAGGGCTCTCCCACCATCCTCATCCGGCATGGGCAGATCCTCACGCAGAATCTCGCGCGCGAAGGGATCACCCAGGACGACCTCCTCCGGGCTCTCCGGGAACACGGCGTGGACACCGTCGAGGAGGTTCGTTCCGCCATCCTCGAGGTGGACGGCTCGGTGAGCGTTCTCAAGGAGGATGAGGCTCCCACCATCCAGCGTTCGCACCACCGGATCCGGGGTATTCCGCGCCGGACCGCTTGACACTTCCGCCGTCGGATTCCTGTCGTAGCAACGTGAAAATGTCCCCCTAACGGCAACGTGATTTTGTCCTCCCCGTAGCCGCATTGGTATGCGGGAAGGGGGTGGGGTATTCCTTCCAGGGGTGCCCTGGTTTGGGTCGTGTGGTTCCGTGAGGCGGTGTCGCCCAGGCGGCCCTGGAAGCCGTCCCGCGGACTTTGCACGGTGGCGAAGTGGGGCAGGGGGTCCTGGGGTGGTCCAGCCCGAGTCTCTTCCTGCGTGGCACCGATGCTCCTGAGGTTCGAGCCATGAGGGTGAAGGTGCCTTCAGGTGACGGTTCGGTCGCGATGAGTCGATCCTCCCGAAACACGAGTAGCCGCCCATCGAGCAGTTCCCGCACTTCGACCCGGCATCTCTGATACGAGCGTCGTCCGGGTCCTGGAGGGATCTGTGCCCAGCGGCCGGGGATGGAGACGGTATTGTCTCGCGCGACCGTACGTTGGTAGCGGCAGCCGAGGATCTGTTCCAGGTTGCGGGGAGGGCGACGCCAGGCCGAGGCGATCTCGCGCGGAGCGTGGGCGAATCTTCCATTGAAGTCCTCAAGGAAGCAGTCGAGAAAGGGCGGGCGCGGTGCTTCGGTGGCCGTCGCTTTCGTACCGGTGGGATCTGGGCCGCACGGCGGATGCGCCGGACCATTTCTCGGGATAGCACGAGATCCTCCACCTCACGGAGCTTTTCCGTGACGTGATGATCGTTGAAGCCCGCGTACGTCGTACGAAGCAGTTCGACGACGCGGGTGCGCGACTCAGGCGATAGGCGTCGGCATGAAGGCCGTCCCCGATTCAAGTGCAGCAATCCCTCACGCCACCGGCACGATATCGAGCTTTGAAGCGGCGGAACTGGCGATCGCTGACGCCCAGGGCCAAAGCTCCCTCTCGGTTCTTGATTTTCCCCTCCAGCGCGGCCTGAACCAGACCCGGCCGCCGAGCCTCCTTGCTGCTCATCGTGATATGTCCCATGGGGGGACATTTTCATGGAGCCGTTAGGGGAGGACAGAATCATGTTGCTAAAGCATCCGCCGTCGGATTCCTTGACACTCCCGCCCCTCGGACCGATACTCGCCCCGCCAACCTGCCCTGTTTCTCACGTGAAGGAGCCTCTGGATGGACGCGAGTCACTCGCTGCTGAAAGAACTTACCGAGGCGTTCGGCCCTCCCGGGCACGAAACCGAGATCGCGGGAATCTTGAAGAAGCACATGCGCGGTCTGGGCACGGTCTCCCAGGACGGGCTGGGCAGCGTCATCTGCAAGCAGAACGGGAAATCGGACGAGCCGCGGATCATGATGGCCGGCCACATGGACGAAGTCGGCTTCATGGTGAAGGGCGTCACCAAGGAAGGATTCATCAAGTTCCTGCCGATGGGCGGATGGTGGGGACACGTGCTCCTCGCGCACAAGGTGCGCATCCGCACCGCCAAGGGAGACGTGATCGGCGTCGTGGGCTCCAAGCCTCCGCACGAGCTCCAGGAGGATGAACGCAAGAAGGTGATGGACATCAAGGACATGTTCATCGACGTGGGCGCGACGTCGACCTTCGACGTGAAGAAGCGCCTGGGCATCCGCCCCGGCGACCCGATCATTCCGGAGGCGGCCTTTTCGGTGATGTCGAACGACCGGCTCTATCTCGCGAAGGCGCTCGACAACCGCGTGGGCTGTGCGCTGGTCGTGGACGCGCTGCGCCGCCTGTCGAAGACGCCGCACCCGAACACGGTCTACGGCGTCGCGACCACGATGGAAGAGGTGGGCCTGCGCGGCGCCCAGACCTCCGTCGCGAGCGTCAAACCCCACGTCGCAATCGCCCTCGATGTGGGGATCGCGCACGACACGCCCGGCTCCCTGGGGGACGGCGATGAGAAGCTGGGCGCCGGGGTTGGCATCCTCGTTTACGACGCCACGTTGATTCCCAACGTGAAACTCCGCAATCTCGCGATCGAGATCTGCGAGAAGCAGAAGATTCCTTTCCACCTCGGCACGGTGGAGCGCGGCGGCACCGATGCCGGCCGGTTCCACACGTACGACACGGGCGTTCCCTCACTCGTCATCTTCATACCGACGCGGTACATCCATAGCCACTCCACCATCATGGACCGCAAGGACTACGATGCCGCGGTCAAGCTCCTGGTCGAGTTGTCGAAGCGTCTGGATCGGAAAACCGTCGGAACGCTCTAGGCGGGCTCTGGCGACGTGGGGTTTCCGGGTCCGTGGATCGCGGAGCCCAGTGCTCCCGGCTCGAGGCGAAACTCTGGGGACGGAGGACGCATGAATCAGGGCGTTCGGAATTTCCTCGCGGAGACGATCGGAACGTTCGGACTCATCTTCTTCGGCGCCGGCGCCATCATGCAGCAGCAGGCCACGCAAACGGTCGGCACGACGGGCATCGCGGTGGCGCACGGGCTGGCGATCCTGATCGGGGTCTATGCGTTCGGGCACATCTCTGGGGCCCATTTCAATCCGGCGATCTCCTTCGGCATGTGGGTGACGCGGCGGATGGGTCTCCGCAAGATGCTCGTGTACTGGGTCGCCCAGCTCATGGGAGCCTCGCTCGCTGCGGGGATCCTCAGCTGGGTGTACCAGGGAGGCCCTGTCGACGTCCACCTGGGCACCCCCACCATCGACCCGACGATCGGGCCCACGATGGGGTTCGCGATCGAGGCGATCCTGACCTTCTTCCTCGTCACCTCGGTGTTCGGCACCGCCGTGGATCCGCGGGCCCCGAGTGGGTTTGCGGGCCTCGCGATCGGGCTCACCATCACGGTGTGCGTCCTCATGGGGGGCGCTCTGACCGGCGCCGCCGTGAACCCGGCGCGGGCTTTCGGACCCGCACTCGCCTCGCACTATTGGCAGGATCAATGGGTATACTGGGTAGGACCCCTGGCAGGCGGTGGGGTCGCAGCCCTTCTCTACGACCGGCTTTTCCTAGCGCGACGAACCTGACGCACCCCTGCGCGAGGGGAGATGTATGGACCCGCGACAACTGAAAATCGAGCGCGAGCTGGCTCCGCACGTCGAGGGCGATGTGCGGACCGACCCCATAGCGCTCGCTCTCTTCTCCACGGCGGCCTGCATTTTCAGGCGGAAACCTCTCGCCGTGGTCTCTCCCAAATGCGAAGCCGACGTGGCGAAGACCGTCGCGTTTGCGGCTGCCGCCGGGATCCCCGTGACCGCCCGAGGAGGCGGATCGAGCCTCGCGGGCCAGGCCCTGGGCCCCGGGATCGTCATCGATTTCGCGGCGCACACGAATCGGGTGCTGGATCTCGACGCGGATCGGCGGGTGGTCCGGGTGGAGCCCGGCGCGATCCACGGGCGCGTGCAGAAGGCCGTCGGCAAGGTGGGGCTGCGCCTCGGACCCGATCCCTCGAGCGGCGATTTCTGCACGATCGGCGGGAACGTCGGAACGAACGCCTCGGGCGCGCACACGCTCCGCCACGGCTCGACGAAGGATCATGTGCTGGGCATGACCGTCGTGCTCCACGACGGAAGTGTGGTGAGGCTGGGGACGCACGGTGAGAGCGGTTCCGGGCGCGGTGCCGGGAGCGATGCCGGGCGCGGCGCAGGCTCGGCCGCCGGGCGCGGCTCCGCCTCGGCCGCCGCGAGCGAAGGCGGCGCATTCTGGCGCACGCTCTCGGCGGAGCTCGAGACGATTCTCCGCGAAGGCGCGCCCGCGTTCCTCCCCGAGCGCCCGCGGGCGAACAAGAACTCGTGCGGCTACGATCTCTGGGGTGCATGGGCTCCCGGCGATCAGGTCAGTTCGATCGCCCCACGATTCGATCCCATGCGGTTGATTGTGGGCTCCGAGGGCACGCTCGGGATCGTGACCGAGGTCACCATGCGGCTCGTCCCGAAGCCCAAGGCGACCGCGGTAGCGCTGTTGTATTTCGCTTCCTGGGAGGACGCGACGGAGGCCGTGCTCGAGGCGCGCCGCCTCGGAGCCTCCGCGATCGAGGCCATGGATCACACCTTCCTGGCCTTCGTCCGCGCGGACCGAGAAGACCTTCGCCCTCTGATCCCCGAGCGCTTCGATTCGTCCATCCTCGTCGAATTCGAGGGAGACTCCGCCGAGGAGGCGCGGGCGGGTATCGCGGCCGTGGAGGAATGGGCGGCCGCACGGCGCGGCAAGGTGTTGGATTTCCGGGCCGCGCGGAACGCGGAGGAGCGGGCGACACTTTGGGCGGTGCGGAAGGCGGCGCTCCCTCTGATCTATCGCGCCTCGCCGGTCGAGAAACCGATGAATTTCATCGACGACACCGCGGTGCCCGCCGAGCGCCTCGGCGACTACATCAACGGCCTTCGCGCGATGTTCGCGAAGCATCGGACGCGCTTCGCGATCTTCGGGCACGCCGGGAACGGCAACGTCCACGTGATGCCACTGATGGACCCGCACGACGCGACCTTTCAGAGGCGGATGTCCGCGATGGCCGAGGACGCTTTCGAGCTGACCTGGCGCCTGGGCGGAACCATCACCGGCGAGCATGGCGACGGCATCCTGCGCGCGCCGTATCTCGAACGCCAATATCCGCGGGCCTATGCCGTGATGGCGCGCGTGAAGCGCGCGATGGACCCCACAGGGATCCTGAATCCCGGGAACGTGATTTCGGACGCGCGGACCTTCCCGGAGGACTACTCCCGCTACACGAACACCTATGTCGCCACGGGGACGGTGTTCGACGAGCCTGACTTCCGCGACATGATCGAGATGTGCCACGGGTGCGGGACGTGCCGTGACTATTGCCCCGTGGGGTCCACGACGGCCTTGGAGCCTCATACCGCGCGCGCGAAGGCGGTCTTGCTGATGGAGATGATCCGGGGAGAGCTGTCGCGCGAAGCGCTCACCGAGAAGC
Source organism: Candidatus Eiseniibacteriota bacterium (assembly GCA_036507115.1). Lineage (GTDB taxonomy): Bacteria > Eisenbacteria > RBG-16-71-46 > SZUA-252 > SZUA-252 > WS-7. The sequence continues at coordinate 121 of DASXQO010000013.1, read as the reverse complement.
CGCTCAAGGAGGTCATGGATTCCTGCTTCAACTGCAAGCTCTGCTTGAGCGAGTGTCCGAGTCAGGTCGACATTCCCGGGCTCGCGATCGCGGCGCGGAAGGAATTCGTGGAGAAACACGG
>DASXQO010000012.1:0-8179 GCA_036507115.1 Candidatus Eiseniibacteriota bacterium | reverse complement strand
CAGGAATCGGTCAAGCAGCGGATCTCCTCGCTTGGGACCACGCTCCTCACGGTCATGCCGTCGCAAGCGCGGGGCGCCGGGGGCGTAGCCTCCTCGAGCGATCGCGCGCCGCTCACGATGGACGACGCCAAAGCGATCGAGGAGCGCTCCACGTTCGTGACCGCGGTCCAGCCCGAGATGTCGCGGCCTTTACAGGTAAAGTACGAGAACCGGAACACGAACACCTCGATCGTAGGGACCACCGCGAACTATCTCGAAGTGCGGAGATTCACGATCGAGGCCGGCCGGATGTTCACGGAGCCCGAGAACGCGGCGCGACGGGCGGTGGCCGTTCTCGGGCAGCAGGTGCTGACCGACCTCGGCATCGCATCCCCCGAGGCGTTGGTCGGGGCCGAGATCCGGATCAACGGTGTGCAGTTCGAGGTCGCGGGCGTTCTCACCCCCAAGGGCCAGGGGGGCGGCTTCTTCAATCCGGACGACCAGGTCCTCGTCCCGATCGAGACCGCGCGCTACCGGCTGTTCGGCACCGACCGGCTTCGCTCGATCAACGTCCTTGCTCCGTCGGAAGACGACATCCCGGTCACGATGGCGGAGGTCCAGAGGATCGTGCGTCGGGAGCACCGGCTGCGACCCGGCCAAGACGACGATTTCGTGATCCGGAACCAGGCCGATTTCCTCACGACCCTCGGCGAGACCACACAGGTCTTCACCCTTCTCCTCGCGGGGATCGCGGCGGTGAGCCTTCTCGTGGGTGGAATCGGGATCATGAACATCATGCTCGTCTCGGTCACCGAGCGCACCCGCGAGATCGGGATCCGCAAGGCGCTCGGCGCCACGCAGAGGACGATTCTCTTACAGTTTCTCATCGAGGCTCTGGTTCTCTGTCTCCTTGGAGGGATATTCGGGATCGCGTTCGGGGCGGGCACGGCGATCGTCGCCCGCACCGCGTTCCACTGGAATACGTCGGTGGGTATTTCCTCGATCCTGCTCGCCTTCGTGTTCGCGGCTGCGGTGGGGATTCTCTTCGGGGTCTGGCCCGCGCGCCGCGCCGCTTCGCTCGACGCGATCGAGTCGTTGCGCTACGAGTAATCGAAAGGGTGGCGACGCTCGCGCGCCGCCGCCCGAAATCCGGTTCGGTTTGCCGCGGTTACCAGCGAGCCTTGACTCCCCGGGTGTCCACGTGGACGAAGGGCCCGTGGGCCGAATTCGCGGGGTAGGCCGACAGCCCGCCAACCAGCGTGGGGTACTGGGCCTCGACGCGCTCCGCCGCCGCGCGGAGGACCCGCGCATCCGCCACCGTGATCTTGCCGTCCTTGTTCAGGTCGTCCATCATCCCGTCCCCATCGGCGTCCACGAAGACGTCGGCCGCGTCGCCGTACATGTGCCGGCTGTGCTTCGCACGACCGCCCTTCCCTACTGCCTGCGCGTTGTATTGAGGCGTCCGGAAGCCCGACATCACATGGAGCCGGCTGGGCAGCCCCTCACGCTCCAGCTCCGCACGCAGGAGCTCGAGCTTGTCGAGTAGCGTGGGCCGGATCACCAGCACCTTTGGCCAGACATTCCCCTGATCGTGGGTCAGAAAGTCGCGCATCTTGAAATGCTCGGAGACGCTCGTCTCCTGGTTTTCAGCCGTTACCCCGATGAATCCGCGCGGAGGCGCGTACCGCGCGTTCGCGACCGACTCGGTCGCCGAAGGCCAGCTTCCGACGTGGTACTCGGTGAAACCCGCCTTCCCCGCTTCCTCGAAAGGCACGAGCGTCACGACGGTGAGCGAGTCTCCGTCCGGAGTCGCCAGCTTCGCCCAAGACGCAGGCAGCCCCTCGCTTCCCGACTCCGCCAGGAGGAGCTTGAGCAGGGGGTTTTCGAGAAGGGCATCCGGCGTCCCCATGACCGCGCGCAACCGCCCGCTCAGCCCGAGCAGATCGGCGGACGCCACCCCGGACGACGGTCCGGGCAGAATCGAGCGGTCATCCGCAACCGACTGCGAGCCTGTAGCTTGCGATGCGGCCTGGGGTACCCCCTCCGCCCGAACGTCCTGATCGGTCACGGGGGAGGTCATGGCGAGGCCCAAAGCGACCAGAACGGCGCAAGGGAAGCTCCAGTTAGCCAGGGCAGAGGCACGGCTCGGCTTGGACAGATTGGGGAATCTCATGAGGTAACTACCTGTTTAAAAGGGTCTTAGGGGAACGTGGACCACCGACACCACATCGCACTCTTACTTAGATGGCCCGCCCGGAACCGGGGTTCCCTCAATCGGAATACCTCATAAGACCATCGGCAGGCTAGAGCTAATCGTGAAGGGCATTTCTTTTACCCTGGTGCGCCTCGATGTCCATCGATCAAATCCCGTAACATGCGTACCAGATCCCGCATCTCCACCGGTTTCGCCATGTGGGCGTCGAAACCGGCGCGGAGCGCTCTGCTTACATCCTCGGCCCCCGCGTAGGCCGTGAGGGCGATCGCGGGGAGGGACCCCCCATCCTTCACGGGAAGCGAACGTAATTTTTCGATCAGGTCGTAGCCGCTCTCGCCCGGCATCGCGATGTCGCTGACCACTACATCGGGGCGCCGCGAGGCGAGCGACGTGAAGGCCTCCGAGGACGAACCCACAGCCGCGACCTCGGCCCCGCAGCGCGAGAGGAACATCGCGATCAGCTCCCTCGAGTCCTGATCGTCCTCCACGAGAAGGATCCGCGCCCCCCGGAGCGGCAGCCCCGCACGGCCGCCGGGGTCCGGACCTGTCTCCGCCGTGCCCGCCTTGGCCGGCTCGGCGGAGAGATCCGGGCTCCCTGCCCCCCGAAGGGGTAAGACCTCGGTCATCGGGAGCGACACCGTGAATACCGCTCCCTTTCCCGATTCCCGATTTGAGGCCGAGACGCCCCCGCCGTGAAGCTCCACCAGGCGTCTCACGATCGCGAGCCCCAGCCCCAAGCCTCCGTACCGCCGCGTTCGGGAGGAATCCTTCTGGCGGAAACGCTCGAAGACATGCGGCAGGAACTCCGGATCGATCCCCGGTCCGTCGTCCTCCACGCGGATGCGCGCGGCGGAGTCCTCCTGATCGAGGCGGACCACCACCCGGCCCCCCTCCGGTGCGAACTTGATGGCGTTCGAGACAAGGTTCCATACGATCTGCGAGAGCCGGTCGGGGTCTCCCAGCACGGGACGCGGGATCGGCTCGAGCGCCCTCTCCAGGCTCACGTTCTTGGCGCGTGCCGTCGGCCGCATGGTGTCGAGCGCACCCTCGATCACCGCGGCCAGATGAACCGGCTGCATCTTGAGCTCCACCTGCCCGGACGTCATGCGGGAGATGTCGAGGATGTCGGAGATCAGATGGCTCTGGATCTTGACGTTCCGGTTGATCGTCTCCACGGCGCGCGTTGTCGTCGCGGGATCCAGCCTTCCGTCCTTCAAGAGGTTCGCCCAGCCCACGATCGCGTTGAGCGGCGTGCGCAGCTCGTGCGATAGGGTCGCGAGGAACTCGTCCTTGAGCCGGTTCGCCTCCTCGGCCTGCCGGCGCGCCTCCTGCTCACGGGCCAGGGCGGCGCGCTCGTTCTCCGCGGTCTTGTGTTCGGTGATGTCCTGCGAGGTGCCCATTATCCGGACCGCTCTCCCCTGCCGGTCCGCCACCACGTCCCCCTGACCGAGCACGATCCGGATCGTCCCGTCAGGCCGGACGATCCGATGTTCGAAGCTGAACGGTTGTTTGTCGCGCAGAGCTGTCGAAACGACGTGATCCGCGTTGGCCCGATCGTCGGGATGGATCCTCGCCAGATAGGCCTCGTAGCCCGCGAGGGTGGAGGCGCGCTCCAATCCATAAATCGAATACAGCTCCTGGGACCACCAGATCGTGTCCTTCTCGATATCCCACTCCCAGCTTCCCATCCGCGCCGCGCGCTGCGCCTCGCGCAGCCGGGCCTCGCTCCGCTCGAGCTCCTTTCGCTCCCGGGCGCGCTTCTGGATCTGGTTCCGAAGCTCCTCGTTCGAGAGCCAGAGCTGCTCGGTTCGCTCCGCCACGCGCCGCTCGAGCTCCTCGTTGAGCACCCGCACGGACTGCTCGACGCGGCGGCGGCCGATCACGACCGCGGCGGTCGCGATCACCATGATCGAGACCACGGCCAGGAATCCCTGGAGCAGAAGAAGCGACTCGTTGACGGGCCGTCCCGCGAACGGGCCGAAGCCCTGGAGGGTCCCGTGGATCGCGATGCCCGAGAGGAGCGCCGAGGCGGTCGCGCTCTCGCGCTGGCCGAAGCGGAACGCGGTCCATACTAGGGCGGGGAGACAGAGGTACTGGACGGGATAATGCTTGGAGTGGAAGGGAGACAGCCCGGAGAACACGAGCAGGGCGAGAACGACGAGGAGGACCAGGAGAATCGCGAATTCGCCCCATTCCCGGCGATTCCAGGAGACCCGCGGATTCAGCCACCAGAGCACGACGAGCGGCGTCACGACGAGCGCGCCCGCGCCGTCCCCGAGCCACCACGTGAGCAAGATCGCGCCGAACTCGCTCCAGGGCGCGAACCCTCCGAGGGAAAGGGTCGTGACTCCGATCGTGGCGCTGACCGCGGTGCTGACCAGCCCCGCCAGGACGGCGAACTTGAAGATCGTGGTCGCGTGGTCGAAGACGTGCCGTCCCCCGGCGAATCTCCGCACCAGATGACACCCGAGGAGCCCCTCCAGCGTGTTCCCCACGGCGATTCCGATCGAGGTGGCCACGTCTCCCGTCGTGGTGACGTTGACGAGAAACGCTCCTAACAAGAGTCCGGGCCAGATGCGATAGCCGAGAACGAGGAACGCCCCGAGGGCGATCCCGGTCGGAGGCCACACCGCCGTTGCGCTGGCGTTGACGAACGCCAGGCTCAATCCGATCTTTCCCGCGACCATGTAGGCCGCGGTCACCGCAAGGCCGGTGAGGATGTCGGATATGCGCGGACGCGGCACGGCTTCCATTCGGGCCTCGGCGACGGCGTATGGCGTTTCGATGGGGCGAGCTCAGCGCCCCGCACGGCGCGGGGATGCGGACCGCGAGTCTATTCGAAGGAAGCGCAGGGGCGCAAGGCGGCGAGGGATCTTGCGGAGGCTCCGATGGCGGGGGGCGCCGTGGCCGCATTCATGGAATGGGTCCCCGGCAGGCAGCGCTCGTCGTGTGAAATCTCTATAGCTCGGCAGAGATGGAACCCGGAGGGGACGCCTCGCGTCGACCGCTCCGCACCGAGCCGGCTTAATCCTGCGCCTGAATTTCGCGCTGCCCCGCCGGGGAGGTGGAAAACGCACTCATGAGGCCTGGGCTAGACGGTCGTCCCGGGGGTTCCCGTTTGCGGCGTCCGCCCGCCTGCGAGAGGCTCGCGCGAGGAGCGTCCGCCGGGCCGGGACTCGCCGCCCTCTCCATGACGTGCGCGGTCTACCGCTTCGCTCGCGGCGTCCCCCAGGCGGCGCGCGGTATCACCGAGCCGCCGCCGGGTCTCGCCGCCCGGTGCGGGCGCGAGAAGGAGTGCCACGCCCGCGCCGAAGATCGCGCCGACGAGAAATCCCGCCATGGTGATGCCGGTCGACCCGCCACCGCGCCCCATGTCACTCGTGTACGAATGATCATTCATAGTTCATTCCTCCGTTGGTCGACGAGCGACCGGTGAAACGTTCACTCAAACGCTCGATGAATCGCCGCGCTCCGAACCTCACGCCCCGGGCCACCGCGACCGCCGTGCGGATGGGCGTTTCCACTTCGCGGAGCAGTGCGTCGGAGACATCCGCCGTGCGCTCCCCGATCGTTTCGAAACGCTCCACCACGCGCCGCACACGTGGCGCGACGTCCCGAAACGTGTCGATGACCTCTCCCGCGTCGTGGGTCACGTCCTTGAGCTGATGGATCCACTGCTTGCCTTCCGCGGCCAATTGCGAGAAATCATCCGAAGCTCTGCGGAAATGCTGCATCACCTTGATCACGGCGACCGCGATTGCCACAACCGCAATTGTTACAATTACAAAGCAAATCTGTAGGAGTACCGACATGATCCGCCCCCGTTCAACCTACGGGTTTCGTCCTTTACGAAAGACCTTCCGCTGCCGGGTGTCGCGTTCTCTTCAGGGCTGCAACATCAAGGCCAGAGTCGCGCGCGTCGCGCCCTTCTTCCAGGCTACAAGCTCGAGATCAAGTCGCGCAGAGCATCCGGGTCGACAGGCTTCGGGAAGTGTTCTTCGAACCCCGCGGCGATAGCCCGCCTCCGATCCGTGTATCCTGTCAGCGCGACCAGGAACGCCCGATGACGCTCCAAGCGCAGGCGGGTCGCCAATTCGTAACCGTCCATTCCGGGTAGCCCGATGTCGAGCAGGACGAGGTCGGGGCGCTGGTCTCTGAAAATCTCGATCGCCCGCCTGCCTTCGTAGGCCACCCGTACGTTGTGATTCCAATGGCTGAGGAGCATGGCGATGCCGTCTGCGGAATCGCGGTCGTCGTCGACGACGAGGATCGAGAGGGTCCGGGCAGGGCCCGGGAGGTTGTCCATTTTCCGGGGCGACCGCGCCAAATCGGCAGATGTCCTTTCGCCGACCTTCATGCGGTTTCTCCCTTCTCCCCGCCCCCTGGGTAGAGGAGCAAGCAACCCGTGTGCCGGAATCTCCGAAACTCTACCCGTTCACGATTTCCCCTCCGTTGGGATGGAGCACCGGCCCTCTACCTCAGTGGAGCACCGGCCCTTCTACCTCAGCCAGGGCAGGAGCCCGAGCAGGAGGGTTCGATACAGCGCCGCGATTGAAGCGCCGAGGAACGCGCCGAAGGCGACGTCGCTCGGATAATGGACGCCGAGGTACACTCGGGAGAGGCTCACGGCCACGGCGAGGGCGTAGAAGACCGGCGCGAACGCGGGGGCGTGCGCGCCGAGCACCAGAGCGCCCGCGAATCCGGCAGCCGCGTGCCCCGAGGGAAACGAGAAATCGCGCGGCCGGGCGCCCACGACCCGCGCCTTGACGAACGCGATGAAAGGTCGCCGTCTGCGGAAGAACCTCTTGAGCGGGTAGTTCACCGTGAGCATCGTCAGTCCGATCACCGGGACGGCCTCGACCGCGGTCCGGAGCCCTGCCCGGAAATCGACCGCGATCATGGTGGAGAGCACGAAGGCCCAGCCCTCCCCGTAGCGCATCACGCTCGAGAGGATCCACGTCGCGCGGTCCGCCGCGCTCCCGAGCGAGAGAGCATTCACGCGAAGAAACAGGGCGGCGTCCAGCGCCTCGAGGGCGGCCACGGGGTGCTTGAGCCAGCCCTGGAGGACCCACGTCCGCGAGTGCTCCTCCGCGAGCATGCTCTCGACGTCGCTCGAGACCGATTCGCCGTTGCCTCCGGCGGCTCCGACACCGGACGCGGCCCCCGCGCGGGGCGCCCCCGCCGCGGCCGCAGCGGGTTCCGCCGGCTTCTCGACCTCGCGACGGACCAGTACGCGCACTGCCTTGGGAACGACGCGCACGGTGACCGGCGTCTTCCCGATGACCTGGCCGTCCCCTTGGACGAGCGCCGGCCAGTCGCTCCGGATGACCACGCGGTCGTGCACGCGCAGGTACCTCGTGTTCTCATCCTTGCGGTGGCGGCCGACGAGGAGCCGCACTACGATTCGCGCGTGATCGAGCGGCTTCCGGGCATCCAGGATGCAGAGGTTGAGCACTCCATCGGTGGGATCGATGCGCGGACCCCAGGTGAACGGCGGCGCTCCGATGCTCCCCACGTTCGCCACGATGATCTGCCACGCGCGGGCTCGAAGCGGAGATCCGTCGAGCTCGATCTCGAAAGAGCGCGGACGCTGGCGGAAGGCGCGCTTCACAAAGTTGGCCATGTACGCGACCCGCCCCAGCTTGACCTGACTCTCGCGCGAGGTGTCGCGGATCATCAGGGCATCGGGGCCGATCCCGATCTGAGTCAGGAACAATTTGCCCCCGACCCGGATCGCGTCCAGGGTGAGCGACTGTCCCGTCTCGGCTACCGTGGCGGCGGCTGCCTCGAGGGAAGTGGGTAACCCCAGCTCGCCCGCGAGGACGTTGGCCGTGCCCGTCGGGATGATGCCGAGCGCGGCCTTTCCAAGGCGCCCGTCGAAGCGCGCCAGTCCCTCGGCGACCATCGACACGGTCCCATCCCCCCCGACCGCGACGATCCGCTCGCAGCCCTCCTCCAGCGCGCGTTCCACTTCGCGGAGGACCG
>DASXQO010000011.1:0-2672 GCA_036507115.1 Candidatus Eiseniibacteriota bacterium | reverse complement strand
AGCGACGACAGGCGGGGCGGATCCGTCGGAAGCGACCGGATCGCGGCGGCGGCGCGCCCGCGCTCGCGATGGAGGTTGATCCGGAAGCGGCCGGCGCCGCGAAGCTTGAACGAGAGATCCGCCACGGAGTCGTTCGCGTAGGTGGCGCGCCCGCGGGCCGAGAGCGCGGGGAGTACGGCTTCCTCGATGTCCTCTCCCGACAGCGGCGCGTGCGGAAGCGGAAGGATGCGCCCGTCCACGCGGATCGCGGGCGGCGCCCCGGCGACGAGCAGGAGGTCGGCGCCGCCGCGCTCGACGAGCGTGCGGAGCCAGGCCTCGAGCTGAGCGGAGCTGCCGGCCTCACCGCGCGGGGGCCGGTCTTCGTTCAGCTCCCGGATGAGCGAATTCAGGTCCGGGACTTCGTCCACAGGGTGATTATTACGAAACCGGAAGGGTGCACGTCACATCGAATCGCGTGATGAAGACATCCTGGATGACCGCATTGCCCGCCGCGAGCCTTCTCACGCTTGCGGCGGTCGGCCTCCTTTTCGCGGGCGACTCCGGGGAAAAGCCCCCCGTCGCGGTCGCGCAAGCGGGCCCGGGCGGAGCGTCCGATCTCACGCTCGCGCCTGGCCTTTCTTTCACCGACGACTCTTCGAGCGCGTTCCCGATCCGGGGCGAGAACCTGACGGACGGCAAGATCGCCTCCGACCGCCCCACCGCCATCTTCTTCGGGACCTCGCACTGCTGGAACACCAACCGCGAAGCGGAGAGGTTCGTCGCCTTCTATCGAAAGCACAAGGATGACGCGAGGTTCCTAGTGGTGGATCTCTCGAGCCCTTCGCCTGACCAACGGGCCCTCGTCACGCGCTATTCGACCGGATACATTCCGACTCTCGCGTTCCTCGACCGCAGGGGGAACGTCGTCTACAACCGGGCGGGAGAGACGGCGCGGGAGCGGGGGGACATCTCGGCTCTGGAGAGGATCCTTCTCGAAGCGAACACCCACTAGCCTTATCCACGCTTCGATACCCGGTTCGAGAAGGTCCGTCGCTCGGACTCGAACATCCGGGTCTGACCCGACCAGCCCGTTTTCGAGGCTGTCGTACGAGCTGAACAAGAGGCGGCCGAGTTCCCCGGCCGTCTTCGACTTCGGTCGAAGTTCATTCCGGGAGAGCGGTCGATAGGATCGGCGTCCCAGAGGCCAGACCTGAAGGCGATCGGTCCCGCGCTCAAACAGGAGGTTCCCATGCGTCGTGCGATGCGATCCACCCGACCGGGCTCACCCAGTACGGCCTGATCGCCGAAGAAGTGGCCGACGTCTATCCAGAACTGGTCGTCAACGACGAAGAGGGGCGGCCGTATACGGTGCGATATGACCTCTTGAACCCTCTGCTCTTGAGAGAAGTCCAGGAGCAACGTCGAAGCCTCGAAAGGCAGCAAGTCGAGATCGAGGACCTGAAGGCGCAACTCACGAGACTGGAGACCCGGCTGGAGAAAAATCCGAATCCCGAGAAAAAAGACGTTCCGTTCCCTTAGAGGGAAGAGGTCTTAGCCGACCAGCCCGTCCTCGAGGCTCCAGTTCGAGTGCGGAGTCTTGTTTTCGACGATCCACGCCTTGAAGAGGCGGCCGTACGTCGTCGGCTGCCAGTCGATCGACTCGAAGAACGGCCGCAGCGCGAAGTGGAGCTTGCGCAGGTTGTAGAACGGCACGCCGGTGAAGTAGTGGTGCTCGAGGTGGTACGCGGAGTAGAGGTACCAGAAGTCCCACCAGCGCGAGGGCTTCAGCACGCTGCCCCACTTGGCGGGGTCTTCCGGAACGATCGCGTAGTGCTGTCCGAGGCGGTTCAGCGCGAACGCGATCGGAAAGACGAGGAAGTACGGAACGAGGTACACGCGCGCGAGCACGCCCCAGCCGCCGGCGAGAAAGATGGCCGCCATCACCGCGAGGTGAAACGCGATCGTCGCGCGGCGCTCCCAAGCGATCCGACGCTGCAGGTGCGGCGGATAGCCCGCCGTCTCCTGCCGGGCGGCGCGGAAGTAGATCGGGAAGAGAGCCGGCGTGAAGTAGAGCAGCTTGTACCAGGCGCGGTTGACTTTCGGCGAAAGGTAATGGCGCTTCGGGTCGGCGACCGAATCGCCGAGCTCCGCGTGATGGGTCAGGTGCCACCGCGTGAACTGGAGCGCCGAGATCCCCGACGGGACGGCATAGAGGATCGCGAGCGCGCGCTCGGCCGCGGGGCGGGGGCCGTTGAAGACGGCCCGGTGCACCACCTCGTGGAGGAGCACGGTGAAGTTGAAGATCGTCCATCCGGCGACGAGCGCCGACGGGATCCAGATCCACGGCTGCGGAAAGATCCACGAGACGACCGACGCCGCGCCGAGAATGAGGAACTGCCGCGCCGCGATCGCCAGGTGCCGGGCCGGGCTCTTCCGGTGGAGCTCTTTCAGGACTTCGTGCGGAACCTCCTTCGCGAGCCGGTGCCGCAGCTCGCGGGAGGCCTTCGCCCAGAAATGGTCTCTCCCGACCGGCGGGTACTCCTCCGGGCGGGTCGGGGGGATCGGGTTTGCGCTCATCGGTTTGACTGACTCAAAACCTCGAAAAGACCCGCTCTATTCTCTCTCAGAGGCCCAGGAAGACCCGCGCGATCGCGAAGTAGATGAAGAGCCCGGTGGCGTCCACGAGAGTGGCG
>DASXQO010000010.1:0-10372 GCA_036507115.1 Candidatus Eiseniibacteriota bacterium | reverse complement strand
GGAACGCCGGTCGCGCGCTCATAGAGCGCTCCCACGAGCCAGAGGCTCACCCCGCCGCAGAGCGCGCCCAGGAGCGCGCCCGCGAGACCGGGCGGGGCGAAGAGACTCGCGGCGAGCCCCAATCCGACGCCCGGAATCGTGACGACGTCCGGGATCGTCTTGGTGTCGAGATCGATCCACGCGATCGCGAGGAGCGCCAGGACGAACGCCGCCTGGGGCACGAGCAGGAGCGGGTTATCCACCCGGTGGACGAGGAGGAGAAGCAGGATTCCCGAGGTAAGCTCCACGACCGGGTAACGCCAGGAGATGGACCGGCGGCAATGGCGGCAGCGGCCCCGGAGCAGGATGTAGGAGAGGACCGGAATGTTGTCCCAGGGCCGAATCCGCTCCTTGCAGCGCGGACAGCGCGACGGCGGGCTCACGATCGACTGCCCGCGCGGCAGCCGCGCGATCACCACGTTGAGAAAACTTCCCAGGATGAGTCCGATCACGAACGCCGCCGCTCCGAGGAAGATTCTGGGTTCCATTCCTACGCCCCCAATCGTCCGAGCTCGCGCCGCGCGACATCCTGCATGTACTTGTTCCCGGTCGCGAGAACGTGTTTCCACAGAAGAATCGCCATGCCCAAGTTCCCCGCGCGCTGGTGGGCGAATGCCGCGAAGCGCTCGACGTACGGCTCGTGACCGGGTATCCGGCTCGCCCACGTGAAGAAGCGCGCCGCCGCCGCGTTGTCGCGCCGGCAAACGTAGTGAAGAAACCCGGCCTCGAACGCAAGCTTCCAGTCGGTGGGGTTGGCGCGCATGCCTCGTTCCAGGAGCTCCAGACCGCGCTCGGGCTGTTTCATCTCCTGGGCAAGCACGAAGGCGCCGAACACGTACGGCTGCACGAACTTCGGATCCAGCGTAGTCACGATCTCCATCACGTGGCCGATGAGGTCGTATTTCTGATCCGTGAGCCGGTGCTCGCCGTAATACTGGATGCCGCGAAGCCAGGCGACGTCCGCGGCCGCGGTCTCGTAGCCGAGAGCGGCCTGCCGCACCATGAGCCCGGAAGGATAGTAGAGAAGCTCTTCCTCCAGGCTCCTGTCGAGTCGCGGGCGCGCCGACGCGTGAACCAGCGCCGCCCCCGCGACGAGCAGCGCCGCCAGGAAGATCCCCGCGAGGAGCCCTCGATCCAGCCTCGCTATCAACGGAACTCCCGCCTGCGGAACACCGTCCCCGCGAGTACCATGAGCCCCCCGATATAGAGGGCTCCGTACGCGAACGCGAACGCGAGCCGTTCCGGTTCCACCGCGATCCCGTGCACCACGAGACCGCGGGCGTTGAACACATCCAGGTGTGGAAGCGCCCAGTATACTCCCTCGCTGAGCGCCCGCACACCCGCAGGGGCGCCGGGCGAGGCGAAGGTGCGCAGGTCCTCGGCGAAGTGCCCCGCGACCACGGCGGAAATTCCGAAGAAGGCGGTGAGCGCGGGCGTCGTGAACGAGGAGAAGAGCACCACCACGGCGGTCACGATCCCCAGCTCCATCACGCTGAGCCCGACGGCGCCGACGAGGGTACCCGGCGTGTCGCCGTAGGCCACGGTCACGACCGCGGCCAGGATCCCCGCCATCCCCGCGAGGAGCGAGGCCGTGGTGATCCAGAGGCCCAGGAACTTTCCGAGCAGAAACTCTTCGCGCCGGATCGGTTTCGCGAGGATGGAATAAACCGTGCGGCGCTCGAGCTCCTTATGGAGGAGACTCGAGCCCAGGAAAACGGCGAGCAGGGTCGCGAGGAGCATCGCGCCCGCGAGCCCGAAATCGATCACCACCTTGCGTCCCTCGCCGAGCGCAAGCGGCGAGAGCGCCTGAGAGCCGACCACGAGCGCGAATCCGAAGAGCCCCAGAACGAGCACGAGCCGCTCGCGCACGGCCTCTCGGATTGTGTTGTGGGCGATGGCGAGGACGCGTCTCATGGGGTTCCCGCTCCCTCGGTGCGGAGCGCCCGTCCGCTTGCGCGATTCCCGCGGCCGCTTCCCCTACCGTCCGCCTGGATCGCGCGCACGAAGTGCTCCTCGAGACTCTGCCGCCTCGGGTCGACCGAGCGGATGAAGATTCCCTCGTTCGTGAGCGCGCGGAGCATCGCTTGAAGCGCCCCCGCTTCCTCGACACGGATCGCCCAGCGCGACCCCGCCGGATCGAGCCGATGTCCCTCCGAGCGCAGGCGCTCGGCCAGCGGCCCGGGGAGCGCATCGACCGTGACCTCCCACTCGATCACGTCCGACTCGAGCAGGGACCTCACGTCCCCCATCTCGAGCACGCGCCCCCGGTGGAGGATCGCGACGCGATCGCACAGCGCCTCCGTTTCGGCGAGCACGTGCGAGCTCATGAGAACGGTCGCCCCGCGGGCCCGCTCCTCGCGCAGGATCTGCTTCACGTCCGCGCGCCCGATCGGGTCGAGCCCCGACATCGGCTCGTCGAGCACGAGGAGATCCGGATCGTTGAGCAACGCCTGACAGAGACCCAGGCGCTGGGTCATTCCCTTCGAGAATTTGCGGAGCGGCTTCAAACCATCCCCTCCCAGTCCGAGCCGCGCCAGGAGGTCGTCCGCGCGCCGGCGTGCCGTCCCAGGGGCAATGTCGAAGAGCGAGCCGACGAGGGCCATGTACTCCCGCGCCGTGAGGTGGTCGTAGAAACAGGGATTCTCGGGAAGATATCCGAGGCGCTTTCGCGCCTCGCGGTCGCGTGGTTCGCGGCCCGCGATCCGGATCGTGCCGCGCGTCGGGCGGGTCAATCCCAGGCTCATCTTGATGGTCGTGGTCTTTCCCGCGCCGTTGGGTCCGAGGAGGCCGAAGATCTCTCCCCGCCGGAGCGAGAAGGTGATCTCCTCGACCGCGGTGAACGGCTTCAGCGTCATCGGGTCCCGGTAGACCTTCGAGACCCCCGTGAGCTCGAGCATCGGAAGCGGCGCCACTTCCTGCATCATGCCTCGGGCGCCCGCCTCGGGTCCCCACGCCGGCCCACGGCGCGAATCGTCGTGCTCTTGGCTCATGTCCGGAAGTTCCCCCTGGAGTGCCCCTGCTTCCTTCCACGCCGTGCGACCGCAAGTCCCATGCCACCCTCGCGGGGCAGCCGCCGCCGGCCCCGGGCGCCCTCTTCCGGCCCGGAAAAGAAAAGGCGGCAGTCGCGGTGGAACGCGATCTGCCGCCCGGTACTTGATCGGCGATTAGCCGTTGGTCAACGTCAAGGACAGAAGCGCCGACTTGCCGTAACCCTTGATCGTGTAGCCCGTGGTCGTGGCCGGGTTCGCGCCGAAGATGCCCTGCGCGGCCGGGTCCGCACCCCACGTCGCGGCGCTGTTCGCGCCCGTGAACGGATTCTTGGGCCACACACCGCTCGGGAAGTTCGCCAGCACGGCGGCGTTGTCCGCGGCCACCGGATACGTACCGGTGTTCTTCACCGCGAAGTCTTCGATCGCCAGCTGGAAGCTGTGCATGTTCGCCTTCACGCTGGATTCGCGCGCACGGTCCTGCATCGCGATGAAGTTCGGAATCGCGATCGCTGCGAGAATCCCGATGATCACTACGACGATCATCAGCTCGATGAGGGTGAAACCTTTCTGATTGCGAAGCATGGTCTCCTCCAGTCCTTTCTCTGAATTAGCCGTTGGTCAGGGTAAGCGAGACAAGAGCGGTCTTGCCGTAACCCTTGATCGTGTAGCCCGTGGTCGTGGCCGGGTTCGCGCCGAAGATGCCCTGCGCGGCCGGATCCGCACCCCAGGTCGCGGCACTGTTCGCGCCCGTGAACGGATTCTTGGGCCACACGCCGCTGGGGAAGTTTGCCAGCACGGCGGCGTTGTCCGCGGCCACCGGATACGTACCGGTGTTCTTCACCGCGAAGTCTTCGATCGCCAGCTGGAAGCTGTGCATGTTCGCCTTCAGGCTCGCCTCGCGCGCGCGGTCCTGCATCGCGATGAAGTTCGGAATCGCGATCGCCGCGAGAATCCCGATGATCACTACGACGATCATCAGCTCGATCAATGTGAAACCCTTCTGATTGCGGAGCATTTACTCCTCCAGTTCCTCGATTAACCGTTGGTCAGGGTAAGAGAGAGAAGCGCGGTCTTGCCGTAGCCCTTGACCGTGTAACCTGTCGTCGCGGCCGGATTGGCGCCGATGATGCCCGCCGCCGCCGGATCCGCGCCCCAGGTCCAGGCGTCGTTCGCGCCCGAGAAGGGGTTCTTCGGGTAGTTGCCGCCCGGCATGTTGGCCATGACCGCCGCATCGTCCGCGGCCACCGGATACGTCCCGGTGTTCTTGACCGCGAAGTCTTCGATCGCCAGCTGGTAGCTGTGCATGTTCGCCTTCACGCTTGCTTCGCGTGCGCGGTCCTGCATGGCGATGAAGTTCGGAATCGCGATCGCCGCGAGAATCCCGATGATCACGACGACGATCATCAGCTCGATGAGCGTGAAACCCTTCGAGTTCCTCGGCATGGTGTACTGCACCTCCTCTCGTTCCCGTCTCCCTGACGTGATCTGAGCGTCCGTCGAGCCTCCGGCAGGGATCAGAGCAACGGACATGCCATGACCCTGGCGGGCGCGACAGGGAGCGTTCTCGCTTGTACTTCCGGGCGAGGCGTGGAGGGACGCGGGCGCGGGAAGTGCGGGTTTCGCGCAGGATGCACGGGGTGTCCCGTCCATTCTGCATATTGCATGATGAAAGGCCCCGGCGGTCAAATTGCGACCAGCCGTCACTCCGAGAGCAGGCCCACGCTTTCCTTGAGCAACCCGTACGAGATCAACTTCCGGTACAGAGTCGAGGGGTTGATGCCGAGAATCTCCGACGCGCGCTTCTTCTGACCGCCCGTGTGGTGCAGCACCTTGAGGATGTACTCGCGCTCCAGCTCCTCGAGCGTGAGGTTTGGATTGTCGATGACGAGGCTTCCGCGTCCCTTGCCGCCCTGGACGACGCGTTCCGGAAGATCCTCCGGCGAGATGACGCCGTCGTCGGTCAGGATGACGGCGCGCTCGATCACGTTTTCGAGCTCGCGCACGTTCCCGGGCCAGTCGTACGCCATCAAACAGTCCCGCGCCTCCTTCGACATGGTCTTGATCTCCTTGGGTCCGGCGAGCTTTTTCAGGAAGTGGTCCACCATTTCCTCGATGTCTTCCTTGCGCTCGCGCAGCGCCGGGAGACGGATCTGGATGACGTTCAGGCGGTAGAAGAGGTCGGCGCGGAAGCGTCCCTCGGCGACGGCCCGCTCCAGATCCGCGTTGGTCGCGGCGATGAGCCGGACATCGATCTTGCGGGGCTTCGTGCCGCCCACGGGGATGATTTCCCGCTCTTGGAGCGCGCGCAGCAGCTTTACCTGGGTCGCGGGCAAGGTCTCCCCGACCTCGTCCAGGAAGAAGGACCCTCCTCCGGCCACCGCGAGGAGCCCCTCCTGGTCGCGCACGGCTCCCGTGAAGGAACCCTTCACGTGTCCGAACAGGTTGCTCTCCAGGAGGTCCTTGGGGAGCGCGCCGCAGTTGATCGAGACAAACGGCCCGTCGGCGCGCTTGCTCATATAGTGGATGCGCTTCGCGATGAGTTCCTTGCCGGTGCCGCTGTCGCCCACGATGAGGATCGTGGAGTCGGAGTCGGCCACCTTTTCGACGAGCTTCAGCACCTTCTGGATCTGCTCGCTGTGCCCGATGATCTCCTTCGCGTCGTCCGTCCGCTTGAGCTGGCGCTTCAGATAGACGTTTTCCGACTGAACCCGCCGCATGGCGATCGCGTTCCGGATGACCAGGCGGATCTCGTCGTTCTTCGCGCTCTTCTCGAGGTATTGGTACGCGCCCCGGTTGAGCGCCTCGATGGCGGATTTCTGCGACGCGAACGCCGTACGGATCACGACCGGGATGCTCGGGTCCAGCTTCTTGATCCCCGAAAGCACGCCGAGACCGTCGATCTCGCCCGGCATCTTGATGTCCGTCACCACGACATCGAAGTTCTCTTCCTCGGCCTTCTGGAGAGCGTCGCGTCCCGAGGTGGCCACGTGCACTTCGTATCCTTCCTTGGACAGAAGGATCGAGAGGAACTGGACCATGCTCTCCTCGTCATCCACCACCAGAATTTTTTCGCCGCTCACCTGATCCACCTCGCTCGATTCGGGGTTACGCCGCGTGGGCGACGGTCTTTGCCGTTCTCGTCGTGCGCGGGACCCACACCCGCATGGTGGTTCCCGCTCCGAGACGGCTCTCAACCTCCAAAGCGCCTCCATGGCGCTCCACGATCCGGTTGGCGATCGCAAGTCCCAGCCCGGTGCCTCCCCGCTTCGTGGAGTAGAACGGCTCGAATATCAGCTCGATCTCCGGCGCCGCGATTCCGATCCCGTTGTCCTGCACCTCGACACACACCCACGACGGGGTGCTTCCCGACCCCGGCCGGTCGCGCCGCGCTCCGACCCGCACCTCGACCTGACCTTCCGCCTCGACCGCTTCGAGCGCGTTCACGACGAGATTGATCAGCACCTGCCGCATCTGCTCGGAGTCCACGTGCACGTGCACGTCATCGCTCTTTCCCGAGAAGCGCAGGCTCTTTCCCTCGGCGCTCGGGTGACGCTTCGCCACCTCGACGAGATCGCGGAGCAGTTCCGCGAGATCCAAGGTCTCGCATTTGAGCGGCCGCTCGCGCGCGTAATCCAGCAGCTCCCGGATGAAGTTGTCGAGACGCTCGGACTCCCTCACGATCAGGTCGAGCAACCTCGCGTTCTCCCCCTTCACCTTGAGCTCGCGTTGTAACACTTCGACCGAACCGCTGATCGGGTTCAGACAGTTCCGGATCTCGTGGGCGATGCCGGCCGAGAGCTCCCCGATCGCGGCGAGCGTCTCCCGTCGCCGGATTCGGTCCTCGAGCGCCCTCACTTCCGAGAGATCCTGGAACAACCCGATCACGCCGCGCCTCATCCCGTCCGGATCCCGCAAGAGGCTCGTCGAGAGTCCCAGCGGCACCCGGGTGCCGTCCGGCTTCACGATCCCGATCTCGGCGCGGGTCGACTGGTGTCCGCGCTCGAGCGCGTCCCGCATGCGCTCCGTGAACTCCAGGAGGCTCGGCCCGAAAGCGTCCACGTACGACCGGCCACGGATCGTGGCCACGGGACATCCCGAGATCTCGGAGGCGGCCCGGTTCCAGTGCCGCACGATTCCATCGGCGTCCACCGTCACGAGCCCGCTCGACATGTTCTCCAAGATGCTCTCCGTATCGAACAGCGCGCGGTTCAGCTCCGCGCGCGCGGTCTCCAGCGCCCGGCGCCCCTCTTTGAGGCGCCGCCCCAAGTACCCCCCGATCACTCCGACCACGAAGAGAAGCGGCACGTACAGCAGCATCCGCAAGAGAAGCGCCGCGTCCCCCAGCCCCTGCGTCAGCCCGTACGGCGTCGTCGGCATCATTCCCTGCAGGCCCGCCAGGTAGAACCCGGCGTACGCCAGGGTCGACAGCGCCGCGAGGAGCACCCCTCCCCCGATCGAGAGGAACACGCCTCCGAGAAGCGGAGAGAGCAGGTACAGCGGCACGAACTGGCTCTCCGCTCCGCCCGTGAAGAACACGAGGTACGACGTCGTGGCCACGTCCACCAGGAGCTGGGTGGCCAGGAGATTCCTCTGGTCGCCCCCGCTCTTCAGCACCCGGTGGTAGGCGAGCGCGAGCACTCCCACCGTGAAGAGCAGGAACCCGAACGGGAACTGACGCTCGATGCCGAGCGGGCTCCCGGAGAAAGCCACCGCCATCCCCGTGACCAGCACGAGGAGCGCGACGCGGCCCAGGATCACCGCCTGGACCGCGAGGCCGAGGTGGGGATCCCGCTCGACCCCGGAGTCTGGGCGATGCATGGTCATCCTGGCTTCTAGTGCCCGCCGGCGACCACGGTGATCAGCTTGAACATCGGCAGATACATCGCGACGACCATCCCGCCCACGATCGTTCCCATGACCACGATCATGATCGGCTCGATCAGGGAGGTCAGCGAGTCCACCGCCGTATCGACCTCGTCGTCATAGAAATCCGCGATGCGCGTCAGCATGTCGTCGAGCGCGCCGGTCTCCTCGCCCACGGAGATCATCTGCACCACCATGGGCGGGAACACCGTGGATTGGCGGAGCGGCGCGGAAATCGTCTCCCCCTCGCGGATGCTCGTGCGGGCGGCCATGATCGCGTTCTGGATGACGCGGTTGCCCGAGGTGCGCGCGGTGATCTCGAGCCCGTTGAGGATCGGGACGCCCGAGGAAATCAGCGTCGAGAGCGTGCGCGTGAACCGGGCGACGGCGCCCTTCCGCAAGACGTCGCCAAGGACCGGAACCTTGAGCAAGAGTGTGTCGATCTGGAGGTGCCCCTTCTCCGTCACGTAGTAGCGCTTGATGGCCACGACTCCGCCGACGAGCACGCCGATGATGGCCCACCAGTAGGCTCTGAGGAAGGAGCTCAGGCCCATGACGATCTTGGTGGGGAGCGGGAGCTCGGCTCCGAACCCCGTGAACATCCTGGCGAAGGTGGGGATGATGAAGATGAGCATGAACGAGGTGGCGAGCACGGCCACCGAGAGCACCACGGCCGGATAGACCATCGCGCTCTTGATCTTCCGCTTGAGCGCTTCCGCCTTCTCGATGTACGTCGCGAGGCGCTGGAGGATGTTGTCCAGGATACCTCCCGCCTCCCCGGCCTCGACCATGTTCACGAACAGCTCGTCGAAGACCTTGCTGTGCTCCTTCTTGCCGAGCGCCTCGGCGAGCGTCGTGCCCGCCTCCACGTCGCGCATGACCTGCGCGATGACGTTCCGGAACACTTCCTTCTCCGTCTGCTTGGAGAGGATGTCCAGGCATTGGACGAGCGGCAGCCCCGCATTGATCATGGTCGCGAACTGGCGCGTGAAGATGGCGAGGTCGCGCGTGGATACCGGGGCGCCGAACTGGGGGAGCGCCATCTTCACTTCGGCCTTCTTCTCGCGGACGGACGAAATGATGATCCGACGCTTGCGAAGGGCCGAAAGCGCCTCTTCCTGGCTTTCCAGTGTCAGCTCGCCGGTCTGGATCTCGCCTTGGACCGTGCGGCCCTTCCATACGTAGACTGGCACCGCGTTCCCCCTTCTCCTTCAGCGCCGGCTAGGCGGCGACGTGGACCCCGACCTTCTCGAGCATCTGCTCGAGCTCCTTCGCGTCGGAGCTGCGTCCGAGCGCCTCGTCCAGCGCGATCTGCTTGCCGATGTACGCCTGGAACAACGCCTGATTCATCGTCTGCATGCCGTGCTTCGTGCCCGCCTGCATCAAGCTGTAGATCTGGTGCGTCTTTCTCTCGCGGATGACGGCGCGGACGGCCGGCGTGCAGATGAGGATTTCGGGGACCATGACCCGCCCCGGCCCCTTGGCCTTGGGGATGAGCTGCTGCGTGACCACCCCTTCGAGCACGAACGCGAGCTGCGAGAGCACCTGCTGCTGCTGCGTGCTCGGAAAGGCGTCCACGATGCGGTTGATCGACTCGTACGCCGAATTCGTGTGCAGCGTGGCGAGCACGAGGTGGCCGGTCTCGGCGATGGTCAGCGCCGCCGCCATCGTCTCGAGATCGCGCATTTCTCCGATCAGGATCACGTCCGGGTCCTGGCGGAGCACGTACTTGAGCGCCGTCACGAAGGTGGTCGTGTCGGCGTTGATCTCCCGCTGATGGACGATGCACTTCTTGTGGTGATGGACGTATTCGATCGGATCTTCGATCGTGATGATGTGGCCGGCCCGGGTCGTGTTGATGAGGTCGATCATGGCAGCGAGGGTGGTGGACTTGCCGCTCCCGGTCGGGCCGGTAACGAGCACGAGCCCCTTCTGCTTGGTCGTGAAGTCGCGGATGACCTTCGAGAGCCCGAGCTGATCGAAGGAGAGGATTTCGTACGGGATCTGCCGTATCGCCATGGACGTGACGCCTCTTTGCAAATAGACGTTTGCGCGGAAGCGGCTCAGGCCGGGAACGCCGAACGAGAGGTCGAGCTCGCGGGTCGTCTCGAACCGCTTGCGCTGCTCCTCCGTGAGCACGCTGTACGCGAGCTGCTGCGTCAAATTGGGCGTGAGCGGCGGATGCTGCATCGGCGTGATGGAGCCGTCGACCCTTACTTGCGGAGGAACTCCGGCGGATATATGGAGATCCGACGCCCTGAGCTTGATCATCTCGTCCAACAGTTGGCGCAGCGAAACCATGGGCTCCCTCCGTGGCGGCTCAGCGGTCGGCCGCGGTCTCCTTCAACACCTCTTCGGCCGTCGTAATTCCCTTCTTTAACTTGATTAAGGCGTCGCTGCGGAGCGTGAGCATTCCGTCCGCCACGGCGGACTTCTTGATCTCGGAAGTCGAGGAGCGATCGAGGATCTGGTCCCGGATC
>DASXQO010000009.1:0-4417 GCA_036507115.1 Candidatus Eiseniibacteriota bacterium | reverse complement strand
TCGCCCTCGGCGAAGGAATCGACGTGATCATCACCAGCGCCGGCAATCCCGCGATCCTGGGCCCGCGGATCAAATCCGCCGGCGGAGTCACCTGGATCCACGTCGTCCCGAGCGTGAAGCACGGACTCAAAGCTCAGGATTCCGGCGCCGACATCGTCGTCGGCGAAGGTTTCGAAGCCGGAGGGCACAACGGCATCGACGAGATCACGACGCTCGCGCTGATTCCTCAGCTCGCCGACGTGCTGAACGTCCCGGTCGCCGCGGCGGGCGGGATCGCCGACGGGCGAGGGTTTCTGGCAGCGATGGCATTGGGCGCGGAAGGTATCTCCGTGGGCACACGCTTTGCGTGCACTCTAGAGTCGTCATCCCACCCGATGTACAAAGAAGCAGTTGCCGCCGCCAACGACGCGGCAACCGTGCTATTTGCAAAACGCATCGCGCCAGTTCGCGCGATCAAGAATCCCTGGGTGGAGCAGGTCCGCAAGGCGGAGGCGGCTGGAGCCAGCCGCGAGGAGCTGGAGAAGGTGTACGGCCACTCCCACTCGCGGCGCGGAATCCTCGAAGGGGATGTCGACGAAGGTGAGTTGGAGGCAGGTCAATCGAGCGGATTGATCCGCGACATCATCTCCGCCGCTGAAGTCGTACGACGATTCGTCGAGGAGTACGAGCGGAACTTGGATCGAATCCGGAGATTCCAGACATGAAGACAAAAGCCATGAAGACGAAGGCACCCGGGAAAAACGCCGGTCGCCCGGGCGGTCCCGCGACCGATCACGTCGAGGCAGCGCGCCGCGCCCAGGAAGCGATCAAGCTGGACCCCGACGCGCCGGAGAACTACACCGCGCTCGCGGGTGCGCTCCGAATGCTCGCCCAGTTCGTCCGCGAGCGGAACCCGGAATTCTCCGATAATCTACTGCACCTCGCGTGCGCCGCCGCTTGGGAGGCCAAGCGTCGGTCGACGCCGGTCCTGATCTTGGGCCGCACCAAGCAGGAAGTCAAGATCCTGACCGCATGGCTCCGCACGAAGGAGCACCTCGCCCCGGAAGCCTCGGAGGCTCGGATGGAGCAGATCCGGTGCGAGTATCTGGCGGAGGTCTTGAGGTTCGGGTTCAGTCCTCCCGGTCTTTGAGCCCGCCGATCATATCGGACGGCTTCGGGGTGCCGTTCACCCAGTTGACGTCCCACGCGCGGTCCACCGTGATGAACAGGAGCGCGCCTTCCTTCTTCGGCGTCCAGGCCTCGTGGGGCATCTTGCTGGGGACGTAGTTGAAATCCCCACGTTCGAGCACATCGCGCTTCCCGTTGCACTCGACGATGAAGTCCCCTTTCAAGACCGTGTGCGTCTCGTTCGCGGTGTGCCAGTGCATGGGCACATGGAAGTTCTTGGGCACCCGGATCATGAGTTGCGTAGCCTGAGTCCGGGGGTCAATCCTGAGAATACTGATCTGAGGGGAGCGGGCGCCCAGCTCTGGGAACATCCGCGACCATTTCGCGTCCTCGAGCTTCACGCTCAGCGGCTGCGCCTGGATGTGGGTCTCGCTGTCCGAGGACATCGGCGCCTGCCCCGAAGCCGGAGGCGTCACGATCCCCAAGCCCAGGCAGCACACCATCGCGATCAACCGCGTTGACTTCATGCGGTCTGTAGCGCGATCGCAGCGAGCATCGCATCGTACTCGCGGGGCCCGTCGTAGCGCATCCGATTGATGAAGAGGGTCGGGGTCCCGTTGACACCGTCCTCGATGCCCCGCCGGATATCCCGCTTCACCTCGGGGACATGTGCGTGCGTGCTCATCTCCCGGTCGAATTGCCCCATCTGCAAATGGATCGCGTGCGCGAGCCGGCGTAGATGATCGAGATCGAACCGCGGCTGGTGCGCGAAGAGGAGATCGTGCATCTCCCAGAATTTTCCCTGCGCGCCCGCGGCCTCCGCCGCTTCGGCGGCGTTCATTGCCAGCGGGTGAATGGTCGTGACCGGAAGGTGGCGGTAGATCAGGCGGATCGTCTCCGGATTCTCCGCGACCAGGCGTTCCAGGACGGGGCGCGCCAGGGCGCAATGAGAGCACTCGAAATCGCCGTACTCGAGCAGCGTCAACGGGGCGCCCCGCTGCCCCAGGCACCACTCCTCCTCCGAGATGGGCGCCCTCTGAACCCGATCGTCAAGCATGACGCGCCTCCCGGGAGCGCACCCCCTGGATCTCTTCCAGCGCGTCGAAGATCAGGTTGATCCCGGGCGCGATCGTTGGATTCTCGGCGACCCAGCTCCCGCGGATCTTGCCGGACGCGTCGATGAAGAAGAGCGCCCGCTCGCTGAAACCCTCCTTGTCGCGGAAGACGCCGTACCGCCGCGCGACCTCTCCGTGCGGCCAGAAATCGCTGAGCAGCGGATATGTGAGGTGCTGGCGTTCGGTCCAGGCCCGATGGCACCAGGGGCCATCGACGCTGATCCCGAGGACCTCGGCGTTCATGCCGCGGATCTCCTCGAGCGTTTCCTGGATGAGGGCGAGCTCGCTGGTGCAGACCGGTGACCAGTCGGCCGGGTAGAAGGCGAGGACGACGTTCCGGCCTCGGTAGTCGCTGAGCTTGACGGACTTCTGGTCGCCGTCGGGAAGGGTGAACTCAGGCGCTGGGGTATTGGGCTGCGGGACGGGAGCCATCGGGTACCTCCTTGTAGAAGCCTGAAAGGCCTTGGGATCGTCGAGACACCCCCTACGACGCCCCAAAACTCTACCACCGATGGCCCCCGAGCGCTGAACCCAGTGTTACTGAACCACCACCTTCTTCGTGTCGGAATTCCGGCCATCCACGGCGAGCCGCGCGAAAAACACCCCGCGGGCAGCCATCGTTCCGGCGTCGGTGCGACCATCCCAGGTCGCCCGGAACGTGCCGGACGCCGCGTCCTGATCGACCAGGGTGCGCACTATCCGACCCTGGACGTCATACACCCGCAGCGAGACCCGCGCGTTACGTGATAAAGCATACTGGAGCGTGGCACGCGAGCCAGGATCGCTCGAGACGATCCGAAGCGAAGGGGCTTCAGGAACGGCGGCTTCGGCCGACCGCCGATCCCGGTGGTCCATCGCATCTCCCACCGCGCGGCCGGGGCCGTGCTGCTTCGCGTGATGATCGTGGCTCAGGGGATTCTGCGGGGGCGCGACGTACGGGAAATAGGGCAAGTACGGAAGGTCATTCGCGTCGATCCCGTCGCCCAGCCGGTTGTTCGGTGAGATGTTGAACCCCTCCACCAGCACGCCTGCCACCACGCGCAGCTCGATGTCCACGACATCGTCCCCCAACCGGCGCCCATTCGGGAAACCCGCGACATCCCCCGCGAGCACGCCAAGCCTGTTCGGGGTCGAGGCGGGAGGAATCGACATGTTGAGCCGGAGCATTTCACCCGGCGAAACGCCGGCGGGTTGATTCAACCCCGCCACTCCGGTCGCGAACACCGAGACGAGATCGCTCCGGGGGGCGGGCGGCACGTTGATGCCGAAGAGCGCTTGAAGCAGTCTCGCGGGTTCTGGATCGACGACATAGGCTCCGAAGTTCGCGACGTCGTTCGAAGGCTCCGTGGCGTTGAAGAGATCCTTTTTCCCCAGAGGGATGACGATCTCGTTGACGAGCGGCATTCCGAGCCGAGAGACCTGGATCTCGGGGCCGGAGAACCCGATCGTGCCGTCGCCGTTCAAGACCCGCGTCTGCTGCCGCTCGGCGGTGTCCCAGATGCCGATGATGTGGTTGTTGCTCTCTGGATTGGGGGCCATTCCATCCTTCGTGAGCTTCTCCTTCGCGACTTGCATCACGATGCTCATGACGTTGAAGCCGCCCACGCCATCGACCCCTTTGCCCCTATCCCCCGGCAGCCGGCGGATGCTGAGCAAGTCGAATACCGCCGCCAGATCGACGAAGAACGGATCGTCGCGGGGACCCACGAACACCTTGTATCCGCCCGGCAGCGTCTGGATCGCCGACTGCGCGAGCGCCGCGTAGTCCGGCATCGAGGTCGGACCCACGAAGTACGGCGCGACGCGGCCCGTTCCCAGCACGGTCTCCTGGCCGCTGTCGACCTCGATGCGCGTGAGGGTCCAGCTCTGGCGCACGTTGAGATCGGGATCGTCGAGGCTCGTCACAGCGCCGGTGTTGTAGAGGAACGTGTTCTCGTTGAGCCGGGTCGTGTGGAACGTGAACTCGAACCGGACGTGCTTTCGCGAATCCCCGACATTGTCGACGTTGATGTAATAACTCGCGTTGTCGTCGAAGCTCGCGAAGTTGGGCCCGCTGTTCGGCTCGATGAGCGGAACCCAGTTGCCGACGAAGGTCACGGCCTGGGGTGCGTCGTTCGCGACCCAGGCGTAGAGGTCCGTGTCGTCGGCAAGCCGGTCCTTGTTGGTGCCGGGCGCCTCGCTGTGGCTCGACGCCA
>DASXQO010000008.1:0-7438 GCA_036507115.1 Candidatus Eiseniibacteriota bacterium | reverse complement strand
GTGCTGCCCGTCCCAGCGCCGCGTGACCGGCGCGCCGAGCCCGAAGAGCGACGGCTCGAGGGCCGCGCCCTCGTCGGCGAGCGCCACCGCGCGCGCCATCGCGTTCTCCAGCTCGCGCACGTTCCCGGGCCAGGGATGCCGAAGCAAGAGTTCCCGCGCCTCGGGGGTGAGTCCACGAAGCTTTCGCTGCTGCTGTTTGCCGAACTGATCGAGGAAATGCTGCGCGAGCAGCAGCACGTCTTCACCGCGCTCCCGAAGCGGCGGTACCTCGATGGGCACGACGTTGAGCCGGTAGAAGAGATCCTGGCGGAACCGCCCGCCTTCGACCTCACCCTTGAGATCCCGATTCGTCGCCGCGACCAGGCGCACGTCCACCTTGCGCGAGATGGTGTCGCCGACTCGGCGGATATGGCTGTCTTGCAGGACGCGCAGCAGCTTGACTTGGAGCGGGGAGGGCATCTCGCCGACCTCGTCCAGGAAGATGGTGCCGCCGTCGGCGGCCTCGAAGAGCCCGATCCGGTCCTCGGAGGCCCCGGTGAAGGCGCCCTTCTTGTAGCCGAAGAGCTCGCTCTCGAGAAGGTTCTCGGGAAGCGCGCCGCAGTTCACCGCAACGAAGTTCTTGTCGCGGCGCGGCCCGTTCATGTGGATCGCCCGGGCGATGAGCTCCTTCCCGGTTCCGGTCTCCCCCTGCACGAGCACGGAGACCTGGGTCGGAATCACCTTTTCCAGGAGCTCGATGACGCGGAGCATCTTGGGGCTGCGGCCCACGAGGAGGCCGTAACGGAAGTCCTCCTTGAGCGCGCGACGAAGGTTTTGATTCTCGATCTCGAGGCGGCTCTTCGAATCCTTCAGCGCCTCGTGCATCCGCGCGTTCTCGAGCGCCACGGAGCAAAGCGCTCCGAACCCCTCGAGCAGCGTGATGCTGTCGGGCGTGAATTCGTGGGTGATCGAATGGGAATCGATGTAGAGGACCCCGAGCACGCGCCCCGAGCTCTGGATCGGGAGCGCGACGACGGTGCGAAGCGAAAGCTCGCGGACGCTCTTCCGGTCCTGGAAGAGGGAGGAGCCCACAGCGTCCGGAACCCACACGGTCTCGCGCCGGTGGGCCGCCTCCTCGGCGATTCCCCACGAGATCTGGAATTCGTCGGAAGGAAGTGTGCTCTCGTCTTTGTTGCGTGCGACTTCGAAGTGGAGTTTCCCGTCCTCGCGCATGAGCATTAGGAATCCGCGATCGGCGTCCGCAACCTGGATCACGGCGTCGACGACGCGGACTAGAAGCTCATTGAGATCGAGTGTGCCGGTGACCGATCGAGCCGCTTGCAGCACATGCGTGATGCGGTCGAGATCGGAAACGTCACGGGATCGGGAAGGTGATCGAGGTTCTTGTAGAAGTTCTCGTTCCCACTGCGTCAAGCCCCTGCTGAGCCGTTCGAGAGGGTCGATCTCGGGCATTTCGGACGCGCTGGGATCCCTCGGCTGAGACGGATCTGGACGCTGCGTCATGGTTCTACCCACCCTTAGTTTGGACCGGCCAGGGCAAGGTCGCGCCTCTCCTTGCGCCACGCCAGAATACAAGTGTAAAACTGCTTTGTCAAGTGACGAACTGGGTGGTGGGACTGATGTGTCTCAGGACGGTGCCGAAAATGGCGTATCCAAGCACTGAAACGCATAGAACACCGACGATTGACAAGGGATCGGAACGCCCCCAAATCCACACGCCGAGGATGGCATTGACGGATGTGACGAGCGTCACAATTCCGAGTGCGCCCCACTTGCCGAACAGCTTTCCGAGCCTATGTGTCGTGTGGTCGATACTCCCTACGTAGAAGGGACGATGACCGGAGATGCGGTCCCCCACGACGAATATCGCATCGAAAATCGGATAGGCGAGGATCATGAGGACCGCGGCGACGTGCTGCCAGGTGAAGGATCGTTCGAGCGACTGGAACGCGAGCGCCGCGAGCGCGAAACCGAGCAGGTGACTGCCCGCGTCCCCGAGGAAGATCCGCGCCGGCGGCACGTTGTACACGAGGAATCCTGCGCAGGCCCCGATCAGTCCCCAGGCGAGCGCGAGATGCACGGGCGCGCCGTGGATCAGCGCCAGCGCCGCGAATCCACCCGCGCTCACCGGAATGAGCGCGCCGAGAATCCCGTCCATGTTGTCGAGAAAATTGATCGCGTTGAGCAACGCGGCCACGCCCACGACCGCGAGGATCCCGAGCAGCGGATTCTCCCGCAGCGCGGACACCTCGGTCCCCCACCACACGAGACATGCGCCCGCGGCGAGCTGTCCGAGGAGCTTTCCGCGCGGGCCGAGCGGCCGGCGGTCGTCGATCAAGCCCAAGGCGAGCGCGATGAGGCCTCCGGCGACCAGCCCCATCGACGGCGCCGCGACGGAGGACGCGCCGATCGCGCGGGCGAGGATCGGTGCGAGCACGAGTGCCGCCGCGATCGCGAGACCCCCCAGGAGCGGGGTCGCGTGGGAGTGCGCCTTGCGCGGATCGGGATGGTCGACATAGCCCGTGGCGCGGGCAAGGTTCTGAGCCAGCGGGGTCAGCGCGAGCACCGCGAGGAACGCGAAAAGGGCGACCTCGAGGAGCGGCGGAGGTGTCACCGGAGGAGCGATGTTTCTCCCGAGGGCTCTGATCTTTTGCCGTCGAGCCCGAGGGGGAAGACATCGGTCCTCCGACATCCGCCCGCGTCCTCGAACGCGCGGAGCGCGTGATCCCAGGTGAAACGCGAGCGCACCCACGCGCGCCCCCGCTCCCCGAGATCCCGCGCGACGGCAGGATTGCGGATCAGACTCACGATCTCGGCCGCGATCTCTTCCGGTGTTTCCCCCACCCGGAGGATCCCGTCCGGGATCGGCTCGAGCCCCTCGCGCACGATCGGGGTCGTCACAACGGGCGCTCCGGAATCGAGCGCCTGGAGCACCTTGGTCTGGACGCCGGCCGCGAACCGGTGCGGCGCGACGAAGACCGTCGCGCGCGCGAACGCTTGTTCCGGATCGGCGAGAAAACCGAGATTCCGGATGCCCTCGCCGCGAGCGGCGCCCCCCAGCGATTCCGACGACTTCCCCGCGATCTCGAGCACCGCGTCCGGGATCCGCGCGCGCACCAGCGGGAAGATGTCGCGCGCCAGGAATCGCGCGGCGTCCCGGTTGTGGAAGATCCGGTGAAAGCCGAAGAAGAGAATCGTCGCAGGCTCGCGCGCGTACCCACGCGACGCATGAGGTCCGGCCGCGATCGGTGATGCTTCCTCGAGCCCGGCCGTCGTTCCCCCGTCGACGCCGAGCGGCACGACCTCGATACGGGCGCGCGGCGACACGGCGGCGAGCGCCTTGGCTTCCGCGCCGCCCACCACCCAGCAGCGGTCGAAGAGCGGCGCCACGCGCTGCTCATACCGGGCGATGCGGCGTCCCTCCACCCGGTAGAGCCAGCGGTCGAAGCCGCCGCGGTATTCGAGCGAGCGAGCGATCTCCGAGGAGATGACGTCGGTGAGGTCGAGGATCCACGCGGCGGAATGGCGCGGCATCGCGGCGAGCGCATACGGGGCCATCCGGAAAAGGTGCGTATACACCACATCGGGCTTCACGCGCGCGAGCGCCTCTTCCACCCGCGCGCCCATTCGGGCCGACCCGTAATACGCGGCCTGCAGGGGCAGCGTTCCCGGAAGCGCCGCGAAGGCTCGGACGGCGGAGAGGATCCTCGGCAGGCGCACGACGCGAAGCGAAGCGAGCGCGCTCTCGAGCGGGGCGATCGCCTCGGGTGGACGGGAGCGCGCCGCGGTGTCGAAGCTGACAAGGTGGACTTCGTGCCCCGCCCCGGCGAGCGCGCGGATGAAATGGAAGACGCGGTTTCGGTCGCCGCCTACGGGCGGATAGGGGAAACGCGAGGTCAGGAACAGGACGCGCATCCGGTCCAGTATACTCCACGCTCATGCCCGACGCACGGATCCCGCTGTGGAGAGCCCGCTCGCTCCGCTTCTCCATGGGGGCGAGCGCCACCGTCGTCACCGGGCTGACGGGAATTCTCCGGAACAAATGGTTCGCGCAGCACCTCGAAGCGTCCGGAATCGGGATCCTCGCGCAGATCATCTCGAGCCAAGGGTGGCTCGGCACCGCGGCGGGAATGGGCCTCGGGCTTCCGGTCGCGCGCGCGGTGGGTGCGGCTTCCGCCGCGGGCGATCCGCAGGCGGCGCGGCGGACCGTCTGGGCCGCCTTCACCCTGCTCGCGATGAGCGCCTCCGCCGTGATCGCGCTCGGGCTCCTCTTCGCGGCTCCGATCTCGCGCGCGCTCCTGGGTTCCGGCGACTACGCCCCGCTGGTCCGAATCTCGATGGTGGGAGTGGCGGGCGTGGCCTTGCAGCAAACCCTGACCGGACTCTTCACCGGACGCTCCGACCTCAAGGCGCCGCTCCTTTTCGCGCTCGTGGGGGGCGCCGTCTCGGTGGCCGCGGCCCTTCTCCTGGTGCCGCTGTGGGGTCTCACGGGCGCGGTTCTCGCCGTCGCGATTCTCTTCCCCGCCGGATGCGTGGGCGCGCTCTTCCTCCGGAGGCGCGAATACCGCTCGGTGGTCGCCTCCCCTCCGAAGCCCGCGTTGGCCCGCGGTCTCGCGCGCTCGCTTCTCACGATCGCGGGCGCGGGCCTCCTTTCCTCGCTCGTGGAACAGGGCACGCTCCTGACCGTGCGGTCGCACTATGTCCGCGCGAACGGAGTCGAGGCGAACGGATATCTGCAAGCGGGTCTCGCGATCTCCCAGCAGGTGGGATCGCTCTTCTACGCGTATCTCGCGAGCTACGCGTTCGGAAAGATCAGCGGCGTCAGCGGAGTGGACGGCACCCGCGCCTATACGCGGAAGCACTGGGCCACGCTCATGCTCCTGGCCGCGGTCGCGCTTGTCGCAACGAGGCTCGGGGCGACTCCGCTCCTTCATCTGCTCTACTCGCACCGCTTCGATCCCGCGGAGCCTCTGATGGCGTGGGCTCTCGTCGGGGAATACGGACGGATCGGTCTCCTGACCTGGGCCTTGGGCTCGCTTCCCCTGGGAGGCGCGCGCCTCTGGTTCCCGATCAGCCTCGTCTTTCCCGCCGCGCTCGCGGTCGCCTACGTGATCTTCGCTGCCTCCGGCGCGGGTCCCCTGAGCATGCCGAAGGCCTACGCGGCCGCGGGGCTCGCCGCGGCGTGCGTCTGCGGTTTGATCATGGGGCGGCGCGGCGTCACGCTCGGGGCGCGCGACCTCGCGATTTTCGCGGGCGGCGCCGTGGTACTGGTACTGTTCGCCGCGTGGACGCAGGAGTGACGGGAGCGTGAAACCGCGGTCCGCACCGGCGGCCTTCGCGATCCGGCTCGTGAAACGGCTCGTCGTAGGGACGCGGCTGGAAGGTCCGGTCAAGCGTGCACATTTCGCCATGACCGGCAGCAAGAACAGCCTCTACGACGCAATGACGATCGCCGTCATGCGCCGTGTGCTCCGCAGGGACTCGAACGCCATCGACGTGGGAGCGTTCGAGGGCGGCATGCTGAGTCACATGTTTCGGTTTGCTCCAGAGGGCCACCACATGGCATTCGAGCCGCTGCCCGAGCATTATGAAAGGTTGCACGAAGCGTTCCCTAGAGCCCAGGTGCACCCGTATGCGCTCGGCGAGTTGAATGGCGAGATCACGTTCCATCACGTGCTGCGCTATCCGGCCCTGAGCGGAGCGCGTCGGCGCATCGATCTCGAACCGTCGGTCAAAGTACGCGAGGAGCGCGTCACGATGGAGACGCTCGACCGCATGGTTCCCGAAGAGTTTCCGGTAGCGTTCGTGAAGATAGATGTCGAAGGCGGCGAGCTGGGCGTCCTTCGTGGCGGAATCCGGACGCTTCGCCGAACCCGGCCCGTCGTCGTCTTCGAGTGTGGGCTCGGAGGAGCCGATACCTACGAAACGGGACCGGAGGAGGTCTTCGATTTCGTGAGCGGGGCGATCGGGCTCAGGCTTTCACTCCTCGACGCGTGGCTCGCGGGACGGGCCGCACTCTCGAGGGACGCCTTCATCGCGCAGTTCGTCCGCAGCATCAATTTCCTCTTCATCGCCCATCCATAGACGCGCCGTTTCATTCAATTCACGCTGCGGAAGCGGGCGCCTAGTGCGCGCTCTGGTCCCGGAAGACCCGGATCAGCGTCATGAAGAGGATCTTGAGGTCGAATCCCATGGACCAGTTCTGGATGTAGTAGAGGTCGTATTCGATCCGCCGATCGAGCGGCGTGTCGCCCCGCAGTCCGTTCACCTGCGCCCAGCCGGTGATCCCGGCCTTCACGTGATGGCGGAGCATGTAGCGCGGGATCGAGGCGCGGAACTGCTTCACGAACACCGGCCGCTCGGGCCGCGGCCCGACGAGGCTCATGTGCCCCACGAGCACGTTCCAGAGCTGGGGCAGCTCGTCGAGCGAGAGGCGGCGCAGAGCCGAGCCGAGCCGGGTCCGCCTTGGATCTCCGGGCTTGGTCCAGCCCGCCTCTCCCTCCGGCTCGGCGTCGGCGCGCATGGTCCTGAATTTGTACATCTTGAAGCGCTTGCCGATGAGCCCGACGCGCTCCTGCGCGTAGAGCGCCGGCCCCGGAGAGTCCAGCTTGACGAGGATCGTGAGCACGAGCAGGAGCGGCGAGAGAAGGATGAGCCCGAGGAGCGAAAAGATGAAATCGAACGCGCCTTTCAAGATTGCGTTCCAGCCCTGGCCGGGGCTCTCCGTGACCAGGATGATCGGCGTCCCCTCGAAGTCCTCGACACTCGCGTTCAGCGTGAACGTGCGCGCGAGATCGGGCACAAGCCGCACCGCGGCGGTCGAGTCGTTCAGCCGCTCCAGTGCTTCCAGTTCGACTTCGTATTCGGATCGGTTGAGCGCGAGATAGACCAGCTCCGCACCCGTCCTCTCGACCAGTTCGGGAAGCTCGGCCACGGTTCCGACGACCCGCGTGGATCCGATGGTCTGGCCTACCTCCGCGGCGTCGGCGGCGACGATCCCCTCGACGGCAAACCCGAAATCGGGTTCGGAGGTCATCTTCCGTTCCAGATCCGCCGCGAGATCCCCGGTTCCGACGATCAGCACGTGCCGGAGGTTGCGGCGATTGCGCCGCATCGCCCGGAGCGCTGTCCTTCCCACGGCGTGGGCGATGCAGAGAGCGGCCGACGCGATCCCGGCGAAGAGGAGGAGCACCCAGCGGCTCAGCTCCCCGCGAAAGAGATAGGAAGCGAGACCCGCCACCGCGGTGACCACCACGATCCCCTGGATCAGCGAGAAGAGCTCCTGGGAAAGACGGGCGGTGCGCGTGGAGCGGTAGATGTGAAGGGATCTCAGGATCATCAGCGCCACCGGCGTGAGGACGGCCCCGAACCAGAGATAAAGGTCGATGGACGGGACGCCCAGCGGCGACGGGATGCCGAGCGCGTAGAAGCGCAGCCA
>DASXQO010000007.1:0-5366 GCA_036507115.1 Candidatus Eiseniibacteriota bacterium | reverse complement strand
GATCATGCCGTCCTCCGGCGCGGCCTGGCCGATGTGCTGCGCCAGACGAACGACATCGTCGTCCAGGGGGAAGCGGGAACTTGCCGGGAGGCTCTGGCAAAGATCCGGCAGGGTGGTTGGGATGTGGTCGTGCTCGATCTCAACTTTCCCGATGGAAACGGCCTCGACGTGCTACGCGAAATCAGGCGCGAGCGGCCGAAGCTCCCCGTCCTCATCCTCACCGTCGGCCCGGAGGACCAGTTCGCGGTCCGAGCACTCCGGTCCGGCGCTTCGGGATATGTGACCAAGGAGAGCGCGCTGGATGAGCTGGTCCAGGCGGTGCGGAAGGTGGTCGCGGGCGGACGGTACGTGAGCACCAAGCTGGCGGAGCGGCTCGCCATCATGATCGACCGCGACCTCGAGCAGCTCCCGCACGATCAGCTTTCCGAGCGGGAATTCCAGGTCTTCCGGCTCCTGGCCTCCGGCCGCGCAGTCTCGAAGGTAGCCGAAGAACTCCACCTGAGCGTGAAGACGGTCAGCACGTATCGCTCCCGTGTTCTCGAGAAGATGAGTCTCCGCACGAACGCCGATCTGACCGTGTACGCGGTCCGAAACGGCCTCGTAGAATAAAGACCCCGCAGCACCCCCGAGTAGCCCAACCGCCGCTCTCCCGCCATTCCCCCGAGGGCACTCCCACGCCCCTCCCAAGCACCCCCGCACCCGTGTCCGATTTCGTCCGACACGCGATTCAGGCAATTGTCCGACATGAAATTCAGGGGAACTCCGATTTTCGCAATCGGCGGTCCTTCGTAGTATTTCGCCTGACCTTCCATCAATCGGGCAGTCTCATCACAGCACGTGGAGGTTCCCCATGGGCGTCCGATTCAGCCTCATCGCGTTCCTCGCATGGCTCTCCCTTCTTCTCCTTCTCGCAGTGATCGGGATTGTCCGACCGGTCTCGGCCGCGAGTCCGCCCTCCGGCACGATTGCGCCGGGTGATCCCCCGGTGACCTGGTCCGGAGGGCCGTTCACCGGCACGACCAGCGATCCGGTCTCCGCCAACTGCGGCAACTCCGAGTGCGACGATTTCCTCCTCACCGTCACCGGAGGCGATGCGACCCAATACGAGCTTCGAGTGGAAATCAATTGGACCAATCCCGCGAACGACCTCGACCTCTACATCTTCAACGAGGCGGGCTCCCAGCTCGACGTGGACGGAGCGGCGGTGTCGAATGTCGAAAGTGTCGCGGTCCCGGCCGCGTCGGGGACGTATCGCGTCAGCGTCTTGATTTACCGCGCCGTCGCGGAGTCCTACACGGCTCGCGCCACGATCGTCGCGACGGGGAGCGTTCCCGAGCCGCCCAACCAGTTCCGCACCGCCAACTATCACCGCTTCGATTTCGGTTTCAAGCCCGAGGTGAAGCTGCCGGAGCAGGAGCGGAGCACGATCTTCATCGACCAGGACGTCGAGCCCGAGATCGAGATCGATCGGTTTGGGACCATCTACATTGGCGCGATCCGGGGCATCGGGGGCGGGACGGATTTCTGGCGCTCCGACAACGGAGGCACGAGCTTCCTCTACATGGGTGAGCCCGACGGCCTGCAGAATCCGTCACCCTTCCCGCCCTCGCCTGAGGGAGGTGTGGGCGGCGGTGACGTCGACCTCTCCCTGGGCGCCCCCTTCGACGTCGTGCCCGCGGTGGGCGGAAATCCCGCCATCCGTTCGACGGGGCGCATCTTCTGTTCGAGCCTCTGGCTCGGCTCCGCCACGATGTCGGTCTCGGTCGACCGAGGGGAGAATTGGGTACCGTTCCCCTTCACGACCGCCCAGCTCGACCGGCAGTGGCACTCCGCGAGCGGGGAGAAGACGGTCTACATGTCCCTGCGCAAGGTCTCCCAGATCGAGCTCGACCAAAACGACGTCTTCGTCATCCAGTCCGATGACGGCATGACCTTCACCAAGGGCTCCTACGTCCAGGATCCTCTGAGCAGCATCTCGGACGACCTGGCCGGAAACTCCATCCTCACGCAGGAGGGCTTCCTGGTCGGCTCCTTCGTGAGCCGGGACGGGAGAGACCTCTACGTCTACAAGTCGCGGACGGCTCCGCCCACCCTTCCGCTCGCTCCGACCGAAGTCAGCTTCGATCCAAGCGCGTTCGTCGTCGACCGCGTCTTCCACGGCGCGGGCGGGCTCACGACGAACAACACGTTCCCAATCATGGCTCTCGACAAGGGGAACAATATCCATCTGTCCTTCAGCGACCGGAGCAACATCTATCTCATGTCGTGCGCGGCGGGGCAGGACCCGGCGGACTCAACAAAGTGGAACAAGCCGGTGCTCCTGAACGCGCCCAAAGTGGCAGGGTTCGAGTTCGCGACCACCTCGCTCTTCCCGTGGATCACTGGAGGCGACGCCGGCATCGTCGTCTGCCTCTGGTACGGAACGCACGTGGTCGGCGACGCGGACTCTCCCATCTTCGAAGAGCAGGCGGTCCCGTGGAAGATCGTCTACGCGCAGGTGGAGAACGCGCTCGGCGCGACGCCGGACGTCTACCTCGACATCGCCAGCAAGCAGGGGCAGGACGGCGTGATTCACACCGGCCAGATCTGCACCCGCGGGCTCGGCTGCCCCGACGGGACGCGGGAGCTGGCGGAGTATTCCTCGCTGACCGTCGACAACGACGGATTCGCCAACATCGCATACACCGGAACCGTCATCAACGGAGTCGATCCGAGAAGCACGGGCGCCATCACCTTCTTCACGAAGTCGACCGTCCGGCCCGCCCGCCAGGGCGAGACGCTGGTCAAGCTCGAGTGCCACGATTCGCGGATCACGCGCGAAGGCGGGTGGCACGACATCGAGGACGCTCGCGCCACGAATGGCAGCTATTGCCGAAACGTCGGCGCGAATGACACGAACGGCGGCGCCTACCTCCAGTTCCAGTTTGAAGGCACAAGTGTGGATCTCCAGATCGCCAGGGGGCCCCGCGGGGGGAACGCGGAGGTCCTCATCGACGGTGTCTCACGAGGCAGGGTGGACTTCTGGCGCGCGGCGTCGGATCCGGCCCACCCGGACAACTCGGGCCGGAAGGACCTCACGTTCGGGGAGTTCGTTTCCTTTGCCACCTCCTCCGGATCGCATACCTTCCGTCTCGAGGTGAGGAACGACTCTCCGGACGGCAAGCGCGACATAGTGTACGTGGACGGCCTGGTGATCCATGACGGCAGCTCCACGGGACAGGGCAATCCCACCGAATCGTCCACGACCGTCCAGGGGACCGTTCCCGCAGGAACGCCGCTCGCACCCGGGGTCTCGACGCAAACGATCACGGCGTCCGCCGCGACGAGCCTCCTCACGGGCGTTCTGGAAATGACCGACGGGGCGGATCTGGATCTCGTGCTCCTGGATCCCGCCGGCGCGGTCCTGGCGACGGCGGCGACCACCAGCCCGACCGAGGTCACCCGTCGCGACCCGGGACCGCCGGGCGTCTACACCTTCATCGTGAAAAACAAGGGTCCGGCTTCCGAGTATCGTCTCAGCGGGGTGCGGACCGAAGACGGTGGCGGAGCCTTGGCGGCCGCGTTACCTCACGGCGAGACGCACGCGGCGAAGGCCGGGACGGGCCCCTTTGATCCGTCCGGGAAGATCGCGTACTCCGTCGCGAGCGCCGGCCGGGTTCTCATCCGGGTCTTCAGCGCGAACGGCCGGCTGGTCCGCACCCTGTTCGACCAGGTGGCGGGGCCCGGGCGTCACATCACGCGCTGGAACGGTCGCTCGGAGGATGGGGCGAAGCTCCCGAGCGGGGTCTATCTCTTCCGCGTGCAGCATCCCGACGGTGATCTGTCCACTGTCAAGACGGTCCTATTGCGTTGAGAAGGAGCCTCCGACAACTGGACCGGCTTCAGTGGCTGGGGACCCGGCGGCATTCGGCGCCGGGTCCCACATACAACGCGCACTTCGTCACGCTCGTCCTCGCGGCGGCCTTCATGTGCGGCGCATCGATTGGAACCGCGCGTGCCGCGAGCGATCCAGGCCCCGCGCTGCGGGGCCGCGTCGTCGACACGGCAGGCGCTCCCGTCGCTTGGGCGAGCGTCGAAGTGCGCTACGGTAACGAGGAGCGGGGGCCCGCCGGTCTCACCCGAGAAGACGGCGGGTTCGAGCTTCGGATCCGAGCGGAGGGCGCGCTCCGGGTGCGCCGACTCGGCTACCACGCCTGGTCGGGCACATTCTCCCTTGCGGACACCGCGCGCGATCTGTCGATCCAGCTCGATCCCGCTCCTCGTCCCATCGTGGGCGTCGAAGTCGCAGCACTCCGGCGTCCCGGACTGTCGGGCGACCTGGCCGTTCCCATCGAACGCCTGACTGCCTCCGAGCTTCGTTCGCGCACACCCTCCTTTCCCGTTCTTTCGGGCTTTCTCAGCGAGACTCCCGAGGTGACCACGATCGGGCGCGACCAGTACAACGGCGCGCCCGCGATCCGGGGGCTCGCGCGATTTCGGACCGTGATGTTCCTGGACGGCGCGCGAATCAACAGCGATCGGGAGATCGGTCCCGCCGCGAGCTTCATCGATCCCGCGTCGCTCCAATCGGTCGAGATCATCCGCGGTCCGGGCTCCGTGCTCTATGGGTCGGACGCGATCGGAGGGGTTGTCTTGCTCCGGAGCGACGATGCCGCGGAAGGGGCATGGGCGCGGGCCGGCTGGTCGAGCGTGAACCGCGGATTTCAGAGCGCGACCGGGGTGGGCTTGCCCGCGGGCCGCGGGAAGATTTCGCTCAGCGCTTCGCACACCCAGGCCGGGGACTACGCGCTCCCTGGGAAACCCTATCCCTGGGCATCGGACGCCCGCCTCGCGCGGAACAGCGGTTTCGAACGGAGCACGGGACGCGCGCGGTACGCATCCGACCGGCTCGAGGCCAGCGCGCTCTACTCCCTGGGGGAGAACATCGGCCGCCCATCGCTCGAGGAAGAGCTGTTTACGGTGCCGAGTGAGGAGCACGTCCTGGCGAGCCTCCGGTGGCGGCGCCCGGACGCGGAACGTCCTCTCGAGGTGGGAGGCTACGTGCACCCGGTGACGTGGGAAGCCCATGTCCTCGAGCCGCAAGGCGCGGGAGTCCGGGAGCAGCTGCGAACGTACAGGAGCGTGGATTGGGGCGCGCTCTTTACCGCGGCCTCGACCCGCGAGAACGGCTCGTGGGTCGTGGGTCTGCAGACCGACGCGCGATCCGATGTTCGGATCCACCGCCGGCTGGTGGATCGCGACGCCTCCGGCGCCATCACGAACGAGCAGTTCGATCGCTGGGTGGACGGGGTCTCGGTGGGGCAGGCCGGAGCGTTCGCGCATGGACTCGTGAAATCGGGGGTCGCACGCTGGAACGCAGGGGCGCG
>DASXQO010000006.1:0-5889 GCA_036507115.1 Candidatus Eiseniibacteriota bacterium | reverse complement strand
CATAATGGGACGCTACAGGCCGTATTCTCTCATTTTCCGCCACAATGTCGAGCGGGAAATCCCGAGCGTCTTGGCGGCTTTCGTGGCATTTCCGGCCACGTGGGTGAGCACGCGGCGGATATGCTCGGCCTCGAGCTGGGCGAGCGTGAGGTTCTCGGAATAGGGGAATGCGTTCCCGCGGTCGAGGAGCGGCACGCGAGGCTCCCGGATGGCGGGCGGGAGGTCGGCAGGAGTGATCTCGCTCCCTTCGGCGAGCGTCACGGCGCGCTCGATTGCGTTCTCGAGCTCGCGGACGTTGCCGGGGTACTCGTAGCGCATGAGGTGCATCTGAGCGCGGTCGCTGAAGCGCAGGACGGGCTTCCCGAGCTCCCGGGCGAACTTTTCGCGGAAGTAGTTCGCGAGAAGCGGGATATCCTCGCGGCGTTCGCGGAGCGGGGGCAGCTCGATGTGAAACACGTTGAGCCGGTAATAGAGATCCTCCCGGAAGGTGCCGGCGGCGAGCGCTTTCTTCACGTCGCGATTCGTGGCGGCGATGACGCGGACATCGACGCGCATGGATTCCTTGACGCCCACGCGACGGATCTCGCCGTTCTGGAGCGCCCGGAGGAGTTTCACCTGGACTTGAAGCGGCATCTCGGCCACCTCGTCGAAAAAGATCGTTCCGCGGTCGGCGTGTTGCATGAGGCCGATGCGGTCCGCGCTCGCCCCGGTGAAGGCGCCCCGGACGTGGCCGAAGAGCTCGCTTTCGAAAAGCGCCTCAGGAATCGCCGAAGAATTCACGGGCACGAACGGCCGGTGCGCCCGGCGGCTCTGAAGATGGATCGCCGCCGCGATCATCTCCTTTCCCGTGCCGCTTTCTCCGGTGATGAGGACGGAGCTTTCGGTCGGGGCGATTTTCGCGATGAGCCGGAAGATCCGCTGCATGGCCGGGCTCTGGCCGATCATGTTGATCGAGCCACCCCGCGGCGCCTCGGAGACCTGCGGCGCCTCCCAGAGGTCCCTCTCCGCCGAAGCCTCGGCCGCCGATCCTCCGCCGGCCGCCGCGCGCGAAGCCTCGGCCCGGGCGCGCGGCTCTCTGCGAGGAGCAGCGCGCGCGCTCACGCGGCCTTCCTGTTTCCTGGGCTCGTGTGAATCGTCACCGGTGGATTCTCCTCTGCCTGGGGAGCCTGATTCTTGTCTCGATCGGCTGGATGGCGCGGCTCGGCGATCTCGGCGATCGCTCGCGGCCGATGCTTCTCCTCTGGGGCGCCGCGCATCTGGCGTACCTCGCGGCGGTGTGGCGTGTGCTGCGCGGGGCGAGGGCCGCGACTCCCGCTCCGGGGTTGCCGGCCGGCGAGCGCTCCCCGGGCCCCGGCCGCGGCGCGCTCCCGATCGTCCTCGCCGTAGGGCTCATCGCGCGCGCCTTGCTCATCCCGGCCGCGCCTACCCTCTCCGAGGACCTCTACCGCTATCTCTGGGACGGGCGTCTCGTCGCGCACGGGGTGAATCCCTATCCGCACGCGCCCTCCTGGTCCGGTTTCGCGGAGCGATTCCACGGCGAGCTGATCCATCACCTGAATCACGCCGACGTCCCCACGATCTACCCTCCTGCCGCCCAGCTTCTCTTCGGAGCGGTGGCGCTCGTCTCGGCGACTCCCGCCGCGTGGAAACTGCTTCTCCTCGCGCTCGAGGGGGCTCTGGTTCTTGCGTTGCTCCAGCTCCTGAGACGGCGCGGGCTGCCGAACGACCGCCTTCTACTCTACTACTGGAATCCCCTCGTGCTGGTCGAAAGCTTTGGAAGCGGCCACGTCGATCTCGTCGCAGCCGTTTTCCTGGTGGTCACCATCGCGCTCTACGAGGGAAAACGGCCGGCGTTGGCGGGGATCGCCTTCGCGCTCGCGGTCCTCACGAAGTACGTGCCGGGACTCCTGATCCCCTGGCTCGTCCGCCGCCGCGCGTGGGTCCTGCTCGCGACGGCCGCCGTCGCTGCCGCGATTCTCGCGGCGCCTTTCCTCGCGGCCGGGCGGGCGCTCACGACCGGCCTGGAGATCTACGCGCGCCACTGGGAATTCAACGGCGCGCTCTACCACCTTCTCCGCGAGACCCTCGATTCCGAAATCGGGGTCCGGCGCCTCCTGGCCTGCGCGGGCTTGGCCGTGGTCTTCGTCATCGGCTGGAGGGCGCGCTCGGCGAGTAGCGCGGCGTTCGCATCCCTGATCTCGTTCCTGCTCTTGAGCCCGACGGTATTCCC
Source organism: Candidatus Eiseniibacteriota bacterium (assembly GCA_036507115.1). Classification (GTDB taxonomy): domain Bacteria; phylum Eisenbacteria; class RBG-16-71-46; order SZUA-252; family SZUA-252; genus WS-7. The sequence goes on along the minus strand of DASXQO010000006.1, from coordinate 3,659 downwards.
CTGGTACGTCGTCCCGGCCGTCGCGCTCCTTCCGCTCCATCCCGACTGGGGCATGCTCGCCTTTTCGGGCCTGATCGCGCTCTCCTATCTTCCGCTTCCCGCCTACCGCGAGACGGGGGTGTGGTCGCTTCCGGGCTGGATCTTGTGGGTGGAGTACGGGGGGCTGGCCGCCGTGTGGGCCGCCGCGGCCGCGCTCAGGCGGAGCGGCCGCGACGTTGAATCAGGAGCGCGCGTTCGCGTGGACGAGGGAGAGCACGCCCACGTAGAGGAACCCGAACAGGTAGAGAATGAAAAACGGTAGCGGCCCGTACACCTTCGCGTGCGCGAGGGTGACCATCGTCCACGCGAAGTAGAGCCCGAGCGCGATCTCGAGGAGCGCCCATCCGTTCAGGGGGGCGCGGTAGCGCTTCCCCCGCCAGCGGTCGCCGCGGCGCTCGATCCGAAACTTGGGAGTCCGGTAAAACGGGCTCCGGTGTCCCACCAAGGCCTCGAGCACGGCGCGCGTGTTCGTGACCGAAAGCCCCATCCCGAGCGACATCACGAACGGCAGGTAGCGGAGCTGGCGCTTCCAGTCCCGCCTCGTCTCACGCTGAGCGTACGCGAAGTAGAAGATCACCGAGCTCGTCGCGATCAAGAAGAGGACCGTATCCGCGATCGCGTAGGGAGTGCTCCCGTCCCGGTAGCGCGTGAGGACCACGGGGTACACGATCAGGGAGAGCAGGAGCAAGAAGACGTAGGCCACGTTGTACGTGAGGTGGAACGAGGACTCCACCTTGACCCCGAGCGGCACGCCCGAGCGCCAGATGATCGGCAGGAGCTTGCGCGCGACCTGGATCGATCCTTTCACCCAGCGGTGTTGCTGGGCCTTGAAGGCGTTCATTTCGACCGGCAGCTCCGAGGGGCAGAGCACGTGCGGCGCGAACACGAACCGCCAGCCCCGAAGCTGGGCGCGGTAGCTCAGGTCGAGGTCCTCGGTGAGCGTGTCCGACTGCCACCCCCCCGCGTCCGTCACGCAGGCCTTGCGCAAGATCCCGGCCGTTCCGTTGAAGTTGAAGAAGCGCTTCCCGCTCATGCGCGCAGCGTGCTCGATCACGAAGTGTCCGTCCAGCGAGATGGCCTGCGCCTGGGCGAGCATGGAATAGTCCTGGTTCAGGTATTGCCAGCGGGACTGCACCATGCCCACGCCGGGATCGCCGAAGTACGGCATCATCGCGCGGAGGATCGACGGCGGCGGGACGAAGTCCGCGTCGAAGATGGCGAGAAATTCTCCCTTCGCGCGCGCGAGCCCGTACTCGAGCGCCCCCGCCTTGAATCCGTCGCGGTCCGCCCGCATGAGATGGACCACGTCGATGCCGCGCGCCCGTAGCTCGGCGACTTTTCGCGCCGCGATCCCGCGCGTCCGGTCCGTCGAGTCGTCCAGAACCTGGATCTCGAGCCGGTCGCGCGGGTAGTCGATCGCGGCCGCCGCCTCGATGAGGCGGTTCACCACGTAGCGCTCGTTGTAGATGGGGAGCTGGACGGTGACGGCGGGCCAGTCCCGCGGCTCGGCGGGCGGCCGTACGTCCCGGGCACGGCGGCGGAAGAGCCGGATCAGGTGAATCCGGTGCACCCCGTAGGCGGCGAAGATCACCCACACGAGGAGATAGAGCGCGAGCAGGCAGTCGGCCCAGAACGCCGGGAGCGGCGCCGCGAGCGACGTCATGGCCGGTCGGCTCCTATCGGTGGAATGTTCCCTTCCACGTTTCGTCGCTCACGAGGAAGGAGATTCCGAGCCTCGCGAATTTCTCGTCCACGCCGAGGTCGCTCTTGTTTCCGCGCGCGCCGAGCTCGAGCGCCACATCGAGCCCGCCTCCCTGGTCCTTGGTCACGAGCCCCACTCCCAGCGTGATCGCGCGCTCGTTGACCGCGGCGGATCCCCCGCTCAGATCGGAGGCGCCCGCCCGCGGCAGGAGATCCGGCCATTGGAGCAGGTAGCCGCCTACCCGGAGCGGAAGGCGGTCCCAGAAAGACCCGCCGTCCCCCGTGGCGCGCTTCCGCTCGAGCCCCACGGAAAACCGCTGCTGCGCGCGGAAATCGACGAGGTCGCTCTGGAGCGAAGAGCGGCTCCAGTTCGCGCGCCGGTACTGGGCCACGGCGCGGTAGCGCTCGCGCAGGGGAGCCGAGATCCCGACCGCGAAACCGGTGGGGATCGTGAGCCGCCGGTTCGTGATGGTTTCCGTGGCGCCCGGAGTCGAGCGCCGCTCCTCCAGCATGAGACTCTGAGAAGTCTCGAAGACGGCGCCCAGCGTCCACTCCGCCTTCACGAGCTGCGCCCCGAAACGCCAGCGCCCCTTCCTGGGGTAGCGCACCTCGAGCGTGTCGCGCGCGGGCGCGAGGCCCGAATCGGAGAACGTGCGCAGCCAGGTCTCGCGGTAGCTTCCGGCGATCACTTCCCAATCCACCCCCAGCCGGAGCGCGGGCACGACACGGCGCGCGAGACTCACCCGGAGGAAATTGAGCCCGCCGCTCCCGTCGACCTTCACCGTCGAGGGCGCGCCGTCGTTCTCCTCGCGCACGACCGTGAACTCGGCGTCGGTGCCCGCGAGGTAGCTTCCTCCGAGCACGATCCTGCCGGGCAGGGCGATCACCGCGCGCGCGGAGGGGAACGTGGTCTCGTTCACGGTCTCGTTCGACGTGAGCGCGCTCACGCGGCGGAGCGTGGGGACCACGGTCACCTCGAGGAGGATCCGCTCCACGTCGGAGAGCGATGCTGGATTGACGAGCGACATGTCGCGCGGACCGTGCTCGGCGGCGCCCGCCCCCCCGAGCGCCCGGAGGCGCGCCGCCTCTTCGAGCTGCGGCTCGCCGAGCCCGCCGATCGAGAGGATCGAGTTCGCGCGCGCCGGCGGCGCGGCCGCGAATACCGCGGCGGCGAGCACCGCGGCGAACGCGCGGGCGCCGGCAAGGTCGCGAACGCAGGCGCGGGCGCCCGCGCACATCCGAGCGATGCCGCGCATCAGAACCGCCCCGGCGGAAGCTCGGTGTAGGTCACGTGAACCTCCGCCGGCCGGGAGGATTCGCGGGCGCCGATCTCGAGGCGTTTGGTCAAATTCGCGTAGTTGACGAGGGTGACCAGGAGCCCCTGGTTCGCCGAGGGCATCGCGGCCCACTCGCGCATCAGCGATCCGGGCATGCGGATCGTGAACGTGCGTGCCGACGAGGAATAGAGCAGGACGACGTTTCCGCCTGTGAGTACTGAGGCGTCGGTCGTGAAGGCCGCCTGCTGCGTGACGGCTTCGGTCCACGCGGTTCGGATCGTCCTGATCTGGAGCGCGCCGTGGGTGTCGGCCGAATCGGGGGCGGCGCTCCCCGGAAGTAATTTCAGAATCAGCGTCGCCTCCTCCACCGAGACTCCGGACGGAATGGAATCCACCGGGAAGCGGATCGCGAGCGCCGTCTTGTAGAGACCGCCGAGGACGAGCGCCGAATCCGCACCGGTCGCGGTGGGCGTGAGCGGAGAATGCAGATAGAAGTCCTGTGTGACGGGGGTATCGATGCTGTCCAGGACCGGCGAGCCCGAGACCGTGTGCGTGTAACGGATCCGGAATTTGGCCGCGCCGGCGGTGTAGCCGGCGAGGAGCCCGGTCGTGGACCGGAGTGTGAAGCCGGGCACGCCGGAC
>DASXQO010000005.1:0-10378 GCA_036507115.1 Candidatus Eiseniibacteriota bacterium | reverse complement strand
CGGACCGACTTCCGAAAGCTCGATACCGGTTTCCTCTTCGAGTTCGCGGATGGCCGCCCGCTCGAACGATTCGCCCTCGTCGACTCCGCCGCCCGGCGGTACCCAATAGGCGAGCAGTTCGGGCTTGCTTGGATTGACCGGCGTCGGGTCGTGGTAACGCACGAGCAACACCGCACCGGCCGGATTGAGCACGACGATGCGAGCACTCTTGCGGACCTTCATGTGAGCTCCTTCATCACGAGACCCTCGATCAGGTCAGCGCCAGTCCCAAGCGAGTCGAACGACTGACGGAGCAGGAGGCACGGGATGCGCGATGTCAGCCGCCGGAGCTTCGCATCGAGCGAGGATCGGCGCGGCATGGCGAACATCGGCAGCAGGAATGCTTCGTACTTGTCGGGGTTTATCCGGAGGCTGTCGATCAAGCGCGCGGCCGCATCCCCCTGCAGGAGCCTTGTCATGGAGCCTCGAAAACCGGAGACCGGAATGTTCGATGAACATGCCCCGGGGCATGTTGAAGACCCGCAAGTTGAGACACCACATCATTCTCCCGAGCGATGCCGTCCCGGGTCATGGTTTCCGAGCTCAGCAACTCGCCCCGGGGCGAGTTGGAACCAAGGACACCGCATTGAGGTCGACACGTTCGCGGGGGTGCGCTAGCGCACCTTGCGCCGTACGGGACGCGCCTCACGCCGTCGCGTCGCGCCGGCGGAGCACGTGATAGAGATTGCCGTCCGCTCCGGTGCGCGGCGCTTCCACCGGCCGCTCTTCGAAGCGATCGAAATAGACCGCGGCCAGCTCGAAGAGCGTCCCCTCCACGATCCGGTCGAAGTCCTCCTGGGTCCAGTAGCGGAGCACGTGCGATTCCTCGAGGACCCGGCGTTCCTCGCCGCGCCGGGCGATGATGCGGCATTCCTGGTAGGACCGCCGTGCGGCGGAGTCCTCGCGGACAACGCGCCAGGTGAGGGTGGTCTCGAGAGGGCCGCGCTCGTTGGACCAGGGACCGAAGGTGGCCTGCTCCGGCGGCTCGCCGCCGTAGCTGAACTGGACGAGATAGACGCCGCCCGGACGGAGCGCCTCCCCCACGCGCGCGAAGTGGGATAGGACCGCGTCGTCCTCGAGGAGATAGCCGATCGAGTTGACTAGGTTGATCGCGGCGTCGTAGCGGCCGGGCGGCCGGAAGGTCGCCATGTCCCCGCGCATGACCTTTCCCCCGAGGCGCCCCAGCCTCGTCGAGGCGAACGCCACCATCTCGGGACTCCTGTCGTAACCCGCGACTTCGTACCCGCGCTCGGCCAGCGCGGCCAGGATCCGGCCCGTTCCGCACGCGGGCTCCAGGATTCGCCGGACGGGATCCGGCACGTGCTTCCGGAGGCAGGACTCCACGAAGTCCATCTCCATCCCGAGGTTCCACCCGAAGGCGACGTCGTAGATTTCGGGGCTGCCGTAGAGAGGCGGCGGATTCATCCACGGGAGAAAATAACAAGCGGGGCGGCCGTTGGACAGCCGCCCCGCCGTACTGCCGGGTGAAGTTGGTTCGAACCGCTTACGCCTTACGGACGTTCGCGGCCTGAAGCCCCTTCGGTCCACGGACGATGTCGAACTCCAACCGCTCGCCTTCGGCAAGCGTCTTGAAGCCCTCGCCCTGGATCGCGGAGTAGTGGACGAATACGTCCTCGCCACCCTCCTGCTGGATGAAACCAAAACCCTTCGCTTCGTTGAACCACTTCACCGTTCCGTTTGCCACTTGCTACTCCTTTTACTAACTGGGGCATCGCCCCTACACCACGCCCTGGTTTCGGGCGCCCGGCCCGGCCACTTTGGTCGGGCCTCCGGACGACGAATCGCCCAGATACAACAAAGCCGCAGGCAACTTCCCCTGCGGCGCTAATTCCTACCCGTGAGCTACGCATCTACCGCCAGGCAACTGCTGCGCAAAGAGTATCGGTCGAAACACGTAGGATCGCAACACAAATCTTCGGTTCGGTGTTACTCTTTACGCCCTATGAAGTTGCGCAATCGAACCGCCGCCACGCGCCGAAGTCACCTTCTGAGGATGCCTATCAGAGAATTCGACCTTCGGCTCGAGGGGTCGCCGGTCGAGCCCCTCATACGTCAACTCGAGCGCGAGCTGCGCCGAAAGCTGGAGCGGTTCCGGCCGACCTACTATCTCACCGACGAATGGGGCTGTCCTTCGGGACAGCCGGTCATCGGGATTCCGTTCTACCTCGCGGACAGAACACTCGCGCGAATCGAGAAGCAGACAAACGATCTCGAGACCCACCGCGAGATCATGATGTATCTCCGGCACGAAGCCGGGCACGCCTTCAACTACGCGTATCGGCTCTACCAGCGGCCCGAGTGGCGTGATACGTTCGGCCCCTATCGCCGCCGCTACAGCGACGACTACCGGCCGGTTCCCTTCAGCCGCGACTACGTCCGTCACTTGCCGGGATGGTACGCGCAAAAACATCCGGACGAGGACTTCGCCGAAACGTTCGCCGTGTGGCTCACGCCGAAGATGAACTGGCAGCGGCGCTACCGCGGATGGCCGGCGATGAAAAAGCTCCTTCTCGTGCAGCGGCTGGCGCGCGCGTTCGGAAATCGGGAGCCGCTGGTGAAGCGCGGCAGGCCCGACATCACAGCCGGCCAGATGAAGATGACGGTCGGAGAATATGTCGACCTGTCCGCCGCTCGCGCCCGCGCCGTGTACGAGGCGGCGTTCGATCATCATCTGGAGGATATCTTCCTCCGGTCCGGAGCGGCGCCCAGGAGCTCGCGCCCCGCCTGGGAGATCGTCGAGGAGCACCGGGTCGCGCTCACGAACACCATCGCGACGTGGACCGGGGTGAGCCGCTCGGTGGTGCGCGAGATTGTCCACTCGATCGCGGCCGCGACCCGGAAGGGCGGATTCCGGGGCATCCGCGGCAAGGAGAAGGAGTATCTGGTCCATCTGACCGCATACACGACGGCGCTCGCGGCGAGCTACCTGTCGCGAGGAAAATTTCACAAGGTGTAGGGGTGCCTGTTGGATACAGCGTCGCTGCGAATCGGCGTACTCTACGACGAATGCGTTGAGGACAAGGAGCCGGCGGTCGAGCCGGCGCCTGGGGATGTCCCCAAGCGAAAACGCCGCCGGGACAAGCCGGATCGGGAAGAAATCTTCGATGTGCTGGCCAAGAAGGGGCACCAGCCGACCTATTTCTGCCTCGACGGCCGCCCCAGGACGCTGAAGGCGCTCGCGTCGGCGGAAGTGGATCTCATGTTCAACCTGACCGAGTCCTACGGCGGGGACGACACCAAGGACATCAATATCGCCGCCTACCTCGATTTACTTGGCATCCCCTACACGGGATCGGGGCCCTCCGGGCTCCACCTCGCTCAGGACAAGGCGGTCGCGAAGAGGCTCTTCGCGTTCCACGGTATACGCACGCCGAATTTCGCGACGGTGTACCAGGGCCGCCTGCAGTGGGCCGACGACGTCCACTTTCCGGTCATCGTGAAGCCCAAACGCGAGGACGGGTCGATCGGGATCGCCTTCAGCGCGGTCGCGGGATCGATCAAGGAGCTGATGGAGCGGATCGACGCGCTCCACGCCGACCTGAACGCTCCGGTCCTGATCGAGGAATACATCGAGGGGCGGGAGCTCTACGTCTCGGTGCTCGGGAACGACCCTCCGGTCGCGCTTCCGGTCATCGAGCTGAACCTGGACGACCTTCCGGAGGGGACGCCCCGGATCGCGGGCACCGAGGTCAAGTGGGAGCGCGGCACCGCGGCCTACCGCAAGACCAAGCTCCGCTTCCCCGACGACATCGGCGAGGGGCTGCTCGCCGAAATCCAGGAGACCGCCGTGAAGGCCTGCCAGGCCCTCGAAATCCGCGACTACGCGCGGGTCGACATCCGTCTCACGCCGAAGCGGAGGTTCTACACCCTCGAGGTCAATCCCAACCCCTGGCTCCACTCCACGGCGGAGTTTTCGCTCGCGGCCAAGCAGTCCGGCCGCGAGCACGCAGATCTCATCCAGGAGATCGTGGATCTGGCCTTCGCCCGGTACCGAGGAACCTCCCAAGCAAGTTCCTCGTGATCCGCTCGATATCGGGATGGCGCCGCGGCGATCGAAGCCCCGGTGCGCCCCAATCGTCGAGCCCCCAGGACCACTGCATGGTGCCGGCCGCGAACACGATGGCCCCCGAGGACGCGGTGTAGATCGTGGACTCCGTGGCCAGCCGGTTCACTTTCAGCGGTTGCACCCACGCGCGCGCGAGCACGGTGAGCCGTCGCGGCGACCAGCGGGCGTAGGAGGCGTCCTTCGCGAAGCTGCGGTCCACTTCGTACCCGAGCAGGCCCGGAATCGAGCGCGTCCTCCCCGTGGCGACCCCGGTGCCGCCGTAGACCCAGTGGTTCAGCGCCTCCGGCGCCGGCGTGAAGTCCCCATCCACGTCCTCCGCGCTCAACATCATCCCCACGAGCGAGACCTCTGGGCGTGGCGGATGCAGATTCCGGAAACGCACGGTGAGGTCCTGGTCGCGTTCCGTGTTGAAGACGGGATCCCGATCCGCCTCCTTGGCGCAGAAGAGGATCCGGTCGTGGGCGCCGGATGTCGAAGACTCGTAGCGGACCTGCCAGTAGCACACGTTCCCCGCGAAAATCCCCAGATGGACGCCACGATCCCTCGCGCGTTCGACGTGATCGCGCACGGGGCGGCTCCAGTATTCGTCGTGACCCACGAGGAGCACCGCCTTCCGCCCCAGGCAGAGCGAGGCGTCCCGGTGGACGTCGAGATTGGTCGCGTAAGCCACGTGGTAGCCCTCCTTCTCGATCCACCGCACGAAGGGGTATTCCCATCCCGCCGGACGGGGCGCGTGGCTCACGCTGAGAAATTCCCCGGCGCCCGCGCCGCGGGCCGCCTCGACGCTCGAGGCGTACGGCCGGTCGAACGAGACTCGGATCGCGCGCCCGCCGAAGCTGTTGAAGTCATAGAGGCTCTTTCCTCCCCAGTTGTTGTACGCCTGCCAGGTATTCACGGCGATCGGAATCAGGATCGGGGCACGCCGTGCCGCGGTCCCGCCTGCTGTGTCCGGCTCGCGCACGATGAACGGAACGAAGGATTGCTTTCCGTCGCGCGAGCCTGTGAGCCGCACGAGATAGACGCCGCTCAGCCAGTCCCGCCCGACCGGAACGCGGCAGGAGACGGGCCAATCGCACTCGACGAGGCCGTCTCCGGGGCGCGGCTTGGGGATGGCGCGTTTGCCTCCCGGCATCGCTCGAAATTCGAGCACCCGGCGGGCTCCCGCGCCGCCGTACCAGCCCATCCGGAAGACCTCGACCGAGAACCGCGGAGATACGGAGTTGACGTGAAGCCGGAGCGTCTCGCCGGGCTGGACGCTCGCGGTTTCGGCGTATCCCTCGATCTCGTGGGCCAAGGCGGGGTTGACGAGCTCCCACTGAGGCGACCCGGGGCGCTGGTTTTCGAGCGAAACCGGGTTTGGGGCGGCGTGGACCGGGGTCGCGACGGCGACAGCCCAGAGGGCGAGGCAGAACGCCGCGACTCGCCTTGACTTGAAGGGTGTCTTGGCGGAACATTTGCCGCCAGATCTAAGTATTCCCATTTGGCGCTCCCCACAGGCCCCAGGCCATCCACAGGAGAAAACCTATGAAACAGGCAGTCCCATTTCCCGGCAGGCGGGCGGTCCCGGCGTATGCGCGCGTCGCCCTCGTGCTCGCGTGCTCCGCGTTTCTTTTCACGGGCGGCGTGGCGCGCGCTGCCTCGAAGGAAGGCGCAAAACCGCCCCAGGTCAAGCTGCAGTTTGAGAAGTACACGCTCCCGAACGGACTCGAGGTGATTCTCCACGAGGATCACCAGCTTCCACTCGTAGCGGTGAACCTCTGGTACCACACCGGTCCCGCCAACGAACGAGCGGGCCAGACCGGATTCGCGCACCTCTTCGAGCATCTCATGTTCCAGTCCTCGGGGCACGTGCCCGAGGATTCCTACTTCAAGTATCTCGAAGCGGCGGGCTCGTCGATCGTGAACGGATCCACCGATTTCGACCGCACAAACTATCTCGAAGACGTCCCTTCGAACCAGCTCGAGCTCGCGTTGTGGCTGGAGAGCGACCGGATGGGCTTCCTCCTCGACCGCCTCGACGCGGCCTCCTTTGCGAATCAGCAGGACGTGGTGCGCAACGAGCGCCGCCAGAGTGTCGAGAACGCGCCCTACGGGCTCGTGGAAGAGGAGTTGTATCACCAGCTCTTCCCGAAGACCCATCCCTACTACGCCTCGGTCATCGGCTCGCACGAGGACATCCAGAACGCGAAGGTCGATGACGTGCGCGAGTTCTTCAAGAGCTATTACGTTCCGAACAACGCGAGCCTCGTGATCGCCGGCGACATCGACAGGGCCAAGACCAAGGCGCTCGTCACGAAATACTTCGCGTCGATTCCCCGGGGCGCCGCGGTTCCGCCGATCGAGGCGACCACGCCTCCGATCACGCAGGAGCGCCGCGCCAAGGTCACCGACGAGGTCGAGCTGCCGCGTGTGTTCCTGGGCTGGATCACACCCCCCATTTTCAAGCCCGGCGACGCGGAGGCCGGGATCGCGGCCGACATCCTGGCTGGCGGCAAGTCGAGCCGGCTCTACAAGACGCTCGTCTATGAGAAGCAGATCGCCCAGGACGTGAACGCCTCCATGCAATCGCTGACCCTGGGCTCGATCCTCGAGATCGTCGCGACCGCCAAGCCCGGCCATACCGCCGAGGAACTCGAGGCGGCGATCGACGCGGAGATCCAGAAGTTCGCCGCGGAGGGCCCGACCCCGGCAGAGCTCGCGGCATCGCAGAATTCGACCTATTCCGGAATCGTCTCGAGCCTCGAGCGGGTCGGAGGTTTCGGCGGCGTCGCGGATCGCATGAACATGTACAACCAGCACGTGCGCGATCCGGGCTACCTGAACCAGGACCTCGCCCGCTACGCCTCGGTCACCACCGAGGGCGTGAAGAAATTCGCCGCCGAGCAGCTCGCGAAGGATCGCCGCGTCGTCGTGTACGGATTGCCCGGCACGAAGGTCGTGCCCCCCGCGCCGCCGACGCCGACCGCGCCTCCCAAGACCGAAGCCAAGGCCGAATCGAAGGAGGCCTGGCGCAATACCGTACCCGGCGCCGGTCCGACGCCCGTCGTGAAGCTGCCGATGGCCAAGCGGTTCCGGCTGCCGAACGGACTCACGGTGCTGGTGGTCGAGAACCACCGCCTCCCGATCGTCGCGAGCACCTTGGTGCTCCGCTCGGGCAGCGCCCAGGATCCACAAGACCTGCCGGGTCTCTCCGGATACACGGCGAGCATGCTCGATGAGGGAACCCAGAAGCGGGACGCGCTCGCGATCGCGAACGAGCTTCACAGCCTGGGCGCCTCGCTGAACACGGGCTCGAGCGTCGACGGAAGCACCATCGCATGCCGTTCGCTGAAGCAGACGATCGGACCCACGATGTCGATCCTCTCGGATGTGGCGCTGCACCCGGCGTTCCCCGAGAAGGACATCGAGCGCGTGCGTGATGAGCGCGTGACCGCCCTGCTCCAGCAGCGCGACAGTCCGAACCAGACCGCGAGCCGCATCATGTGGAATTGCCTCTACGGGCCGAGCCACCCCTACGGACACATCTCGCTCGGAACCGCGGAAGGACTCAAGAAGGCCACGCGGGACGACATGCTCAAGTTCTATCAGGCGTATTTCACGCCGCAGAACGCCGCGCTCGTGCTGGTGGGAGACCTGAACGAATCGGAAGCAAAGAAGCTCGCGACCGACGCGCTCGGCTCCTGGACCGGGCCGCCGACCGAAACACCGCGGCCGCCGATGGGCACGATGATTTCCTCTCGCGTCGTCCTCGTGGACAAGCCGGGGATGCCCCAGACGGCGCTTCGCGTCGTGCAGCTGGGTCTCATGCGCTCGGATCCGGATTTCGAGCGGTTCGACCTCGCGAACACGATCCTGGGCGGACTCTTCTCGAGCCGCATCAACATGAATCTCCGCGAGACGCACGGATACACGTACGGCGCGTTCTCGGCGCTTTCCGAAAACCGCGGCCAGGGGCCGTTCCTGATCGGCACGAGCGTCCGGGCCGACGTGACGGGAGCCTCGATCGACGAGATCCTCAAGGAAGTGCGGATCATGACCGAGAAGCCGGTCACGGAGGATGAGCTCCGGATGGCCAAGGAATCGACGATCCGCACCCTTCCGGCGCAGTTCCAGACGACCGGCGGCACGGCGGGAACGATCGCGACGCTGTACCTCTACGATCTGCCGCCCGACTACTACCAGACGCTCCCCGGACGGATCACGGGGTTCACTGCCCCCGACGTCCAGTCCGTGTCGAAGAAATATCTGGTACCGGACCGGATGCTCGTCATCGCGGTCGGCGACCGCTCCAAGATCGAACCGCAGATCATGAAGCTCAACCTGGGCGCCGTCGCCTACAAGGATCTGGACGGAAAGGAAGTCACCGCGTCTTCGACGAACTAGAGGTCACGCGGGTTTCATCGAAGCTGCTGAAAAAAGGGGGCCGGTCCCGAACGGGATCGGCCCCTCGAGTTTCTCTGTGGGTGGCGCGGATGCGGCGGCGGCGGCGCGCCTCTTGGCGCGCGTTGGCGGCTACCCCCCCGCGGGCGCCGCGGGCCTCAGCCCCTTGCGCGCCAGGTAGTCCTCCACGAAGAGCAGGTTTTCCCCCGCGCGGCGCACCATCTTGAGCAGCATGTCCATGCTGGAGACCTCTTCGAGCTGTTCGTTCACGAACCACTGCAAGAAGGTGTGCGAGGTGTGATCGTTCTCCTTGCCCGCGAGATCGACCAGCTCGTTGATCTGTTTGGTGACGGTGAGTTCCCAGTCGAGCGAGAGCTTGATCGCCTCCTCGGCGCTCGAGAAGTTGGACTTGGGGGCCGGAATACCGGGAATTTGGGGCAGGCCGCCCGCGTCCACGACGTAGTTCACGAACTTCATCGCGTGCTCGCGCTCTTCCATAGCCTGCTTGTTGAAGTGCTTGCTCAGCTCCGGAAGGCTATCGTTGCCGAAGTACGCGGCGATCGCCACGTATTGAAGAAAGGCTCCGAACTCGTTTCCGATCTGCTTGTTGATCGCCGCGACCATCTTGTCGCTGATCAGCATGTCGCAACCTCCCTCATGCACTGGCACCCATTCCGAGGAATGGGGGAACGAAGACGCGGGAGTGTACCACAGGGGTTACCCCCGCGGCAGCGCGCTGACGAACTCCCGGGCCTCCGCGCGGACGACCGGCGCTTTATGATGAAACAGGATGTCCGCAGACGAGACCGGCGCCCCGTAGTACGCGTCGTTCGCCTTCTTCTCGGGAGCCAGGCGCGCTCCCTCCAGGGAGATCCCGGCGAACAAGCCCTTCGACTTGGCGTAGGAGTAGATCTCGGCGTTCAGCTTGAGGTCCGTAGCAGCCTCTCCGCTGCGCCCCAGCGGCCCCGCAGCGACGCTCACCTTTCCGCCCAGCGTGAACTTGCTGCTCGTGACCAGGGACTTGGCACCCCGTTCGGTCATGAAGAACAGGACCAGGTCGGTCTTCTCCGCCCCGATTTGAAGACCCCAGCTACCCCCCTTGAGCGACACGAAGATGGGCGGACTCCAGCCGCCCTGGCCGTCGCGGCAACTCATGACGCCCTTCCCCCAGCGGGCGCCAAATCCGATAGCGCCCTTGACCATGTCGGGGATGACGACGATGCACTTGGCGTTTTCCAGAAGTTCCTCGGGCACGTTACGGTCCGGCGTCGACAAGAGCTCCTGGAACACCTCTTTCGATTCGATCAGCCTCTCGCCGTACTTCGCGGTGTCATCTTTGGTGGTGTCATCTTTGGCGCCCGCGGGCGATGGGGCGCTCAGCGAAGCGGCGGCCACCAGCGCGGCCGCGGCGATCCATCCGGCATATCGTTTCATCTTCGAACCTCCCTCCGTGGGACGAAGCGTCTGCGTCAAGTGTAGAAGCTTACAACGTCCTGTGCCATTCGGTACGTCTGAACGCGACCGTCCTGCGTTCCGATTCCCCAGCCATCTTGGGTCGTCGCGCACGCCAAGCACGACCGTATCGCCTGTTCGATCGCATCAACCAGCGATTTCCCTGCCGAGATCCGTAGGGGCATACGAATTGCTCCGTCCTTGCGAGTCCCACCGCGACGTTGCGGCGCGTCAGTCAACAACCTACGAAACCGCGAGACGCTCGCTCGCGGGGGAAAGGCGGGGACCCATGCGAACTCCTCTCGTTGGATCCAGCTTGAAGGAAGAGGAAGCGATTGACGGCGGGCAGAACCGCCGCCGGCAAGCGGAGCTCGAAATCCAGAATGTGCGTCTTGCAGAGGCGTTACGCGAAGCCGAGCT
>DASXQO010000004.1:0-4185 GCA_036507115.1 Candidatus Eiseniibacteriota bacterium | reverse complement strand
ATGCCCGATGAGATTGCCGACATCGTCGCGCTTCTCGAACTGGGACGTGTAGAAGCCCGAAACTCCGACGCCGAAGGCCCCCGAGCCCAACGAGCGCGACACCGCCGCGAATTCCTGGCGGAAGTCCTGGATCCATTCGTTGTGCATCACGGCCACCTGGGTGCCTTCGGCTCCGGCCAGGCCGGCGGGATTCCAGTAGACCGCGGTCGGATCGCTCGCGAGCGCGACGTAGGCGCTCCCCATCCCCATGGGACGCGCTCCGACTCCCAGTTTCAAGAACGCGAAGCCGGCCTCGCCGGCGGCCGCGAGCGCGCTTCCCGGGACCAGGGCCGTCCCGACGAGCGCGAGCGAGAACGCGAAGACACGCACGAACCGATGCATGAGTTTCTCCTCGAATGGAGTCATCGGACCACGGCCAGTTTGGTGAACACGACCTCGACGCCGGTGTCCGACTCGACTTCGACGCGGCAGAGATAGACACCGCTCGCCTTAGCGGAGTGGTTCCACGGAATCGCGTGCTCGGCCGATCCAAGCAGATTGGCGGGCCCCGTGACGGGCTCCGCGATCACGTTTCCTAGGGGATCGACGATCTTGAGCCGCACCGCGCGGGCCGGACCGCTGAGCCGGTAATGGATGAAGGTGGCGCCGGCGTGCGACGGGTTCGGAAAGGCATACACCTGCGAGAGGATCGAGGTCCCGGGGGGAGGTCCCGCCGGTCCGGATGGGATCAGTCCGGAGCGGGTCGGACCGTAGCGGTACTGGGACCAGGCGACGCTCCCGGGGCTCGCGGGGATCGACGTGGATCGCACCTCGATCTGGACCCGGGGGTCGGAAGGGACCTGGTCGAAAGTCTCGATCCACTCGAGCGATCCGTCGTTGTCGAAGTCGAGGAGCATCGGGGGCGAGCCCTGCCCCGTGCTCCCCAGCTCGCCGAAGCCCGGGATCCGGCTCCCGTCGGCGCGGAAGGCGGGGCGGGCCCCGTCCGGAAGGATGGGGATCACGTCCAGGATCCCGTCCCGGTCCACGTCCGCGAGGATCGGGGGCCAGAACCCGGTCGAGTCCGCCGGCGCCAGGACGTCCTGCGCCGCGACGGGGTAGCCGCTTCGGAACGACCCGCTGTAGTGAACCGCGGCCACCTTGCACGCCCCGCCGGTGTGGAAGACCTCCGGGTAGCCGTCGTGCTCGAGATCCCCGATCGAAGCTTCCGAGAGCGCTCCGCGCACGAGAGGGGACGAGGGCCATCCGGGAAGCTCCGTCGCCCTGATGTACTGCGAGGGAAGATCGCCCGGGATGTGCGGCGCGAAGGAGAAATGAAACGCATGGATGGAGCCCAGCCGGTCGGCGACCACGACCTCCACGGTCCCGTCCCGGTTCAAGTCCGCGAGCACGGGCGCCGAAAAGGGGCCGCCGGGGCGGATCACGTACGCGAGAAACTGATCGGGATCGGTCGGAAGGAGCGGGTCGGTGAAGATTTCCCAGTTCGCGATTGAAAGACCGCTGAACGCATTGTCCCCGAAGCTCAGCCGGGTGCTCGACACGATCACCTCGGGGAGCCCGTCCCCGTCCAGGTCGGCCGCTCCGGCGGGAGTGGCGGTCGCCCCGCCGATGGGCACGGAGTACGAAGTGATTGTCCCTGCCGAGTCGCGGAAGGCGGTCAGGAACGAGCCTCCGAAGGCGTCGGCGGCGCGGCCCCGGATGATCTCCATCCCGCCGTCGCCGTTCAAGTCCGCGAGAATCGGCTGACCGCCGCCCGCTACCGGCCCCCCCGCGATCAAGACTCCGAAAGTGGCGGGATTCGAGTCCCCGTCCACCACCTCGGTGCTGTCCGGGTGCACGGCATAGATCGTCCCGTCGAACGTCTGGACAATGATCTCGACGGTTCCGTCCCCGTCGATGTCGCCGACGCACGGGCTCGTGTTCACCCCAAGCTGGGTCGAGAGAAACGGGTTCCGCGTCGCCGGATTCGAGTCACTGTCCCGGAAATCGTTTCCGTCCGATCCCAGGATATAGACCGCGCCGGAATTGTTGAGGCGCTGGACGGGAACGATCAGCTCGGGCCTCGAGTCGCCGTTCAGATCGACGGCGAGCGGCGGAACCCCCCCGTTCCGGGCGCGCCCCCCGATCACCTGTGGCCAACCCGGTTCCTGGCGGTCGAAAGAGAGGTCGAACGTCATGAGGCTGTCGGCGGCGCTGATGTTCGTGACGGAAATGCCCGTCCGGATGCGGCCGTACGCCTCCGTGGAGGGCGTCGTGTCGGGCGTCCAGCGATCCCTCCAGCCGAGGCGGAACACGTCGTCGGGACTGCCCGAGTTGAGCCCGCTGGGTGGATCGTCGAGATCCTGGACCCCGTCCGCCTCGACCAGATCCACCGCTTTCCGGTCGCGGTCGCCGTTCACGATGTTGAACAGGAGCCCGGAGGCGAGCTTGGATTCGTCCACGTGGTAGGCCAGGAGACCCGAACCGGCGCCGGTGTCGGGGAGGAAGTAATCGAACTCGGCCCCCAGGTAGCTGTCCGTGTAGAAATCGAACGAACTGTCGGCGTTCACGTCCTCGAAATCGAAGACTCCGTTCTGGTTCAGGTCCTGCTCCCTGTTTTCCAAGAGAAAATATTCGCTCTGGGTGACCGGGATCAGGAGGAGTCTCGGGTCCAGTCCCACGGCGCGCTCGACCTGCGAGAGCGTGACGGCCTGGTCGGTCGCGGCGCGGGTCGGTGCGAGAAAGCCGAGGAAGGACTTGCTCCACGCACTGGGCTCGCACGGCACGAAACCGTTAAAGTTCCATACCCCCGTCGCCATGATGTCCCAAGCTCCCAGGCCCTGCGAGGTGCCGTTCTCGGGGGTCGTGTCGTAAAGATCCGGAAGCCCGAGCTGATGCCCGAACTCGTGACAGGTGACGCCGGTCATCCCGAAGACGTAGCCGTCCTGGCTCTCGGATTCGGGAAGCTCCACCACTTCCCTCACGCGGTAGAAATTCCCCGGCGAGATCGCGTCGTTCGTCTTGATGCCGATGGCCCCGGTCGAGTCCGGCAGGATCGCCTTGAAGTCCTCCGGGGTGATAAAGGCGGACCAGATCTGATCGCGGCTGTTGTCCAGGGCGTCGGCCTCCTGGCCCTGGCCCGCGTGGAAGATCACGATGCTCTGGTAGGGACGGAAGTCGACCGTGGAATCCGCGAGCGCGACGAGGTCGCGCACCATGAACACGAGCCTCTCTTGAAACAGGGCATCTTCCCCGTAATAACTCATGGGCTGCGGCAGCGTGAATACCGAGTCCCAGAGGGTCGGCTGGAGGATGACCTGTCCGCCGGAGACCTGATTCCAGTACTGGTTCATGAAGAAGAGAACGCGGTCGTAGTAGGCCGCCGAGGACTCGATGGGGGTGTCGCTGAAGGCTACACGGAGTGCCAGGACGTTGTACGTGGCTTGCGTTTCGACGGTAATGCGCTCGCCACGTCCCGGCAGCAACGCGAAGTCAGGCCTCAGGCGGGCCGTGGAAAAGCCTTCCTTCGGACCCGCGTATCCGTGCTTCCCGGGAACGGGGGGCACGGCCGAAGCCGTTTGGGTCAGGAGCGTTAGGGAGATCGCCAGGAGGAACGGGGACGTCCGACTGGACCGGAGCGCACCGAATCGCACTTGAGGAGTGTAGCCGCGATCCTACGCCCCGGTCAACGCCCGGCGCTCGGCGTCAGTCGGATTATCCGCGTCCGTGACGCCCGTTTTCCCGGTCGCCGCGGTCCTGCCTCCCACGGTCGCCGCGGTCGCCATGGTCGCGGTTGCCTCGGTCGCGGTCCTCGCGGTCTCTCCCGCCGCGATCCCGCTCTTCGCGGTCGCCGCGATCCTCCCGCGGCGGCGCCGGGCGATCCTCCCGCGGCGGTGCGGGTCTCTCGCGGGCGCCGCGCTCATGGGGCGGCTGCGGGCGCTCGCGCCGGCTCTCGCCGCGATCCTCAGGCGGACGGGGACGTTCGCGCTCCCGGTTCCTGCGCTCGTCGGGCGGACGCCCCTCCCGTGGCGGGCGCCTCTCGCCGCGCTGCCTCCACCCGCGGTCCGGGGGCGGGCCCACACGATCGCGGCGCTCCCGCAATCTCAGGATTTCGTCGCGGCCTCTCCAGATCCGCCCCTCGCGAGAACGGCGAAGGTCGCGGAACTCGGGCCGCACGGGCCGCGTTTGCGTCGGGCGCTCGCGGCGGTA
>DASXQO010000003.1:0-17998 GCA_036507115.1 Candidatus Eiseniibacteriota bacterium | reverse complement strand
TTCGACGATGTGATCCGGATCGCTCGCGCCGGGATCGCCGAGGGGCTCCGCGAAGCCGAGCTCGCGCGGGCGAGATCGGACACCGAGGAGGCGCGCGAATGCATCGACTTCGCGAACCGCCTCTCCTACAACCTCGCGGCCGACCTGGCGGAATGCTGGCCCGGAGACGAGGCGAGCCGCGAGCGCCGCCATTTCGAGGCGGGGCTCCGCGCGGCCTACGATTGCGTCGTCTGGCGCCAGGAGCTTGGGAAACCACCCGACCGCAAGGCCATGGCCCATTGGGCCGCCGGCATGCATCACCTCTCCCTTGGGAATCTCGTGGAGGCGCTGTGCGGGTTCGAGGCCGCGTTCGGGCTGGCGCTGCATGCCGCCGCGGCAACCGAGACTGCCGATTCCAGGCCCGAGGCCTACGTCAAGCCGAACGGGGACTTCGGCGTCATCCTCTATTACGGATACGCCGGAATCGCCCGGCACCTCCTCGGGGATGCCACGGGGACGCGTCAATTCGAGCAGGCCGGCGCGGCGTTCGCGGAGACCCTGAGAAACCCGAAGGACCAGGAGGCCGCCGAGGACGCAGAGTTCGGGCTGGATCAGCTTCGGTGGGTGGAGCGAAAGTTCATCGGTGCGGGCGGGCCGATCGCGGCGTCGAAGTAACCCCCGGGCGCCGATCCGCCGCGGTGCGGGCGCCCCGATCGCGGCTCAGCGGTAGAGCATCTTGATCTTGCCCCAAGTGGTCGCGTCCACGGCGGTCGAGGGAGCCTCCATCGAGCTGGCCGTGGTCGAATAGATGAAGTCTCCCAGCTGGGTGCCTGTTCCATCCGCCGCGTTTCCCGCCGCGTAGAACGCGACCGTTCCCGCCCCCGCAGCGGGCGCGGTCCAGTCGAACGTCCACGATCCGGCGGGAGACCCCGAAAAAGTCCCATCCTGCCCCGGATTCAACGTCGTGTGGCTGATGTAGGTTCTGCCGCTGAACGCCTGGGTCCTGGTAAAGGCGGACGTGCTCGCGACAGCCCCGGCATTCGTGTTGTCGGAATTCTTGAGCGCCGTGAGCTCGAATCCCCACCGTAGCTGCCCCGAGCGCTGGACCACCGCCGTGAGCACGTAGGTCTGGCTCGGCGTGTAGGCCGCCGGCACACCGTCGATCCGCACCGACCCTACACCGTCGTTGACCGCGTTCCCGGTGTGGCAGTCGGAGCAGAGATTTTCCCCGGGAGCCCCCGTCACCGCAGGGGGCGGCAGGGTGGGATTCGCCCCGGCCTCCCGGGGCGCGGGCGGGTCGAAGGCGAGCCAGCACAGAACCAAGCCGGCCGCGACGCCCGAAACGAGCAGAATGCGGTTCAAGGCCCGAGCACCTCACGAATGTGGTCCACGATGCGCCTCGCTGCCTTCCCATCCCCGTAGGGGTTGATGGCGCGCCCCATGGCGGCGTACGCCTCCGTGGAGTCTAGCAACTCGGCGGCCGCGGAGACAATCGCTTGCCGATGCGGTCCGACGAGCTTGACGGTGCCCGCTTCGACCGCCTCGGGGCGCTCGGTCTCGTCCCGGAGCACCAGCACCGGCTTCCCGAGCGAAGGGGCCTCTTCCTGGATCCCGCCCGAGTCGGTGAGGAGGAGGTAGGACGCGGCCATGAGATCCACGAACGCCTTGTACTCGAGGGGGTCGATCAGGTGGACGCCGGGGACCTTGGAGAGCTCCTTCCTCACCGGACGGTCCACGTTCGGATTTCGATGCACCGGGTAGACGAGATCCACGTCGGGGTACCGCTCGGCGAGATCGCGGATCGCCCCGGCGATCTCGAGCAGCGGGGCGCCGAAGTTCTCCCGCCGGTGCGCCGTGACCAGGATGAGCCGCCGGCCTCGGAGCGGAAGCTTGGGAGCGCGCGAGGGTTTCATCGCGGCCACCTCGAGCAGCGCGTCGATGACCGTGTTCCCGGTCACCACGATGGATTCCTCGGCCACGTTCTCCGCCAGAAGGTTCCGGCGCGCGCGCTCGGTGGGCGCGAAATGGTGGCGGGCGAGCACCGAGGTGATCCGGCGATTCACTTCCTCGGGGTAGGGATAGTCCGGGTCTCCCGTGCGAAGCCCCGCCTCCACGTGCCCGACCGGGATCCGCGCGTAAAAGGCCGCGAGGGAAGCGGCCATGGTGGTCGTGGTGTCCCCCTGCACGAGCAGAAGGTCGGGTTTTACGCGCGCGAAGTAGGGGATGAGCTCGGTGAGGGCGCGCGTCGTGATCTCCTCGAGCGTCTGCCCTGCGCGCATCAGATCGAGATCCTGATCCGGGACGATCGAGAAGAGGCCCAGCACCTGGTCGAGCATCTCGCGGTGCTGGGCGGTGACGCAGACGATCGAGCGGAGACCCTTCTCGCGCGCCAGGGCTTTCAATATCGGGGCCATCTTGATGGCCTCGGGGCGGGTCCCGAAGACGCTGAGGACGGTCTTCACGCGGGGCAGGATAGCAGCCATTTCTTGCATGTGTTAGTCTCCCTCTGATGCGTAAAGGAGGAGTCGCTTTCGAAACCAAATCCGATCCCCGAGAACTAGCTGCATATACGATTTCTGAAGCAGCGCACTATCTGCGCCTGCCTCGAGCCACACTTCGCTCCTGGGTTCTCGGTCGTCATTATCCGACGCGCAGTGGTACGGGCTATTTCAGGCCCGTGATCATCCCGACCGAATCCAATCCCCCGATACTCTCCTTCATCAATTTGGTGGAGGCTCATGTCTTGGGAGCGATCAGACGCCAGCACAAGGTGCCTCTCCCGGCCGTCCGGAAGGCTCTGAGATACGTGACGCAGCAGTTTCCGTCCCGGCACCCCTTAGCGGATCAATCCTTCGAGACGGATGGACTCAATCTATTCGTGGAGAAGTTCGGCCAGCTCATCAACGTGTCGAGCGAAGGCCAGTTGGCAATACGAGCGGTTCTCGAGGCACATTTGCGTCGAATCGAACGCGACCCCTCCGGCGCTCCACTAAGGTTGTATTTGTTCACGCGTATGGCGGAATCCGAGGAACCCAAGAGCGTGGTCATTGATCCTTTTGTTTCGTTCGGACGGCCCGTGCTTGTGGGAACAAGCGTCCCTACGTCGGCTGTCGCAGAACGCTACAAGGCCGGGGAGACGATCGAATCTCTCGCAAACGATTACGATTGTCCGTCACTTCAGATTGAAGAAGCGATCCGCTGCGAGTTCGAGCTCCGAGCCGCCTGAGCTCCCCCCACTATTTCTCGACGCTTCCCTCGGAAAGAAAATTGTAGCGGAGGCCTTAAGAAGGGCTGGCGCGACCGTCTATGTTCATGACGAGCTCTTTGGCCCGGGAACGCCCGATGAGTTATGGCTGCGTCGTGCAGGAACCGAAGGATGGCTTGTTGTTACAAAGGATCGCAGGATCCGCTATCGCAAGAACGAGCACGAAGCGGTCAGACGCTGGAACGTCGGAGTTGTTGTTCTCATTTCGAAGGATTTGACGGGAGCGGGAATGGCTTCCCTGCTGGTCTCAGCCGTTCCATCGATAAAGAAGTTCATCGCTGGTAACCGTGCTCCCTTTGTCGCGGCTTTGACTCGAGACGGGCGGATCACCCGACTGGATTGAGCCGCTGCTATGCGGGAGCGATCAAATCGCGGGCGCCGTCTTCCGGAAACTCGTCCGGCGACAGGCTCGTCACCCGCGCGCGCGGCAGGGAAAACGAGAACGTCGATCCCTTGCCCATGGCCGACTCGACCCAGATCCTTCCGCCGTGCTGCTCCACGATTCCCTTGGAGATCACGAGTCCGAGCCCGGTGCCCCCCGCCTTCCTCGTCGTGGACGAATCGAGCTGGGCGAACCGCTGGAAGAGCCGGCTCAGGTCGCGCTGGGAGATCCCCTTGCCGAAGTCCTTCACGTCGACCGTGACCTCTCCCTCCGTCCCGCGCGCCCAGACCTCGATCTTCCCCTTCTCGGGCGAGAACTTGATCGCGTTGCCGAGAAGATTCGTGATCACCTGGGCGATGCGCATCGGGTCGGCCTCGATGAGACCCGCCGAGCCCTCCATGTGGACGTCAATCGAAATGCCCTTCATCGCGGCGAGATTCCGGATGTGGTCGACGGCCTCGGGAACGATCTTTCCGACCTCGACGCTCTCGAAGTTGAGCGAGAGCTTGGAGGACTCCAGCTTCGAGAAATCGAGGATGTCGTTGATCAGGCTGATCAGCCGCTCGGTGTTCGCCTGGCAGATGCTGAGCAGCTCCTTCTGCGGAGGCGGGAGGACATGGAACCGCTCGTCTCCCAGAAGCTCGAGCGAGCCCTTGATCGAGGTGAGCGGCGTGCGGACCTCGTGGGACACGACCGCGACGAACTCCGACTTCATGCGGTCCAGCTCCTTTGTCCGCTCGTAGAGGATCGCGTTCGTGACCGCGATCGATGCCTGGCTCGCGAACATGGTCAGGAGCTCCTGATCGTCGGGCGTGAACGAGCGCCCGTCGCGCCTCAGCGCGGTGATGGTCCCGAGCACGTTCTCGTTGGTGAGGAGCGGAACGACAAGCGCCGAGGAAACCTCGAGCTCCGAGAGAAATTCCTCGACCCCGACGGTCTCCGGGACCTTCGCGCAACGGACCGGGGAGGCGTTCCGCACCGCCTGGCCGTGGAGCCCCACGCCGATTCCGAACCGATAGTGCCTCAGGTTTTCCTGGGGCACCCCCACCCCTGCCTCGGCGACGTATTCGCCGGCGTCGGTGTCGTAGAGGAAGACGAGGCCCGCCGTGGCGCCCGAGAGCTTCGTGACCTGGTTCACGATGACCTCGAGCGTGGCCTGGCGGCTGAGGCTCGTGCTGATTTCCTTGCCCGCTTCGTAGAGCGTCGTGATCCGCTTGGTCGCTTCCTTCACCATCCGGCTCAGGATCTGCTCGTGGTGCTGCAGCTCGCGGTTCGCATCCTCGAGGCTCTCCACGAGACGCCGGTTCTCGATGACGAGGAAGCGGCTCTCGAGCCCGCGTTCGATGGCCTTGGCGGTCTCCCAGAGGTCGAACGGCTTCGTGATGTAGTCGTAGGCCCCCTGGCGGAGCGCGTC
Source organism: Candidatus Eiseniibacteriota bacterium (assembly GCA_036507115.1). GTDB lineage: Bacteria > Eisenbacteria > RBG-16-71-46 > SZUA-252 > SZUA-252 > WS-7. The sequence continues at coordinate 12,958 of DASXQO010000003.1, read as the reverse complement.
GATGGCGGTGGTGGTGGAGGCGTATCCCGTGATCAGGATAACGCAGGTGTCCTTGTCGGCAGCCTTGGCCGCGCGGACCACCTCGAGCCCGTCCACGCCCGGGAGATTGATGTCGGTCAGCACGAGATCGAAGCTCCCCGTCGTCACCTTCACGATGGCGTCGTCGCCGTTCGTACTGGATACGACCTCGTACCCCCTCTGGGCGAGGAGGTCCTGGAAGATCTGGACCACGTGGGGCTCGTCGTCGACTACGAGGATCCGGGGCTGCGGGCGCGGCTCCTCGGTGAGCGCGGAGGCGCGCGACGGAGCGCTCGGCACTCCGGCCGGCTCGGGTTCGGCCTTGGCGGCCGGACTCTCCCGATCGGGCTCCGTCGCCGAGGCCGTATCCCGTCCTTTGGTATGCGGTGGCTTCCTGCTCATAGGCTGATCTTCGTCGGTCTCAGTTGATTACCGGCTCCGCGTCGAACGAAGGCGAAGGCGGAGGCTTCGGGGCGACGTGCCGCGATTGATAGAGCGACTGGTCGGCCCGGACGAGGAGCGCTACGGAATCGTTCGCGTCGATGGGGAAGGTGGCGATTCCGACGCTCACCGTGAGCCTCTTCCGGCGCGGGAACGAATGCGATTCCACGATCGTCCGGAGCCGGTCCGCGGCGCAGCGGGCCTCCTGCGCATCCGTGTGCGGGAGCAGGATCATGAACTCCTCGCCCGAATAGCGCGCCACGCAATCCGTGCCGCGGGCGAACTTCTTCAACAGTTTCCCGAAATCGGAAAGCACCTCGTTACCGACGGGCTGGCCGTGCCGGTCGCTCAGCGCCTTGAAATTGTCGATGTCCAGCACCATGACCGAGAGCTTGTGTCCGTACCGCTTCGCCTTCTCGATCTCCGCCTCGAGGCTCTTGTCGAAGTGGCGCTTGTTGTAGAGCGTCGTCAGGTCGTCGGTCGTCTGGAGCCGCTCCATCTCGCGGCGCAGGATGACACGATTCACCACGCCCGCGATCTGATGCCCCATGAGCGAGAGCAGCTTCTGGCTCTCCTCGTCGAACGCCTCGGGACGCGAGTGGCTCAGGTTGATGACGCCCATCGACTCTCCCTGGAGCACGATGGGGACCGAAAGGAAGGAGCGCACGGACGGAGCGCCGGTTCCCCCCTCCCGGTGAAGATCGTTCAGGAGAACGGGCTTCCGCTGCTGCGCGACCCAGGAGGAGAAACCCCTGCCGCGCTCGAATCTCACGTGCCCGATGAGGTCGATCGGCTCCCCCACCGTCGCGACCGGTTCGAGCTTTCCGGTGGCGCGCTCGGTCACGAAGAGGGTGGCGTTCTCGAACGGAATCGCCTCGCGCATCCGGATGAGCATCTGGCGGAGCGCCTCGGAGGGCTCCTCGATCGTCTGCACGACGCGGCTCATCTCGTAGAGCACGTCGATCGCGGAGGACTTGACCGCGCGCGCGCCCGACTTCGAGCCCGCGAGGACGCCCATGAGCTTCTTGTTGATCGCGATCGCGCTCCCGAACACATCGGAGGAGCGTTTCTTCGAGGCGGAGAGATCCAGATCCTTCGCGAAGTGCTCGCAGTCCGCCTTACGCAGGATGCGGCGGCTGAACAGAACTTCGAGAAGTTTCTGCTCGGAACGGATGAAACGGTGGGTGGCCTCGACGAGACGCTTGGACCCCGCTCCATTGCGCTGCTTCATGTCCCCCTCCTTGAACGTCCCGACGCGGCCTGAGTCAGCTCGGCCGCTCTTCGAACCCCGGCACGACCGCCGAATCGACCGTGGTCACGGCCGACGGACCTGCCTGACCTCGATCCCCCACCCGCGCAAGCACGAGCGGTGGACCGAGCTGCTTGACGTATACCGGAAACGTGTCCCCCGGCTTCCACTCGGGAGCGCCGTGCGCCATCAACGTGAATCCGTGGTAGCGGAGCAACGTGCGGCCCCGCCCGAGCGTCCGCGCCACCGTGAGCGGCGCCACCTCTCCGGACTTGAGCGAGGCGTAGAGCGCGGCGCCCAGGCCCGGTTCGAACCGCACGCGGATCTCGAAGCTGCGTCCGCGGTGTTTTGCCGCTGCAACCGTCATGTCCCTGCCTCCTGCGGGTCGCGGAAGTGGCGGAAGAGCTCCTGCTCCCGCCGAACGGCGCGTTGGATGAACGGAACGAGATCTTCGAGCAGCGCTTCGCGCTCGACCTCGCTCTCGCCCGCCCCGACGCACTCCCAGGCGAACTGCGATACCGACCCGGTCTCCGCTTCGGGCGGCCACGAATTTCCGGTCCGTCCGGCGAGCCAGTCGGCGATGTGAACGAGCGACGTCAGCTCGGGATTGAGCCGCGCCTGCTCCGGCCGATGGTGGCAGGCGATGGCTTCGACTAGATCGCCGGGTAATCCCCAGCGCTCCGCGAGCCAGCCGCCCACCTCGGCGTGGTCCGAACCCAGAACGCCGCGTTCCGCCTCCGCCATCGAAATCCCCTGCTCGCGGACGAGCGCCATCGCGGCCTCGAAGCGCTCGGGATAGGTCTGGCGAAGCGCGACCTTGCCGATGTCGTGGAGCATGCCTGCCGCGAACGCCTCCGCCTCGAGCCGGTAACAGCACCGGTCGGCCAGTGCCCGCGACGCGACGCCGCATGCGAGCGAATGGCTCCAGAGGCCCGTGAGCGTCTTCCAGGTCGGGTCGAGCGTCTGGAACACGGAGGCCCCGAGAACCAGATCGCGGATCGTGTCGGGTCCCAGGACGACGACGGCCAGATCCACCGTCCCGACCTTGCGGGGAAATCCGTAGAAATCGGAGTTCGCCAGCTTGAGCGTGCGCGCGGTGAGGGAGGGATCGAGGGCGATGAGCGCGCCGATCTCCTCGGAAGCTGTGGAATCCGGATCGGCGATCGATTCGAGGAGCCTCGAAGCGACCAGGGGAAGCGTCGGCAGCGCGACCATGCCCTCGGTGACCCGCTTCAGATGGACCCGGTCCATCGAGGTCAGGGACGCGATCTTCATGGTCCTAGAGCACCCGGCCGAGCCGCGCCTTGAGCGTCTTCACGGCGCGGGTGTGGATCTGGGAGACGCGCGATTCCGAGATGTGGAGCGCTTCCCCGATCTCCTTCAGCGTCATCTCCTCGTAGTAGTAGAGCGCGACCACGAGCCGCTGCTGCTCCGGTAAATGGTCGATGGTCTCCAGCAGGACCTCGCGCGATTCCTCGGTCTCCATGATCTCGAGCGCGTCCTTGTGCGTGGGGTCATCGACGATGTCTTCGAGTTGGATGAAGTCCTGGTCTTCGTCCCCCGAAACCGATTTCGAAAGCGAGAGGAGCGCCGTTCCGTGGACCTCGTCCAGGAGCCGCGAGAGCTCCGTGGGACTCAAGTGGAGCGCGTCCGCCACTTCCTCTTCCGTCGCCGCCCTCCCGAGCCGCTGGCCCAGGTCCCGGGCGACCTCCTCGACGTTCCGCGCCTTCCGGCGTATCGAGCGCGAGGCCCAGTCAAGCGAGCGCAGCTCGTCCAGGATCGCGCCGCGGATCCTCCAGATGGCGTACGTCTCGAACTTGGTTCCCTTCGAGGAGTCGTATTTCTCGAGGGCGTCGAAGAGCCCGATGATGGCGGCCGAGATCAGGTCGTCGCGCTCCACCGACTTCGGGAGGTGCAGCGCGAGCCGATCGACGACGTATTTCACGAGCGGCGCGTACTTGCTGAGCGCGACTTCCTTCTTCCGCTCTTTCCGGTTCTTGGAACGCGGAGCGTGGCCCTGCAGCCGATGCAGCACGGAGGAGCTGGATGACATGGTGGTGGGCCTCCCGCCCTAGCCGTGCGACCGCGGACGCGGGCCGGGCTGGGCCATCCGCCGCTGTTCGTAATGACGCCGCAGCGCCGTGCGCATGAGAACGAAGCCGGCGATCCGGCCGGCGAGAACCACGATTCCGCACGCGATCCCCGCGCGGAGTACCAGGAGCGGCCACCGCGTGCCGGCCGCCGCGTCGAGCGCGGTCACGATCATCGTGACCGCGACCGCGAGGATGGCGGTCCATGTCGCGATCAAGGAGCCCATGGCTAGACGCCCTCCGGAACTTCATCCGACGTCACGAGGTGGTAGGGACCCTTGCCCGGACTCTTCGTGTCGGGGCTCTGGCCCAGGATGCGGCGCGCGAGCCGCACGATGCAGCTCGAAGCGGGCGAATAGGGATAGGTCGAGAGGAAGGGCTCCTGACGCAGGACCGACTTGGGAACCGACTCGTCGGCCAGGACGAACCCCCAGTATTCGATGTCGAGGTTCAAGAATCGTTTCGCGACCGACTGCACCCGGCGGGAAACCTCGAGCGCCTCGTTCTCCGAATTCGCCTGGTTCACGAGAAGCGCCGGGATGCACTTGAGAGGGCGCTGGGAGAGCACCTTGATCATGGCGTAGGCATCCGAGAAGGAGGTCGGCTCGGGCGTGGTAACGACGATGATCTCGTCCGCGGCCTGGGACAGCGCGATCGAGTGCGTGCCGATCCCCGAGGGCGCGTCGATCAGGATGAGATCCACGTCCTCTTCAATGCTCGCGAGGGAGCGGAGCAGGCACTCGGTCCGGTACTCATCCAGATTCGCGAGCTCCTCGACGCCGCTGCTCGCGGGCACCACACGGATCCCCTCCGGCCCTTCGAGCACGATGTCCTCGATCCGCTTGTCTCCGAGGATCGCGTCCTGGAGGTCGTACTGAGGCGCGACACCCAGCAGGAGATCCACGTTCGCGAGGCCCAAGTCCCCGTCCAGAATCAGGACCCGGGACCCCTGGCGCGCGAGAGCGATCGCGAGATTCGTCACGATGTTCGTCTTGCCGACGCCGCCCTTCCCGCTCGTGACCGCCAGCACCTTGCGGCGTGGGCGCGAGTCGGGCGGAGCAGTCTGGCGGCGCGCGATCGCGTGCTTTACCTTGGCGCCCGCTCGTGCGTTTTTCACTCCGCGCTCGCGGACGCTGCGCTTGGCAACGCCGGTTCCCGCTCGTTCGCTGGTCATGAGCCTGAGTTCTCCGGATTCACGTGGCATGATCGGTCTATCGTGCAATCGGTGTGCCGTGGAGTTAAGCCGCTGATTCCGTTCGGATTGGCTTCCGTGGTGCTTCCTCGCACGCGGCCAGAACCGCGGCGTTGGCCGCGCGACCGCCTAGATTCCATCCGGCCGCTTCCGGGGCGCGGGTGGGCCGTGAATTCACGAGGCCTTGCGTCCCCTGCGCATCCGGTCCGCGTTGAGCGCTCGATTCAGTTCCGCGTCGATCGAAGCGAGGGACTCTTGCTGCTGGCGCGGCGCCGCGCGACCCAGATCGGCGAGCGCTACCCACTGGCCGCGAGTCACGCCGAGCAGGATCCGCCGCCCCTCGAATCGAACGAGTACGAGCGAGCCGCCCAATCCGATCTGCGTGCGGCTCAAGACTTCGAGGCGCGATTCGTCCGATTGCGGGTCCGCGCTAGGCGCGCGGCGCCCGAAGAACCGGATCGCGCCGTAGAGCGTGGCCGCGGCGGCGACCGCCGCGACGGCGTACACAAAGCCGGCGTTCATGGCTTCCACTCCTTGATCGGGGCTCCCTTCGCGCGCGCCGTGACGCGGACGCAAAGACGCCCGTGATCCGAGACGAGATGGCCGTAGGCGACCGTCGTTCCCTCGAGCTGGATTTCCACGAAGTCCCCGAGGCGGATCCGTTCGGCGGGAACCGCAACGCATGGGCCGCTCGCGAGGAGGGCTTCGATCTCTTCGGGAGTCAGGAGGCGCGTCATGGGAGAGCCCTCTACCGCGCCGCGCGAGCGGCGAAGCCGTTCACGATGGCGCGGACGAACGCCAGATAGCGGCGGTTCTTGATCTCTTCCATGATCCGCGCGTCGCGGGGCGCTGCCGATTCCCGACGGCTCTTCACCGACTGCCTGCGTCGTTGCTTGATGCGCGACATGGGCGGCCTCCTAAGATCGTCCTCCCCTCGACATCCCCTGGCGCGTCGCGCCGCCCCGGTGTTCCGCCGGGCGGCGAGCGCCTCATCACACACGCAAAAGGCAACGCTCGTGCCTGCCGCGCGCGGGGATCGGAGCGGTCGTCGTAAGTCGCTTGATCGGGTGGATTTGGGTAGGAATTCTCCGGGAGGGAAGGGCGCCGCTCTGATCGGCAGGTCCGGCAGAAACTTGAGCGAAATGCGAGAGACCGTGCAGAACGAAATCAGCCACTAGGTCACGAGCATCGCATCCCCGTACGAGTAGAAGCGGTAACCCTCCGCCACCGCCACGGCGTAGGCGTGGAGCACGTGGTCCACGCCCGCCAGCGCGCAGACCAGCATGAGAAGGCTGGAGCGCGGCAGGTGGAAATTCGTGACCATGCCGGTCACGACCCGGAATTCGAAGGGCGGGAGGATGAGAAGCGACGTGTCCCGCCAGGTTCCCTCGGTGGGCTCTCCGTCCTTGGCCCACGACTCGAGCGCGCGCACAGAGGTCGTTCCCACCGCGATCACGCGCCCGCCGCGCGCGCGGACCCGCTTCAGCGCCGCGGCCGTTTCCGGGGGAACGCGGTAGGCCTCGGGATCCAGCGCGTGCTCTTCGGGATGCTCCCCGGCGACCGGCCGAAAGGTGCCGGCCCCGACATGGAGCGTGAGGAACGCCACCTCGATCCCCCGGGCGCCGAGGGCGCCAAGCGTCTCTTCCGTGAAGTGAAGCGCCGCGGTGGGTGCTGCGACCGAGCCCGGCTCCCGCGCGAAGATCGTCTGGTAGCGCTCGCGGTCCTCGGGCTCGTCCGGCCGGTCGATGTAGGGCGGGAGCGGCACGTGCCCCACGCGCGCGAGCCACGCCTCGAATTCGGGGACGGCCGGGCCCGCCGCGGTGAACGCGATGTGACGAACGCCGCGCTCTCCCGAGCCGCGCACATCTCCACGGTAGGCGGGGTCGGTGAACGAAAGAAGCGTGCCGGGCTTCAAGATCTTCGCGGGTCTTGCGAGCGCGGACCAGATGCGCTCGGGACCGGCCGCGGGCTCCTCGCGCAGGAGCAGCACCTCGACCTCGCGCGCGGCGGCCGCGCGCTCCCGGCCAACCTCGCGTCCTCCCACTCGCGCGAAGAGCCGCGCCGGCAGGACGCGGGTGTCGTTCGCGATTAGGAGGTCCCCGGGCTTCAGGAGTCCCGGCAGCTCGTGGAAGCGGTGGTGCCCGATTGCGCCGGTCGCGCGGTCGAGCGTCATCAAGCGCGAGGCATCCCGCGAAGGCGCGGGATGCTGCGCGATCCGGTCCTTGGGAAGCTCGAATTGAAAATCGCTGGTGGTAAGGCGGTCGGACCGAAGCACGGACGCTGGCCTCGTCGGTAGTTCTACGTGGGTGTTTTTACTTACCTCCGCCGCGCGATGTTCAGTATCGCGCCAACTACCTCCGCACGCGTAGTATATCCGCCGATGGCGGACGACCTTGAGCCAGCAGGAGAGAGGAAAGTAATCATTCTGGTAGTCGATCGCGATCCGCACGTCCGCGAGCTGGAGGCGCACTTCCTGAACCAGGCCGGCTACTCCGTCGGGTTCGCGAAGGACGGAGACGGCGCCCTGGAGCAAGCCCGGAAGATCGTTCCGGAGATCATCATCACGGAGATCCTCGTTCCCGTGTTGGACGGGCTGACGCTCTGCCGCCGGCTCAAGGCGGATCCGGAGACGCGCGATATCGCGGTGCTGGTCTTCAGCATTCTGTCGGCGGCAGACCGGGCGCGAGAGGCGGGGGCCGATGCGTTCCTCCTGAAACCACTCGCCGAGCACACCCTGGTTGACACGGTGCGGCAACTCCTCGAAGCACGAAGCGCGCGAATCAAGAGGGCCCAACATGTTTCCTGACGGGAATCCACCAGCCGGACGCCTGCCGACGGGCATCCGCGAGCTAGACGAGATCCTCGGAGGCGGCATTCCCGAGAACTCGATCAACATCATCATGGGCGCGCCTGGATCGGGCAAGACGACGCTCGCCGAGGAATTCATCTTCGCCAACGCCAACAACGGAAAGCGACCGATCCTCTACCTCACGACGCTCTCCGAGCCGCTCGACAAGGTGATCCGGTACCTCCAGCATTTCCGGTTCTTCGACTCGGAGAAGATGGGCAGCGCCGTCCAGTACGAGGGATTCGGCACCGAGCTGACGGCAAACGGGATCGGCGCACTTCTTCCGAAGCTCAAGGACGCGATCAAGACGTTGGCGCCCAAGATCATCGTGATCGACTCCTTTAAGGCGATCCACGACCTGTCGACGTCGGCCCAGGACATGCGTCTGATGCTGCACGAGGTCGCGGGGCTCCTCGCGGCGTACAACACGACCGTCCTTCTCGTAGGAGAGTACCGGCACGACGACATTGCGACGTATCCCGAGTTCGCGGTGTCGGACGGGATCATCGAGCTGGCCAGAAACTCCCTCGGGACGCGAGACGAGCGGTACCTCCGCGTGTTCAAGCTCCGCGGCAGCGCCTACCAGCAAGGGTTTCACGCCTTCGACATCACGGACGCAGGTTTACAGGTATACCCGCGCCTCGTCAGCCCGGTCGAGGCGGCCTCGTACAAGCGGGATGTCAACCGGACTCCGTCGGGCGTGCCTGGGCTCGATCCCATGCTCGGGGGCGGCTTCTGGACAGGGACCGCCACACTCCTCGCCGGTCCCACCGGCTCGGGCAAGACGACGATGGCCATTCAGTTCATCCTCGAGGGACTCCGCCGGGGCGAGCCGTGCCTGCTGGTAAATTTCCAGGAGAACCCCACGCAGCTCGCGTACCAACTGGAGCAGATGGCGGGGAAGCTCGACAAGGACGCCCGCAGTCGATTGGAGCTGCAATACTATTCGGCGGTCGAGCTGTCCATCGATCGGATCGTCGTCAGCATCTTCCGGGCGCTTCGCCGGAACGGGATCCGCCGCGTGGTCATCGACGCACTCGGAGACCTGGCCACGGCCGCCGGCGATCCCACGCGCATGCATGGTTACCTGTATGCGCTGGTCCAGCATTTTGTGGTCATGGGCGTGAGCAGCTTGCTCACGCTCGAGACGGACCCACCCATCATGGCCAGCCACGAGAGTCACGGCCGGTTGAGCCACATGACGGACAACATCGTCTTCCTCGAAATCCGCTCGCACGACGGGATCGTGGGACGCACGCTCCGCATCGCGAAGGCGCGGGGCACCGCCCACGACCTGCAGGCACGCGAGCTGCAGATCGATGGCGGGGGACTTCGCATCGGAAAGGCGCGCGGGTGAAGAGCTCTATTCGAACCGAAGAGCACCGGTTCCAACAGATCCGGAAGCTCACCGAGGTGAGCCGCGCGCTTACCTATGCGGCGACCCTCGACGAGGTGTTCCATCTGACGGTGACCCGCGCCGCCGACCTGCTCGCGGCGGAAAAGGCGCTCCTCCTGGTCGCGAACGGCGATGGCCCGCTGACCATTCGCTCGTCGCACGGCATCGACGCCGCGTTGGCCCAGAGTTTTCACGAGCCCCTGAGCGAGGGACTGGTCCCGCGCCTCGCGACGCTGCTTGACGTGTCTCCCGAACGCTTCCTCGGGGTTCCGCTCGTCGTGGCCGGAGCGATCAAAGGGATTCTCGTCGTGATGCGGCGGGCAGCGTCGACCGGCGTGGAGCAGGAGGAGTGGCTTTTGTCGGCCCTTGCGGATCAGGCCGCTGCCGCTCTGGAAAAGTCGCGCCTCGGCGAGATGGGTGAGTTCCGCGAGCAGCTCATCGGAATCGTCGGTCACGACCTCCGCAACCCGCTGAATACGATTCTGTTGGGCGCGAACATCCTGCTCCAGTGCGAAGGCCTCGGTGAGAAGGAGACCGAGGTGGCGAGGAGAATCGCACGCAGCGCGCAACTGGCGGCCCGGCTGATCGATCAATTGCTCGATCTGACCAGGAGCCGGCTGGGCGGCGGCATTCCGATTGATCCCAGACGCGTCGATATGCATGGGGTCTGCAGGCAGGTGCTCGATGAGATGGAGCTCGCGCATCCGGATCGGCCCGTGCGCGTGGACCTGAGGGGCGATTTGAACGGCATGTGGGATCGCGACCGGCTGTACCAGTTGTTCGCCAATCTCCTCGGCAACGCGGTCAAGCACGGCGAGCCGCGATCGGCGATCGAGCTGCGGATCGACGGCCGAGAGACCGAGGTCGTCATCGAGATCGCCAATCGCGGCGAGCCCATTCCGCCGGAAGCGATGCCTCACATTTTCGATGCATTCCGAAAGGGCAGACAGCCATCCGGCATCCACGGGCCCGGACTCGGGCTCGGGCTCTTCATCGCCCAGCAGATCGCCCGGTCCCACGGCGGCTCCATCGCCGCCACCTCGTCGGAGAGTGACGGGACGACCTTCCGCGTCCGCCTGCCCCGCGGCGCCGCGGTCGCCTCAGCGTGACGCGCCGGTAATCGGCCCCACCGCCACTCCGCATCAATCCCCGTACACGTCGCCTCTCTGAGCGGGCGGGAGCGCGAGGTGTTACAACGGATCGCGGATTTCCTGTCAGGGGATCGGCCGCGCTCGACTAGAAGAGGGTGCTCTGCGGCGATTCCGGATCGGCGGCCGTCGCGCGCTTGGGGGGGGCCAGGCCCAGATGCGTGAAGGCGAGGTCGGTCGCCTCGCGGCCGCGAGCCGTGCGCTTGAGGAATCCTTCCTGGATGAGATACGGCTCGTAGACGTCTTCCAGCGTGTCCGGCTCTTCCCCCACGACGACGGCGATCGTGGAAAGGCCGACCGGACCGCCGGAGTACTTGACCACGATCGCCTCGAGCATGCGCCGGTCCATGTCGTCCAGCCCGCGCTCGTCCACCTCGAGCAGCGCGAGCGCGTCGCGCGCCACCTTCGCCGTGATCTTGCCCTCGGCGCGCGTCTCGGCGAAATCGCGCACGCGGCGGAGGAGGCGATTGCCGACGCGCGGGGTCCCGCGCGAGCGCGAGGCAAGCTCGCGCGCTCCCCCCTCGTCGATCGGAACCCCGAGGAGCTTCGCCGAGCGCACGATGATCCGACCCAGCTCCGCGGTCGAGTAATAGTCGAGCCGGGCCGTCATCCCGAAGCGCCCGCGCAGCGGAGCGCTCAGGAGTCCCGTCCGCGTGGTCGCGCCGATGAGGGAGAAGCGCCTCAGATCGATTCGCACCGACCGGGCGCTCGGGCCGCGGTCGATCATGATGTCGAGCCGGAAATCCTCGATCGCGGGATACAGGTACTCCTCGACGACCGGATTCATGCGATGGATCTCGTCGATGAAGAGCACCGCGCGCTCTTCGAGGTTCGTCAGGAGCCCCGCCAGGTCCGCGGCGCGCTCGAGCACAGGACCCGACGTCTGGACCATGGAGACTCCCATCTCGTGGGCGAGGATCGAGGCCAGCGTGGTCTTGCCCAGGCCCGGCGGACCGTGGAAGAGAAGATGGTCCAGCCCCTCGCCGCGCCCGCGCGCGGCCTCGACCGCGATGCGAAGCTGCTCGCGGAGCGACTCCTGGCCGACGAACTCGTCGAGCGACCGCGGCCTCAGCGTGCGGTCCAGGTCGCGTTCGTTCCCGGCCGGTTCGGGATCGGTGATCCGTTCGTGCTCTTTCATCCGCCTCCCCCCGCGCTCCCCCTGTCCCGGCATCGCGTAGCGCCCCAACATCCCATCAGCGGGCCCCCTGGCGCAAGACCCTCCGGATCACCGTCTCGACGGTGGCCTTAGCACCGAGCTCCTGTAACGCCTCCTGGACGGCGCTCTGGGCCTGCGGGCGCGTGAAGCCCAGCGAGACCAGCGCGGCCGCGGCGTCTCCGCCCATGCCGACGGTGAGCGCGCCCGGGGTCCCCGCGGAGACGGGCAGCTTCGCCTGGGCCCCGGGCGCGAATTTCTCGCGCAACTCGACGAGGAGCCGCTGGGCGAGCTTCTTCCCTACTCCGGGAAGGCTCACGAGGAAATCGACGTCGCCGGCTTCGATGCCCTCCCGGAGCCGGCCCGCCGTGGCGCCGCTCAGGATTCCGGTGGCGAGCCTGGGCCCGATCCCCGAGACCGAGATCAGGTTCTCGAAGAGGCTCCGCTCCGCCTCGTCGGTGAACCCAAAGAGCTGGAGCACGTCCTCGCGAACGTGGAGGTAGGTCAGAAGATGGACCTCGCGTCCCGCCGCGGGCAAGGTCTCGAAGCAGGAGACCGAGATCTGAAGCCGCAGCGTGACTCCTCCGACCTGCACGAGCGCCGCGGTCGGCATCTTGGCGATGAGCGGGCCGCGCACCGCCGCGATCATGGGCGATCTCCCCCGGGCAGAACCGCGATCACGCGCGCCCTCTCGCGGCCCTCGCGGCCCGGACCGCGCGCAGGAATCCCGCCGCCGGAGCGGCGGCCGGGCCCGCGCCGGCGATGCCGAGCGCCCGGAGCGTGCCGCGGTGCATGTGGCAGAGCGCGACCGCGAGCGCGTCCGCTTCGTCTTCCCTGAGCTTCGCAAGCCCCGGCAGGAGCCTCCGGACCATGAACGCGACCTGCCCTTTTCCGGCGCTCCCGTTCCGGACTACCGCCATCTTCACCTCGGGGGCCGTGTACTCGAAGACCGTGGCACCGCTCCTGCGCGCCGCTACGATCACGACTCCGCGCACGTGGCCGATCTGGAGCGCGGCCGTGGCGCTCTTCCGCACGAAGGCGCTCTCGACCGCGACCTCGGTGGGACGCATCTCCGAGAGGAGCGCTTCGAGCGTGTCGTGGATCTGCAGCAATCGGTCGGGAAAGGAGAGCTGTCTTCGCGTCGTGATCACGCCGGAGCGTTCGCAGCGGGGCACGCCGCGCTCGTGGCTGATGAAGCCGTAGCCCGTGACCCGGCTTCCGGGATCGATTCCCAGGATGAGCGGGGCCGCGGACGGACATCCGGCCGCGTGTGGCGACGCGTTAGGCCTGGATGCGGGCGAGGACTTCGTCCGCGATGTCGAGATTGGACGAGACCCGCTGGACGTCGTCATTGTCCTCGAGCGCCTCCATGAGCTTCAAGGCCTGCTCGGCGTCCTTCTCGCTGAGCGCGATCGTGTTCTGA
>DASXQO010000002.1:0-25222 GCA_036507115.1 Candidatus Eiseniibacteriota bacterium | reverse complement strand
CCGGTGGGATAACCAGGGGAGAGTGGGTGGATGGCCAGGACGGTGGCGATCGCGAATCAGAAGGGTGGGGTGGGCAAGACGACGACGGCGGTGAACCTCGCGGCCGCTCTGGCGCTGAACAAGAAGACAGTCCTCCTCGTCGACCTCGATCCACAAGGGAACGCCGGGAGCGGTCTCGGGTTTCCAAACCTCAAGAACACCAATCGCGGCATCTATGAAGTCCTGACCGGGGGGCTACCGGCCGAGCAGGCCGTGGTGGACTCGGGCATCGAGGGGCTTGGCCTCATCCCGTCTGGACAACGGCTCGCGGGGGCGGAGGTGGAGCTGGTGGATGCGGCAAGGCGCGAGTACCGGCTCAAGGACACGCTACTTCCCCTCGCTGAACGCTACGACTTCATCTTCATCGACGCCCCTCCGTCGCTCGGCATCCTCACGGTAAACGCGCTCACGGCCGCGGGATCCGTGCTCGTTCCGGTGCAGTGCGAGTACTACGCGCTCGAGGGTTTGAGTCACCTGCTCGGCGCGATACGGCTCGTGCAGCAGGGCCTCAACCCCGCGCTCCAGATCGAGGGTGTCCTCCTGACGATGTACGACAATCGCCTGAATCTCTCTCAACAAGTGATGGACGAGACCCGGCGCTACTTCGCGGAGCGCGTCTATCAGACCGTAATTCCACGAAACGTTCGACTGAGCGAGGCGCCGAGTTTCGGCAAACCAGTCGTCGTCTACGATCCCGGCTGCGCCGGGTCGGCGAGCTACATGAACCTTGCGAGCGAGGTACTCAATCATGGCTAGGAAAGCATTGGGCCGGGGGCTTGCGTCGCTCATTCCCGCGGCGGTGAATCGAGAGGTTGCCGTCGCGCCCGAACTGCGCACGGTCGAGCCCCGGCAGGGTGAGATCCAGCACGTCGCGCTCGACAAGATCATCCGCAATCCCGCTCAGCCGCGCACCCAGTTCGACCCGGCGACGATTCGCGAGCTGGCCAGCTCGATCCGCGAGCGGGGGGTGCTCCAGCCGGTTCTCGTCCGGCCCTCGGGGGGTGCGTTTCAGATTGTCGCCGGGGAGCGCCGGTATCTCGCCGCACGTGAGGTGGGGCTCGAGACGATTCCCGCGATCGTCCGGCAGTTCACCGATCGAGAGGCTCTGCTGATCGCCCTCATCGAGAACGTCCAGCGCGAGAATCTGAATCCGATGGACGAGGCGCGCGCATACTATAGACTCGCAATGGAGTACGGTCTTCCGCATGACGAGATCGGGCAGCGGGTAGGCAGGGACCGATCGACCGTTTCCAACATCCTTCGTTTCAATAACTTATCAGCCGAAGTCCAGGGTCTCTTGGAGGCCGGGAGCATCAGTGCGGGGCACGCCCGGGCTCTGCTCTCCCTATCGAGCGAGAAAGCCCAGAGCGACCTCGCGAGATCAGCGGCCGCCCACGGATGGTCGGTGCGCGAGCTGGAGGAGCGGGTGCGGCGTCTCGCCACGGGCAGGACCGAGGCGCGCCCAAGAAAGAGCCCCAAGCGAGCCTTCTCGGCGGAACTAATGGGACTCGAAGACGATCTTATGAGAGCCTTAGGCACGCGGGTGCGCGTCACGCGCCGCCGCGGGGGTACCGGCTCGATATTCATCGACTACCACTCCGAAGAGGAACTCGACCGCCTCGTGAACGTGCTCCGGTCGCTCACCTCGGACGCGCGGTGAAACGCCGCGCGAACGTCGACCGGATCTCGCCGCTGATCCGCGCGCTGAACGGCCGCCCGTAAGCTCGAACCCGCCGGAGAAAGCCGATCGTTGTGGATAACTCGATGAATGCGGTGGATAACAGGGCAAGATCCACAGGTCCAGGTACTTGCAAAACGCTTGCCGATGCCAAAGCCACACTTTATGCACATGGTGGAGACGCGGCGCATACCGCCGCTGATTTCCTGAATGCCCCCTCGGGGGCGACCGCGGAGACAAGATCATGACGCAGGCCGTCCCGAAGGACGATCTCAAGCTTCTGGAGGATCTCAAAGACGCGCGCGGCGCGATACTCACCGAGCTGCGCAAGGTCATCGTGGGTCAGGATACCGTCGTCGAGCAGCTCCTGACCGTCCTCTTCGCGAACGGGCACTGCCTCCTGGTGGGCGTGCCCGGGCTTGCCAAGACGCTACTCGTTTCGACGCTCTCCAAGATCCTCGACCTTAGATTCAGCCGGATCCAGTTCACCCCGGACCTCATGCCCTCCGATATCACGGGAACGGAGATCCTCGAGGACGACCCGGTGACCGGGCGGCGTGCGTTCAAGTTCATCCACGGGCCGATCTTCGCGAACATGATCCTGGCCGATGAAATCAACCGGACCCCGCCCAAGACCCAGGCCGCGCTGCTCCAGGCGATGCAGGAATATCGGGTCACGGCGGGAGGCGAGACCTATCCGCTCGCCCTCCCGTTCTTCGTGCTGGCGACCCAGAATCCGATCGAGTTCGAAGGGACCTATCCGCTCCCCGAAGCCCAACTCGACCGGTTCATGTTCCACATCTCGGTCGGCTACCCGAGCGCCGAGGAAGAGGAGCGGATCGTCGCGACAACGACGAGCGCCTACGAAGCGGAGCCCAAAACGGTGCTGGGCGTGGAACAGATCCTCGACCTGCAGCGGCTCGTCAGGCGGATTCCCGTCGCCGAGCACGTGGTGCGCTACGCGGTGCGCCTCGCTCGGTCGTCGCGGCCCGGACCGGACAGCGCCCCCTTCGTCCGCGACTGGGTGAGCTGGGGCGCGGGTCCGCGCGCCGCGCAGTACATCGTTCTCGGCGTGAAAGCGCGCGCGGCGCTCCACGGGCGGCCGACACCGAGCGTCGAAGACGCGAAAGCGGTCGCGCCCTCGGTGCTTCGCCATCGAATCATTCCCAACTTCAACGCGGAAGCCGACGGCATTTCGAGCCTCGATATCATCAGCAAGCTCCTCGAGACCACTCCCAGCGTCGACGGCAAGCGCTCCTAGCCGGCGCGGCCATGGCCCAAACATCGCAGCGGCTCCTCGACCCGCACTTCGTGTCGAAACTCGCCCGACTCGATCTCCGGGCGCGACTCGTCGTCGACGGTTTTCTCACCGGGCTCCACAAGAGCCCCTACCACGGGTTCAGCGTCGAGTTCGCGGAGCACCGCCAGTACATGCCCGGGGATCCCCTCCGGCATCTCGACTGGAAGGTGCTGGCGAAGTCGGACCGCAAGTACCTCAAGCAGTACGAGGAGGAGACGAACCTCCGCGCCACGCTCCTCATCGACACGAGCGCCTCCATGAGCTACTCCTCGCACGGCCTCTCGAAGCTGGACTACGCGAGGCAGCTCGCGGCCTCGCTCGCGTACCTCATGCTCCGGCAGAAAGACGCGGTGGGCATGTTCGCCTTCGCGAGCGGGCGCGGGGAGCTGATCCCGCCGCGCTCCACGCCGAGTCACCTGCGCCAGCTCCTCGTACTTCTCGAACGCCTCGAGGCCGCCGGCGGAACCGACTTCGCTTCATCACTCCACGCGCTCGCGGAACGCGTCAAGCAGCGCGGCCTGATCATCATCCTCTCCGACCTGCTCGACGACGTCGATCGCATCGCGGGAGCGATCCATCATTTCCGCCACAGGAAACACGAGGTCCTCGTGTTCCACGTACTCGACCCGCAAGAATTGACATTCCAGTTCGAGCGGGAAGCGACCTATATCGACCTGGAAAGCGGCGATCGCGTCACGACGCGTCCTCAGGAGTTGCGGGGCGATTATCGTTCCAGGGTCCGGGGCTGGATGGACCGAATTCGAGAATTCTGCATCGAGAAGCAGGCGGACTACGTCTCCGTCACGACCGACACGCCGTATGACCGCGCGCTCCTCGAGTACCTTTCCAAGCGCGCCCGGCTCCTCTGAGAATCCCGGCCTGATGTCCTCGTTTTCGTTCCTCAATCCGGGGTTCCTCTGGGCCCTACCCCTGGCGGCGATCCCGATCCTGATCCACTTCCTCAGCAAACGCAGGCTTCCGGAAATCCGATTCCCGACCGTCATGTTTCTGCGCGCGCTCGAGCCGCGCGAGATCAAACGGATTCGGCTCCGCGAACTGCTCCTCCTTCTCCTCCGCACACTCGCGATGATCCTGCTCGTCTGCGCGTTCGCCCGGCCCTCCGTGGAGCCGAAGGGGGCGACCATGCGCTCGGCCGCGGCGGTGGCCCTGATCCTCGACGATTCGGAGAGCATGGGAGCGATGGACGAGCAGGCACGCCCCAGGATCGAGGGCGCGCGCGAGCGCGGGCTCCTGGTCGTGGACGCCGCGCGGGCGGGAGACGAGGTCGCGGTCACGACGACGACGGGACCGGACGCGCCCCTCGCGAACCGTTCGGGCGACCGCGTGCGGCTCGAGCGAACGGTGCGAGCGATCGGCGCGACCTGGTTTCCAGGACGGATGGACTTGGCGCTCGAACGGGCGCGCCGGTTCCTCGGCCGAAGCGCCCTCCGCTCGCGCGAGCTCTACATCGTTGGGGATTTCCAGGCGAGCGACTTCACACGCGAGGCTCGGGAAAAGGTAGCCTCCATTTCGCGCTCCGGAGCGCGGATCTATCTTCTGCCGGTCGTCTCTTCGCGCGTTTCGAATCACGCCATCGAGGATCTCGATCCGGAGCTCAGACCCGGACCGCAAGGAAAAGGTCTCGAGATGCGCGCGCGCCTGACGAATCACGCCGACGCGCCGAGCGAGAGGGTCGTGGTGCGTGCCCGCCGCGGGGACGCGCTGATCGGAGGGGGAGATGTTTCCCTCCAGGCCGAGGAATCGCGTTGGGCCTCCTTGCCGATCGACTGGCGGGCCGGCTCCGCCACCGGCCTGACCGGCGGCGCTGGGCGCGCGGCCGCCTCCGCGGCTTCGAGCGGACCGGCGTCCGTTCTGGCCGGCAATCCCGCCGACAAGGCTCCCGTCGTGGTCGAGTCGGATGTGGACGCCCTGTCCGCCGACGACCGGCGCTACGCGGTGCTCGGCGCGCCGCGACGTCTTCGCGTGCTCCGGATCGTGGAATCGCGGGCGGGAGCGCCCGCGTCCCGCTTCACCGCGCTCGCGCTGGATCCGATGCAGGACGGCTCGGGCGGCTACGCCATCGAAACCGGAACCCCCGCGTCCTTGCTCGGGCTCAACCGGAGCCGGTGGGACGTCGTGCTCCTCGAGGACATCGCGTCTCTGTCCGGCGACGCGGAGGCGAGGTTGCGCTCGTTTCTCCGCGAAGGGGGTGGGATCGTCATCGGGCTCGGCCCCCACGCGGATCCCGACTACTACGGGCGGAAGCTCTTCCCCGGCATGATCGACCTGGCTCTGGAAGGCACGGAACGCGCCGCCGAGGGGCAAACGTTCGAAATGCGCGCGCGTTCGCCCGCGCATCCGGTACTCGAAGGTCTGCCGCTCACGGTGGGCTCGCCCCTCACCCAATCCAGGCTCACCGCCCTCGCGCGCGGACGGATCACCTCCACGAGAGCCGAAGCGGTGGTCGCCACGACCGGCGGCCTTCCGGTAGTCGTCGCCGGTCCGCAAGTGGCGGTCTTTCTCGGGTCGCTCTCGGATGATTGGGGAGATCTGCCCTATTCCGGAGCGTTCGTGCCTCTCGTTCGCGGCCTCGTCGACTACACCGCCAGGGCCCCTTCCGCGGAGTCCCGTGACCGCCTTCTCGTGGGGCGCCCGCCCGCGGCACATCTCGAGGCGGCGCCCTCGGGCGCGGTCGTGGTGCGCGGGCCCGAGTCCTACCGCTCGCAGGCCACGATCGTCTCGGAGGGAACGGGCTTTCGCGCGGTGGCGCAGGCCCCTGCGCCCACGCCGGGTTTCTATGTCTTCGAGGCGGGCGCGCGGGGAGCGGCGACGGTGGCGGTGAACCCCGATCCCATCGAGAGCGATCTCAGGCCGCTATCGCTCGACTCGCTGCGGGCAGGTCTGGCGGACCCGCCGCGGGCCTTTCTGACCGCGGCGTCCCTCAGGACGCATCTGCGCGACACGCGCCAGGGCCGCGAGCTTTGGCTTCTGTTTCTCACCGGGGCCGCGATCTTCCTCGCCGCCGAGCTGGCCCTCGGCAGCGCCCGAACTCTCGCGCCGTGATCCAGACCCAGGGCTCGCTCGCGGAGCAACTCCTCCGAGCGGCCGAGCAGCATCCTGGTTTCGAAGCGCTGCGCGCGCGGGTGGGAGAGCCCGCCGCCGCCGGGGTTTCCGCGGCACCGGGCGGAGCGGATGCCGGCGACCCCGCCGCCGCGGATGCCGGGTCCATCCCCGTCCGCGGCATCGCGGGGAGCGCGGGCGCCCTCTTCCTCGCCGCGCTAGCGCGTTCCGTCCGGCGGCCCTTCGCCGTGATCGCCCCGGATCTGGACCGCGCGGAGGCGTGGCGGGACGATCTCGAGTTCCTCCTCGGCCAGGATCGCGTCGTCTACCTGCCCCCGCACGACGTCGTGCCGTGGAGCTCCCAGGTCGCGACCGGCCCGGTTCGCGACGACCGGATGACGGCGATGCTACGCCTCGGCGATCCCGATCCGCCGCTTGCCGTGATTCCCGCCGTCTCCCTATACCGGCTCGTCCCTCTGCCCGATTCGATCCGTTCCCGCGCGGTGACGCTCACCCCCGGAACCGAGATCGCGCCCGAGATCCTGGCGCACCGGCTCGTCCTGGGAGGCTATCGTCACGTCGGCGAAGTCGGGGAAGTCGGGGAGCTGAGCCGCAGGGGCGGGCTCCTCGACGTCTTCGCGCCCGGGATGACGCATCCCGTCCGCATCGAGTTCGACGGCGATCAGGTCGCTTCGCTTCGGACCTTCGACGTCTCCACCCAGCGCTCCATCGCTCCGCTCACGCGCACCCGCATCGCCCCCGCCCGGGAGATTCTCTTCGCGGAGGATCCGGAAGCGCGGCTTGGGCCGCTCGCTCGGGGCAAGCTCGCCTCGGACCTCGAGGGGAACCGCATCCGCGAACTCGTGCGCGAGGGCGTCTACTTCGAAGCGATGGATTGGCTGGCCCCGCACCTGGGAATTCCCTTGGGAACGATCCTCGAGTACCTCCCTCCGGGTGTCGCGCTCTGGCTCGATGAACCCGAGGCGGTCGCGCGCGAGCTGGAGTCCGCGGAGCGCGAAGCGGAGCGGATCGAACCCGACGCCCGGCGGCGCGCGCCGCATCTGCCCGAGCGCGAGGAGCTGTTCGACGCCCCCGAACACTCGCGCTCGCGCTTCGAGCGTTTCCGCCGCATGGAATCGCGGGTCACGATCGGGGCCTCCGATCGGGCCAAAGCGATCTCCTTCGACGCGCGCCCGCAGCCCTCGTTCGGAAGGAAGCTCGACCTCCTGCGGGGAGAGCTTCGCCGGCTGGAGGAGCTGGGATACGAGCGCGTCATCGTGTGCGACAACCGCGGACAGGCGGAGCGCCTCGAGGAAATCCTCGGGGACGGCGTGGTCTCGGTGGACGTGGGCTCGATCACGTCGGGCTTCGTGCTCCCGCCGGCGCGGATCGCGGTCTTCACCGATCACGAGATTTTCGCGCGGTACCGGCGCCGCCGCGGCCGCAGATACGGCCCCTCCCGGGCCTCGATCCGCGACCTCATGACGCTCGAGCCCGGGCAGTACGTGGTCCACCTGGATCACGGAATCGGCGTCTACCGGGGCCTCAAGCGGATCACGCTCGACGGGCAGGACACCGAATGCATCCAGATCGACTACGCGCAGAGCGACCGCCTCTTCGTTCCGATCGATCAGCTCGGCATGGTCCAGCGCTATTCGGCCGAGGAGGGGCGCACCCCGCTCATCTCGCGCCTCGGCGGCACCGCGTGGCAGAGGACCAAGGCGAAAGCCCGCCGCGCCATCAGAGAAATGGCCGAGGAGCTTCTCCGGAATTACGCCTTGCGGAAGGCGCGGGGCGGGCGGGCCTTCCCTCCGGACACGCCGTGGCAACGCGAGCTCGAATCTTCCTTCCCGTACGAGGAAACCCCGGACCAGCTTCGCACCGTCGAGGAGGTGAAGCGCGACATGGAATCGCCGCGGGCGATGGACCGGCTCGTGTGCGGCGATGTGGGATACGGCAAGACCGAAGTGGCGATCCGTGCTGCCTTCAAGGCGGTGCAGGACGGGACCCAGGTCGCGGTCCTCGTTCCCACGACGGTGCTCGCCCAGCAGCATCTGGTCACCTTCACGGAGCGCTTCGCCGACTTTCCCGTCCGGATCGAGATGCTGAGCCGGTTCCGGTCGCCTCGCGAGCAGAAGCAGATCGTCGAGAAGATCCGCGGCGGGGAGGTGGACATCGTGATCGGCACGCACCGGCTCCTCTCGAAGGACGTCCAGTTCAAGCAGCTCGGCCTCGCGGTGATCGACGAGGAGCAGCGCTTCGGCGTGGCGCAGAAGGAGCGGATCCGGACGTTCGTCGAGAACGTCGACGTGCTCACGCTCACCGCGACACCGATCCCCCGAACGCTCCACATGGGCCTGCTCGGGGCGCGGGACATGTCGGTCATGAACACGCCTCCGCGCGGCCGCTACCCGATCAAGACCGAGATCGTGGAGATGAACAAGGACGTGATCCGGGACGCGCTCCTGCGCGAGGCGGACCGGGGCGGTCAGTCCTTCTTCGTCCACAATCGCGTCGAGTCCATCGACCGGATCGCGCATTACCTCCAGAGCATCGTTCCGCAGCTCCGCTACAGCGTCGCGCACGGACAGATGCGGGACATGGAGCTGGAACGCGTGATGCTGGATTTCCTCGAGCGGCGCACCGATGTGCTCGTCACGACTCTCATCATCGAATCGGGGCTCGATATACCGACCGTGAACACCATGCTCATGAATCGCGCGGACGCCCTGGGCTTGGCACAGATCTATCAGCTCCGCGGCAGGATCGGCCGCTCGCACCACCAGGCGTTCTGCTATCTCCTGGTGCCGGCGGGAACCGTGCTGAGCGAGGAGGCCGAAAAGAGGCTGCGCGTGATCGCCGAGCACGAGGATCTGGGCGCGGGGCTCGCGATCGCGATGCGGGATCTGGAGATCCGGGGTGCGGGGAACCTGCTCGGGCCCGAGCAGCACGGCTTCATGGTGAGCGTCGGATTCGATCTCTATACGAAACTCGTGGACGAGGTGGTCCAGGAGCTTCAGGGCAAGGCTCCCGAGCGAAGGCCGGAGCCCTCGATTTCGAGCGATCTCCCGGCGTTCATTCCGGAGGAGTACATCACCGATCCGGACGAGAAGCTGGATGCCTACCGCCGGATGGCGGCGGTCACCGAATGGGAGGAGCTGCGGGAGCTCGGCGCCGAGTTCCGGGACCGCTTCGGACCCCTGCCGCCGGAGGCCGAGCACCTCTTCGAGCTGAAGCGCCTTCGGCTTATCGGCCGGGACGCCGGCGCGGCGCGCCTCCGTGTGGGGAAGGATCGGCTCGAGGTGGACCTCGCCGAGCCGTTGAAGCGGGAGCAGATCCTCCGCCTGGTGGCGTCCACGCCCGCCCGGATCGAATTCGTCGGGGGTGGGAGCGGGTCCTTTCGCGTCCGTACGCCGGCCGAGCCGATCTCGCTCGCGACAAATCTGTTGCGGGTGCTGGGGGGGTCTGATAGCGTCACTGATCTGCCTCTTCCAGCCGCTGGAAGTTGAACCGCGACCGGGAGTTCGGGGTACTCATGGGGAAGAGGTGCGGCGCGGGAAGGCCCACCCACACAACGACAAGCCCAATGGAAAAACGGAAACCCATTCTCCTCGCGCTCCTCGCGCTCCTCGCGTTCCTCACCCTAGGCATCGGGCCGGCCGAAGGGGCGAAGTCTACGTCGCCCGAGGGTCCGATCGCGGTCATCGCCGATCGCAGGGTCGAGGAGGCGGACATCCAGCGCGCGGCGCTCGTGATGGAACGCGATCCTCTTCGGACACGCAAGCCCGCGCTCTGGCGAAAGAAGCTCCTCGATCTGTGCGTCGATCGCGAGCTCCTCGCCCTGGAAGCCGAGCGGGCGGGATTCCTGAACAATCCCACCGTGAAACGTCGCATCGAGCGCTCGAGCGCGGAGGCGCTATACGCCGTGATCCGCGAGCGCGTCCTCCTTCCGGAAATCAAGCCGACCGCGGTGGAGATCGACACCGCGCGCGCGGGGGGCCTCTTCCGGCGCGCCAAGCTCGCCTACATCCTGGCCGTCGCCGATCCCCCCACAACTCTCAAAATCTTCTCCTCGCTGCAGGCGGGGGCGAACTTCGACTCCCTCGCGGCGCTCGTCAGCGTCCATCCTTCGGCCCCGAAAGGCGGGAAGCTGGGATGGCGCCGCGTCGGGTCCTTGAACCCCGGATCCCGGAGCGCTTTCAAGACGGCGAAGCTCGGTGATCTGCTGGGTCCCTATCCCAACAACCAGGCGCACGAGATCTACAAGATCGAGGCGATCGAAGACCCCGATGACGCGGCAATCCGCGAGACGATGCTGCGCGACAGGGCCAAGAAGCTCGACACGCACTACAACATCCGCCTGCTCCAGAAATACCGATTCGAGCTGAATCCCGACGAAAGCAGCGCGGTCATCTTCGCGGTGGCTACGGAGAAGGCCGACTCGATTCTGGCCTCTCTGGACGCCGAAGGCAGAAGGTCCAAGCAGGGCGTCCGTCCCAGCCTCGGCATCCTCGCGCGCGCGGACGGAGACTCGATCACATTCAGAGACATCGCCGATCCGGAGCTCCTGCGCCGCGATCCGGCCGGAAAGGCGCACATCGAGGATGTGCAGCGGCTTCTGGCAGTCTGCACGGCCGCGATGCTCCCGCGTCTGATCGCGCGGGACGCGCGCGAGCGTGGGATCGACCGCGATCCTGCCATCGCCCGGAGGCTGCGCCTCCTTCGTGAGGAGGCGTCCACGCGAGCGATGGTGGCGCAGGCGGTGCCGGCGCTGGACTCGGCGTCGATTCGTGCCTACTTCGAGTCGCATCGGGAGCGGTATCGCCGGCCGGCCGCGCGCCGTGCGCTGGTCGCCGTGTTTGCCTCCGAGGACACCGCACGCACGGCGCTGCACGGCTGGAACGGGGCGGGGTTTCGCGATTCGGTGTTCGCCGCGTGGAACTTCCGGAAACTGCGGGACGCTACGGCGGGGTCCCTCCCGGTTCGGAGCTACGCCGAGGTGCCGACCTTCCAGGCGGACCAGGATCCCGTGTCCCTTGCGGTGCGGACCCTGGAAGAGGGGCAGATTTCGCCCGTGGTCCGGACGCCGCAGGGATACGCGCTGGCCGTGGCGCTCGGGCGGGAGCCCGCGCGCGGACTGACCTTCGAGGAGGTCTCCGTTACCGTGAGAGCGGAAGCGCGCGATGCCGCGGAGAACGCATGGGTACTGGGTACGTTGCAACGGTTGCGGGCGGCCACGCCGGCCCGAACGGTGCAGGCGCGCCTGGACGCGGTCCGGCTTGGAATGAGTTCCGACACGAAGGAGAAACGCCGATGAGGCGCTGTGGAATAAAAGGGTGGATCTGGATTTTGATCGCGCTGGCCCCGGTGGTCCTGCCGGCGGCGCGCAACCCGTCCGCGAGCGAACGGATCGCCGCGATCGTCAACAAGGAAGTCATCCTCGAGTCCGACGTGGACGAGCAGCTCCGGGTCGCGATGACCAATCTGCGAGTCGACCCGGGCGATTCGGTCTCGGTCGCGAGGCTCAGGAAAGACGTGCTCCGCCAGCTCATCGATGAACAGGTGATCCTGGCCGAAGCGCAGCGGCAGGGCGTCACCATCCCGAAGGCCGATCTCGATCAGGCGGTGAAGCAGGCGATCCAGAACGTGCGGCAGAGGCTGGGATCCGAGCAGAACTTCCAGCGCGCGCTCGCGCAGGAGCACACGACCGAGGAAGCGCTCCGGCGCAAGTACGAGCCCGATGTGAAAAAGCAGCTTCTCGTGATGCGGCTGGTCGGGCGGGAGGTGCAGAACAAGACCACCGTCACCGACGCGGAAGCGAAGGCGTACTTCGCGTCGCGCCGCGATTCGCTCGGAAAGAAGGCGGAGCAGCTCAAGCTCTCGGCCATCGTGATCGGATTCGAGCCCGACTCCATCCAGGTGAAGCGCCTCCGCGTCCGCGCGGACAGCCTGCGAAATCTGATCGTGGTCAAGAAGGTGCCCTTCGAGGACATCGCGAAGAAGTACTCGGACGATCCTTCCGGCATGCGGGGCGGCGATCTCGGATCGTTCGCGCGCGGGGAGATGGTAGGGGAATTCGAAGACGTGGCTTTCGCGCTCAAGCCGATGGAGGTGAGCCAGCCCGTCCGGAGCCGCTACGGCTGGCATCTGATCCAGGTGCTCGAGCGGACCGCCAAGTCGGACACGACCGGGGAGGAGATCCACGCGCGTCACGTGCTCCTCCAGGCCAAGATCAGCCCCGCCGACGAGGAGCGGGCCCGGAAGCGCGCCGTGGCGGTGCGGGACTCGCTTCTCAAGGGGGCGAATTTCGCCGCCATGGCAAAGCGCTACTCGATGGACACCGCGACCAAGGACTCCGGCGGAGTTCTCGGAGAGGTCCCGGTCACCAGCCTTCCGCCTTCGTTCCATGAGCCGCTGACGGGGCTCGGCGAAGGAGAGGTGAGTGTCCCGCTCAAGGGGGAAGCCGGTTACTATGTGTTCAAGCTCGGGGGACGGACCCCCGAGAGAGAATTCCGATTCGAGGAGATCCGGGAGGATCTCAAGGAGATCGTGCGGAACCAAAAGCTCCGGGACGCGTACGACCGCTGGTTGGACCGTATCCGCAAGAACGTCAATATCGAAGTCAAGAACTGACAAGGAGGCCCCGAGCGGATGGCGGCTCGTCGGCACACGCTCCTCTTCACGATGGGGGATCCCGCCGGCATCGGCCCGGAGATCCTCGTGCGCACCCTCGCGCTCCGGTCTCTGCGCCGTGACGCGCGCCTCGCGGCGGTCGGCGATCCCGAGGTGATGGACCGGGCCGCGCGCCGCGCTCGCGTGCCGCTCTCCTTCCGGCCCATTCCGCCCGATCGCTTCGATCCCAAGATGGACGTCGCCCAGGGGATCCCGCTCATCATGTCCACCACGGGAATCTGGGGCAGCTTCGACCCGGGCCTGGCTTCCCAGGAGACCGGGCGGGCCGCGGCGCGCGCGATCGAGGTCGCGGCCAAGCTTGCCCTGGACGGCAGGGCAACCGCGATCGTCACCGCTCCCATATCCAAGAAGGCGCTCCATCTCGCCGGGATTCCCTACCCGGGGCACACGGAATACCTCGGCGCCCTGAGTAGCGCGCCCGATACCCGCATGCTCTTCGTGGGCGGGCGCTTCCGGATCCTTCTCGCGACGGTGCATCTCGCGTTGCGACAGGTCCCGGAATCGCTCGGAGTCGATTCGCTCGCGAACACGATCCGATACGCTGCCGCCGCCATGCGAAATTTCCGGTGGGGACCGAAGAAGCCCATCGCGGTTCTGGCGCTCAATCCGCACGCGGGGGAAGACGGACTCTTCGGAGACGAGGAGAAGCGCGTGATCCGCCCCGCGATGGAGCGCGCGCGCGCCGAGGGCATCCGCGCCGAGGGCCCGTTCCCGGCCGATACCTTCTTCGCCCGCAGCGGGAGAGGCGAGGAGTTCGGGGTCACGGTGGCGATGTACCACGACCAGGGACTGATCCCCGCCAAGATGGAAGGGATCGGCGGCGCCGCCAACGTCACGCTGGGGCTGCCCTTCCTCCGAAGCTCCGTCGATCACGGCACCGCGTTCGACCGCGCCTGGAAGGGCGGATCCCGCTCGCCCGATCCATCCGGGCTCGTCAAGGCCGCCCGCGTCGCGATCGATCTCGCCTCCCGCACCGGCGGACGGCGATTGGGGTGGGCATGGCCCTGATCCGGCTCGACCACGTCACGAAATACTACCGGGACCGGCTCGCCCTGAGCGACGTCTCGCTCTCCTTCGAACCGGGCGAGTGGGTGTTCATCACGGGGCCGAGCGGCGCCGGGAAATCCACCCTGCTCCGCCTCGTGTCCCTGGCCGAGCGGCCGAGCCGCGGGCGCGTGGAAACCGAGCGCGGGATGCGCCGCGCCATCGGGATGCTCGGGCAGGAATTCCGGCTTCTGAACGATCGGAACGCCTACGAGAACATCGCCCTCGCCTGCCGCATCTCCGGAGTCTGGGAGAAGGACGAAATCCAGCGCAGGGTGACCCCGCTCCTCGACGAGATGGGACTCCGAGGCATGGAGGAGCTCTACCCCGGCCAGCTCTCCGCGGGGGAGAAGCAACGCGTCGCGCTCGCGCGTGCGCTGGTCCGGCATCCTCGGATCCTCATCGCCGACGAGCCCACGGGGAATCTCGACCCGACGGCCGCCGCGCAGATCTTCTCGCTCATGCGCCAGTACCGCGACCGCGAGACCCTTGTGCTGGTCGCGACGCACGCGGAGGACTGGACCCAGCGCCACCCCGGGCGCGTGATCCGCCTGGAACAGGGGGTCGTGCGCACCGACCAGGCACGGCCTGAATCCGGCGCGGCGCCGGGCCCGGACGGCGGCTCCAAGGCGGGTCTGGTCGGAGGCATCTAATGGGCCCCCTCCGCTACATCCTCACGGAGCTCTGGCGCACGCTGAGCCGCCATCGGACGCTCTGTCTCGCGAGCATCCTCTCCACGTCCTCGATCTTGTTGATCCTTCTCCTTTTCATGATGGTGCTCACGGGCGTCGACAACTACACGCAGCAGCTCGAATCGCGGGAGGAGATCTCGATCTTCCTGAACGAGGGGCTCTCGCGCGCGGAGGTGGACGTGCTCGCCGGCCGGTTGCGGCTCATGGCGGGCGTGGACAGCGTCCGGTTCGTCAGCAAGGACGAAGCGTGGGAGCAGTTCCGCGCCGACGTCGGGGACGAGGCGCTGCTCCAGGCGGTCAGCGGGAACCCGCTGCCGGCCTCCTTCGTCGTCCGCCCCAAGCCGGACCACCGGACGGCCGAAGGCGTCCGCTCGATCGCGCGCCAGGCGGAAACCCTTCCGAACGTCGAGGACGTGCGCTATGCCGGGGAGTGGGTCCTTCGCGCGGAGCAGGTGACACGTACGCTGCACCAGATCGGCGCGGTGCTCGGCATCATCATTCTGATCGGGGTGCTGTTCGTCGTCGGAGCCACGACGCGGCTGGCGATCCAGGCCCGGCTCGACTCGATCCATCTCATCCATTCCCTCGGAGGAGGCTTCCTGTTCACGGAAGCCCCGTACCTCGCCGAGGGATTCGTGCTCGCCTCGATCTCTTCGATCATCACCATCTTCCTGGCCCGCGCCATCCACGACTCGCTCGCGGAAGGACTCTTCCATCTCCCGATGCCCTCGACCGAGGTCCTGCTCGGATTCGCGGCCGTGGGCGGCCTGCTCGGGCTCCTCGGGAGCTGGATCGCGGTCGCGACGCTTCCGAGAAAATGGCTCCTCTAGGCGCGCGCGCGGCAACGCTTTTCCTTTCCCTCGCAGTCGCCGGTCCGAACCTGATCCTGCCGCCGGCGCGGCCGGCGCACGCGCAGGGGGCCGCGGCGGTCCCCGACACGACCCGGCGCGTCGTGGACGAGACCCAGGCCGAGATCGAGAGCCAGAAGAAGGAGTTGGAATCCCTCGGAAAGGAGCTCGAGGAGCGCCGCGCGAAGTCCCAGCAGCTCCGGGGACGCGAGCGAAACCTGCTCGGCGAGCTGAAGGAGAAGGAAGTGCAGCTCTCGCTCACCATTCGGTACCTCGCGGCGCTCGAGCGGCGGCGGAAGATCGTCTCCTCCGACCTCGGAGACGCGACCTCGGAGCTGGCGCGCACGGCGGTCCGGCTCGAAGGGGACCGGCGTCGCCTCGCGTGGCGCCTGCGCGAGATCTACAAGCGCGGGAGAAGCCGCGACATCGAGTACCTCCTCTCGGCGCGCACGTTTCCCGATCTCATGAACCGCACCTATTTCCTCGCAAAGATCGCGAGCGAGGACAAGAACCAGATGCTGCTCACCCAGGCGCACCGGGCCGAGGTCCAGGACACCAAGGCCCGCCTCGAGGAACGGCAGCGGGAGCTGGACCGGCTCCGCCGGGAGACGGAGCGGCAGCGCCGGGCCCAGAAACAGCTCGCCGGGGAGCGGCGTCAGCTCCTCGTGCAGATCCGCGGCGAGCGAAAGTCGAACGAGCAGGCCGCCTCGGAGCTGGAGCGGGCGAGCAAACGGATCCAGGCCCTGATCGGGGAACTCGAGAAGCGGCGCCTCGCGGCCGAACGGGGCGCACCGGGTGGAGTGATCCCCTTGTTCGGCGATTTCTCCAAGAACCGCGGCCGGCTGCCCTGGCCCGTCATGGGAAAGGTCGTCGGGCCGTTCGGGTATCGGAAGAATCCGCGGTTCGGGACCGCTACCTATAACAGCGGTATCGACATAGCGGCCTCCTTCGGGACGCCCATCGCGGCGGTCTCGAAGGCGAGGGTGGACTACGTGAGCTGGCTCGACGGCTACGGCAAGTGTGCTATACTCAACCACGGTGGGGGCTTTTACACGCTTTATGCCCACGCCTCCGAGATCCTCGTCGCGGTCGGCAGGGAGGTGACCGCCGGAGAGATCATCGGGCGAGTCGGGGACACCGGCTCCACCATAGGGACGGCCCTCCATTTCGAGATCCGGCAGGGGAAGACGGCATTGAATCCCCTCGACTGGTTCCGTTGAGATCGACATATGGCTGCTGAAACGCTCCGCGGCCAGGACGAAGCCGTAGCACTTCTCCGCGCCGCGCTGGATTCAGGACACATCGGGCACGCCTACCTTTTCCACGGCCCCTCCGGCGTCGGAAAAACGCGGGCGGCGCTGTACTTCGCGCGCGCTCTCTTGTGCGAGGCAAGACGCGAAGACGGCGCCCCTTGCGACACGTGTGAATCCTGCGGCTTAGCACTCGAGCTCCGGCATCCCGACCTCCAGCTCTTGGTCCCGCTCCCCACCTTCTCCTCGGAGGGAAGGACCGAGCGGCAGGCGGAGGAGGCGCGCTCCGAGGCCCGCGCGGCGATCTTCTCGCGATTCGCGAGCGACCCTTTCTACCTGCCGACCTTCGCCAAGCCCGAAGTTCTCACGGTCGAGGATCTCGCCCGCGCGAAGCAGTTCCTTTCGATGACCGCGCTCCGCGAAGGTGGCGCCAAGGTGCTGGTCGTGAAACGCGCGGAGGCGATGACGTCTCCGGCCGCGCACGCCTTCTTGAAAATCCTGGAAGAGCCGCAGCCGAACCGGGTCCTAATCCTGTGTGCCCGCCAGGTGCGCGCGCTCCTTCCGACAATCCAGTCGCGTTGCCTCCACGTTCGGTTCCGCCCGCTTTCGACCGAGTGGATCGCGTCCGTGCTCGAGACCCGGGGCATTTCCGGAAAGGTCGCGAGGCTCGCGGCGGCCACCGCTGATGGAAGTCTCGGCAGGGCGCTCCAGCATTTCGAGACGCCGCTGGACGGCGCGGGCAAGGGTCCCCTCGACGAAGGTGAATTCTCTAGGCTTCGGGCGGCGGCGCTCGATCTCTTCGTGGATCCAAAAGACACCGCCGTCCTCGGCCCGCTCCGGAAAGCCCGCATGGACCGGGATCGGCCGAGGTTTTACGCGGCCGTCTCGCTCGCCCTCCACTACTACCGCGACGTGCTCCGAACGAGCGTGCTGGGGGAGAAGGCGGACCTCGCCAACGAGGACCTTCGCAAGAGGATCGCGGCGGACGCCGGGAACCTCTCCGTGGAGTCGTTGACCCGGCGGGTGCGCGTGCTCGAGGAGATCGCGGCCGCAGTCCAATCCAACGTCACGATCCCGTACGCGGTCGCGTCGGCCCAGTACCGCATGTCCAAGCGCCCGGCATGACCGATTCGAGAGGAGTCCCCTCCGAGGGAATCACGATATGAACGAGCTGATCGAAGTCATCTTCAAGGGACGCCGCCGGGAGTACTTCGTGAACCCGCGCGAGATTCCCGTTCAGGAAGGAGACTGGGTCCTCGTGCAGGCGGACCGGGGGATCGACCTCGGCAAGGTCCACCACACGAGCGAATGGGTGAAGCGCGAGGACGCGCCCGCGAAGCTCCGGGAGCTGCTGCGGCCCGCGCAGGCCGAGGACCTCGAGGTCTTCGAGCGGAACCGCGCGAAGGAGACGCGCGCCTTCGGCACCGCGAAGGAGCGGATCGTCCACCGCGACGTGGACATGAAGCTCGTGGACGTGGAGTACCAGTTCGACGGGAACCGGATCACCTTCTTCTTCACGGCGGAAAAGCGCGTGGACTTCCGCGATCTCGTCAAGGATCTCGCGTCGATTTTCCGCACCCGGATCGAGCTGCGCCAGATCGGCGTGCGCGACGAGGCGGGACGGATCGGAGGCGTCGGGACGTGCGGCCGGGAGCTTTGCTGCGCGACCTGGCTTCGACAGTTCGAGCCGATCACGCTCAAGATGGCGAAGGATCAGGGCCTCTCGCCGAGCCCGTCCAAGATCTCAGGCGCGTGCGGCCGCTTGAAGTGCTGCCTCCGCTACGAGCTCGATTTCTACAAAGAAGCTTCGCGGGAATTTCCGAAGATCGGGAGCAAGCTGGTGCTCGCGGGCGTCGAACAGGAAGTCTCGCGCGTGGACATCTTCCGGCGGACGCTCCTGCTCACGGACGAGTCGGGACACGAGACTCCGCTCGCGCTCGCCGAGCTTCCCGCCGGCACCCGGGTCGTGGGCCCCACGCGCGACCGGAGACGCGGCTGCGACAAGACCCGTTGCGGCGCCCGAGGCACGAAACCGGGCGACGGCGAGAGCGTCAAAGGAAACAAGATCCAGTTTCCCCTCTCGGAAAACTGATGGCGAAGTTCTACCTCACCACCGCCATCGATTACGTCAACAACCTGCCCCACCTGGGCACCGCCTACGAAAAAATCGCCGCGGACACCATCGCGCGGTACAAGCGCATGGCCGGATTCGACACGCATTTCCTCATGGGGAACGACGAGCATTCGATCAACGTCGAAAAGGCCGCGCGCGAGAAGGGGATGGAGCCCAAGGAGTACTGCGACGTGATGGCCGAGGTGTTCCAGGCCGTGTGGAAGCGGCTCGACATCTCCTACGACGATTTCATCCGCACCACGGAGCCGCGCCACGTCCGAGGCGTGCAGGCTCTGTTCCGGGCGATCGTCGACGCGGGAGACGTCTACAAGGGAAAGTACGAAGGGTATTACTGCGTGGGCTGCGAGCGGTTCTACCCGGAAAAGGACCTCGTGGATGGAAAGTGCCCGATCCACAAGACGGTGCCTCAGTGGGTCAGCGAGGAGAATTACTTCTTCCGCCTCTCGGCGTACGCGCCGCGGCTGCTCGCGCACATACGGTCGAATCCCGAGTTCATCATTCCGGAGTCGCGCCGGAACGAGATCGTGAACGTCGTGGAGAGCGGGCTCGAGGACATCTCGGTCTCGCGCGCGTCGGTCTCCTGGGGGATCCCGCTGCCCAACGACCCGGCGCACACCGTCTACGTCTGGTTCGATGCGCTCATCAACTACATCACCGGAGTGGGCTACCCCGATCCGAACGGGGATTATTCCCGATACTGGCCTGCCGATCTCCACGTGATCGGCAAGGACATCACCCGCTTCCACTGCGTGATCTGGCCGGCGATGCTCCTGAGCGCGAAGCTTCCGCTCCCGAAGACCGTGCTCGGGCATGGGTGGGTGCAGTTCCAGGGTGAGAAGCTCTCGAAGTCGCTCGGGAACATCGTCGACCCGCTCGAGATCGCGGACCGGTATGGCGCCGACGCGCTCCGCTACTACCTCTTGCGCGAAGTTCCGCTTTCCCGGGACGGCGATTTCACGTGGGAGCTGTTCATCGACCGGTACAACGCGGACCTCGCCAACGACTGGGGGAATCTCTTCACCCGCACGGTTTCGATGGTGCACCGGTACCGCGAGGGCCGGGTCGCCGCGGCGCCTCCGATCGAGGGCCTGGGGGACGTGATCGTCTCCGCGATCCGCGACTACACCGGCGCCATGGAGCGTTACGAGATCGAAAAGGGGATCGAGGCGGCCTGGTCGGTCATCCGGCGCGCGAACCGGCTCGTGGAAGAGAAGGCGCCATGGAATCTGGCCAAGGATCCCGCGCGGAGCGCCGAATTGGACGCGCTCCTTTCGACGCTCGTCGCGGCCCTCCAGCACGCGGCGCTCCTCCTCTATCCGGTCATGCCCGCCAAGGCCCGCGAGGTTTGGGAGACCCTGAGGCTAAAGCCCGCAATTCCCGACGTTCGGCTTCCCGCGCCCGGCGCGCTCCTTCCCTTCGCGGCCGCGTCGGAAGCCATCGGGGCTTCGAAGCCGCTGTTCCCCCGAATCGAGCGATGATCGACAGCCACGCGCACCTCGGAAGGCCCGAGTTCGACCCGGACCGCGAGGAAGTGCTCGCGCGGGCCGCGGCGTCCGGTGTTTCGTGGGTGGTCGAAGCGGGAACGGATGCCGCGTCCAGCCGCCGAGCGATCGAGCTTTCGCGAACGCACCCGGGCGTGCGCGCGGCCGTCGGCATGCACCCCTGCGACGTGCGCCAGGGGCGCGAGGCCGAGATGGAGGAGATCGCCCTGCTCGCGCGCGAACCCGAGGTGGTCGCGATCGGCGAAACCGGGCTCGATTTCCACTGGAAGGAGAACGCGGGGCACGATGTCCAGGAGCGCTTCCTGCGCCGGCACATCGCGATCTCGCGGGAGACGGGAAAGCCGCTCGTGCTCCATCACCGAAACGCGGCCGAGCGGGTGGCGGAGGTGCTGGAGGAAGAGGGCCCGCCCCCGGCGGGGGGCAGTTTCCACTGCTTCGCGGGGGACCTCGAGCTCGCGCGGCGGGTACTTTCGATGGGGTTCAAGATCGGGGTCGGGGGCTCCTCCACGTTCAAGAAGAGCCCTTTGCCCGGCATTCTCCGCGAGCTGGAGCTGAATGACATCGTGCTCGAGACCGATTCGCCCTACCTCGCTCCCATGCCCCACCGGGGGAAGCGAAACGAGCCGGCCTACCTCACGCTCGTGCGGGACCAGCTCGCCGCGGCTCTTGGCGTGGAGCCGAGAGCGCTCGAGGACGCGACCGACGCCGCCTCGCGACGGCTCTTCCGGATCTAGGCGCGGCGGCCGCGCGCGGGCGGCCAGGCGCGGCGGGTCGGGACGTACATCCCCCGGGGCCGCCGGGTCGGCCTCCTCGGGGGTCCCGGGGACGCTCCGCGCGCTCGGGGTCCGCCCGAGCAAACGGCTGGGGCAGAATTTTTTGTGCGACCCCCGGGTCGCGCGGCGGATCGCGGAGCGGATCGAGGATCCCCTCGAGCCGGTCCTCGAAATCGGTCCGGGCCTCGGGGGGCTCTCGATCGACCTGGCCTCTTCGGGGAGGCCCTTCGTCGCGGTAGAATTGGACTTCCGACTGGCGGAACACATGGAAGGGGGGCTTC
The DNA here is from genome assembly GCA_036507115.1 of Candidatus Eiseniibacteriota bacterium. Lineage (GTDB taxonomy): Bacteria > Eisenbacteria > RBG-16-71-46 > SZUA-252 > SZUA-252 > WS-7. The sequence goes on along the minus strand of DASXQO010000002.1, from coordinate 3,928 downwards.
GTCCTTTCCCGAGAGCGCGCGTCGTTCGTGGGGACGTCCTCGATCTACGCGTCGAGACGATTTTCCCCGAGGCCTGCCGGGTGACCGTCGTCGGGAATCTGCCGTACTCGATCACGACCCCCGCGCTCGAGTGGATCCTCGGGCAGAAGGAGCGCGTCGGAAGGGCGCTCCTCATGGTGCAGCGCGAATTCGCGGAGCGCCTTACCGCCAAGCCGGGTTCCAAGGAGTACGGGTCCATCACCGTTTTCGTCGGCCTGAACGCCGGAGTCCAAAATTGCTTCCGTGTCTCGCCCGGCGCGTTCTTTCCCCGCCCGGAAGTCGATTCCACGGTGCTCGAGATCACGCCGCGCCCCTACCCGGGCACGACCGCCGAGGAGCGCGAAGCCGCGTCACGCATGGCGCGCGCTTCGATGGGCACACGCCGCAAGACCCTCGCGAACGCGCTCGCTCGGGGGCTGGGGATGAGCGCGGAAGAGGCACGGGGGGTGCTGGCGAAGGCGGGGCTTTACCCCGTGCGGCGGGGCGAGACGCTCTCGATCGAAGAGTTCGTGGGGCTGGCGCGCGCGTGGCTCGCCCTCGGGCGGCCGGGAGGAGGGGCGTGAGGGGGCGGGGGCTCGCAACGTTCGTTCTCATCGTCTTGTTCACGGGCGCCGGTCCCCCCGCACAGGCGCAGCCCGACTCGACTTCGTTCGTCAATCCCGACTCGCTCTTCGAGGAATCTCCGAGGACGCCGATCTACTACGTTACGAGCTACGACCGTAACGTATCGAGTGGAACTTGGAACCAGTCGCTCAACTATAATCTCAGCAAGCCGCGAGTGGCTTTCAGCGCTACCGCGAACTACGCTTCTGTCGATCTGGCCCACAGCGAGGGTCTTGGCGGCGAGAGCGGAGCCTTTGGTGGCTCGCTCAATCTGCTCGCCGCGAAGAACTGGACTTTCGGCGTCAGCGGTACCTTCGGCCACGTCGGGTCCGGAGACATCGTCTCGAGGACGACTCAGAGACAAAACAGGCTCAAGGTGAACTCCCAGTATAGAGTGAAACCCCTGACAACGCTGAACCTCCTGGGGTCCCTATCCACCGAGTTCCAACAGGATCACGGGCTGACGATCCGACCCTTGGGACAGGAGAGGCTCCGCTTGCTCACCCGATACGACGCCGCCGGAGACTCGGTCGGTGTCGATTCCATCTTCGTCCACGACCAGCGGGACTCCACGTTCATGTCGGGTCGCCAGGACGGCTTCAGTGGGCAGGCGGACTGGGCACCCAGGACCTGGATCCTCTGGACTTCGAGCGCTTCGGGGACCCGCGTGTCCCAGAGGTCCACCACCTATCTGCGCGATTTCGCGCGCACTATCGCTGGCGATCAGATAGAGGTAACCGAGCCGTTGTCGTTCCGAAGCCCGAACGACAACGAGGCCTACCAGTCGAAGGTGACCTACACCGGGACGCGGGGATTGGTCGCTTCAGTGAATCTCCGAGATCTTCGAAACGGCCAAGGGTATTACGACAAGAGTCTCCGGAAGGAAGAGCAGCTCAAAGTCCGCCAGCGTGGGGGCCTCGCCCACGCCGAGTACTTGCCAATGCGAGGAGGTATTCTCACGCTCGACGGCAAGCTGGAGAGCATCCTGAGCACCTACGCGCTCCGCACGAGCAGAACGAGCTATGTATATTCGCGCTCGGTCTCCTCGAGCTTCAGCTACAATCCATCGATCCGAGCTCGTGCCTCCGCGAGCTTCAGCCTGGACAATCGAAAAAACGAGCGGCAGGAGAGCGGAAACGGGAAGACGATCTCCCGGTTTCTTCAGGTGGGCGGAGGATACCGGGTTTCGCCGCGCCTCGGGCTCGATGCCTTCGGTTCGATATCGCTATTCTCCTCTCACTACCAGCAAGCGGTCCTGGACCAGGACAATCTACGCGGATACGTGAATGTCGGCGGCGTGTACGTCGTCTCGGAACGCTGCAGCACGTTCGTCCACTTCTCAGCCACCCGTACGCACACGGTCGCGATCGATCCGTCACGCTCAGGCAATAACAACGTGCAGACCACCTACCAGATGGACGCGGCGCTCAAGTTGGGATTGAGTCCGCGCTTTTACGTCTACCAGTTCTATCTGCTCAACGCCGTGTACCAGATCTATGACGACGAACGCGCCGACTCCAAGAACGTGCTTAGCCGTATCAAACGCATCGACACGACGATCATCGATTCCTTGTTTTCGTTCGCGTCGATTCAGGTCGTCCATAATTTCCTATTTCGCGACAGTGGGTCGTTCACGCGACCAAGCAGCGGAGGTGGCCGTCTCTACCAGGTGGGGAGCGAGACCTATCAGCAGAGTTTTGGTGCGACCCTGAACGTGAGACCGGGGCCCGGAGTTCTGGTGTTCGTCACTCAGAGCCTCGGAAATTCGAAGGTCCGCTTTCCCGCGAGCGGCTTGCGGAACATCGACAATCGCTGGAACCTTGCGGTAGGTGCCACGGTGGATCGATCTCTGCCCGGCAACGCTTCCATTCAAGGCACCGCACAACACATTGGTGCCCATTCCGAGCGGCGAAAGCCCGGGGATCCGGTTTACGAACAAGATGACTGGCTTGCGGGTGTCACCTTTCAGAAGTCCTTTTGAGGTGGGGCGCACGCTCCGGTCGATCGCATGCTGCGCGGCGCTACTCCTGGGCGGATGCGGGCTGTTTGAGCCGCGGGACCCTCTTCCGGGCGGGGGGCCGGGGTCCGGCTGCCTGACACCCAATAATCCCGACAACGTCGTCACGAACATCGTGGATCAGTACGCCGCGATCGATGGGATCACGTGCTATACGTCGATGCTCGACACCGCGTTCACCTTCCATCCCGATGCCGCCGACTCGATCGAGGCCCTTCCGGACCCCGTTTACGCAAACTGGAATCGCGCGGTGGAGTCCGATGTGGCCGCTAAACTTGCGGCCGATGCGACCTTCCATTTCACGGCATTCGATTCCCAATACGCAGCCCCGGTGATCTCCTCGGACCAACGTACCCAGACCCGGTTCTACGCCTACCACCTGATCGTCCGGGGACCCATTGTCGCCCAGGCGGGTTCGGATACGCTTTTCAAGGGGCTCGCGGACATCACCTTCTTCCAAGGGTCCGACGCTCAGTGGCACGTTACGACGTGGGTGGACAAGCGCGACGCGTCGGGCTCCAGAACCTGGGGCTACTTGAGACGGCTCTACCGTATCTAGCCAATCCCGCCAGCAGGAACCCAACAGTATGGCCAGGGTTGAATTAAGGGCCAAGTTCAGGTAAGCTTGTCTTCTGGACACTCATCAAGTGAGGAACAAACATCCTGCTCGGCCCAGAAATCCCCTCCCCGCGCAACATGCGTAAGGCATTATGGTTACACCTCGTTGGGGCAACCCTTTGCCTCCTCCTGTCTGGGTGCATCTTCAGCCCTGATAAGGGTGGGGGAGTAGTAATACCGCCCCCGGTTTATGTCCAGCCGACCGCACCTGAGAACGTCCTCTTGAATCTTCGATTCGCCTACACGAACCGTGACAGCGTCCAATACAAGTCGCTGTTCCATGATAATTACGAGGGTTCGTTCATCGACCAGAATGATCCGTTCCCTCAGCTTGTGACCTATCACAAGGCGGACGAAGCGATGCACATCGCATTCATCGCCCAAAGCACCGCGTCGGTGGATCTAGTCCTGGCATCCTCGCTTGTCCGCATCATCGATCTGGGAGACCCCGAGGGCTGGATAACGATTCAGAATCCCTTCCAGCAGCTCCAAATATATATCGGGAGCGAAGGCCACGCGATCGTGCCCGACAACGAGACGATCGAGATGAAGTTCATTCCGATTCCTCCTGGCCCATCTTCTCCCGATACCACTTACCAGATAATCAAGCTCACCGAAATCCGCCGTTCCATTACCGGCAGCTGACCCCCC
>DASXQO010000001.1:0-1654 GCA_036507115.1 Candidatus Eiseniibacteriota bacterium | reverse complement strand
GGTCCTCGTGCTCGGCTCGGCCGAGGTGACGTACAAGGAGCTGCGCCTGAACGCGGAGCAGGTGGCGTTCAACACCAAGACCGAGCGAATGCGCGCGGAAGGAAACCCGGTCTTGAACGACGGGAAGGACCGGATCGTCGGCAACACCATGACCTACGATCTTTCGATCCGGCGCGGCACGATCTTCGCCGGTAAGACGACCTACGAGAAGGGTTACTACTACGGCGAGCAGATCCGGAAGGTCTCCGACGACGTCCTCGACGTGAGGGACGGGAGCTACACGACGTGCGAGCTGGACGAGCCGCACTATCACTTCGGCAGCAGCAAGATGAAGATCCTCCTCCGCGACAAGGTGATCGCCAAGCCCGTCGTCTTCTACATCAAGCACATCCCGGTGCTCGCCCTTCCGTTCTATGTCTTTCCGATCCGGCCCGGCCGCCATTCCGGCTTCCAGCTTCCCCAAGTGGAGTTTGGCTCTTCGAGCGCGGGGGGCAAGTTCATCCGGAACGTGGGGTACTACTGGGCGATCAACGATTATCTCGACGCGACCGGGTGGGGGGACTACTACCAGGATACCAAGTGGATCGCCCACGCCCAGACGCGCTACCAGAAGCGGTACAAGTGGTCGGGCGAAATCAATTCCTCCTTCGAGCACACGCTCCTGGGCGACAACCGGTGGGATCTCCTGGGAAGGCACTTCCAGACGCTGGGAACGAATCTGACGCTTCGAGGGCAGGGCAACTTCACCAATTCGAGCCAGTATCGCAAAGACCAAACGATCGGCCGTTCCGTCCTCTTGCGCGTGCAGCGCAACCTGAGCTCGAATCTCTCGCTGGACAAGCGCTGGAGCGGCGCGTCGCTCAACGTCGGATTGCTCCGAAACCAGGACCTGGACCCCGATCCCGGCGGTCTGCGCGTGCAGCAGCAGCTCCCGGCCGTGACCTTTTCCCTGTCCGCGCGGCCCCTCGGCCATCTTCCCCGCGGCAAGGAGCCGGCTCGGCTCCCGTGGCTTTCCTCGACGTACGTCACCTTGCGCTCCACGTTCCTGAGCGAGCAGAGGCACCTCTTCGAGGCGCGGCCGGAGACGACCGTGGTGTTCGACAGCCTCGGCGCTCCGGTCGACACGACGGCGTTCCGGTCGGACGTCAAGACCACGCTGACCGCGGCGCGCCACGACGTCACGCTCGCCGATGTCCGCACGCTGCTCGGATTCCTCAAGGTGAGCCCCAACATGAGCTATTCGGAGATCTTCTACAGCAAGGACGCCGCCGGAAACCGGAACCAACGCGCGGGCGTCTGGCGCGGCGGCTTGAACGCGAACACAGCAGTCTTCGGGACGTTCCGGCCCTCCCTCGGGCCGCTGCGCGGGCTGCGTCACGTCGTGACCCCCTCGGTCGGGATCTCCTACCAGCCCGCGTACCCGAAACTGAACTATCAGGACGCCGGCGGAGTCCTTCGGCCGCGCTTCACAGGGGTTTCCGGAATCGCGCTCTCGGGATCGGAGTCGCGTTTCGTGACCTTCTCCCTCCGGAACGACGTGCACGTGAAATGGGGGAACCCGACCCAGCCCAAGGTGATCAACAACTTGATCCAGCTCAACACCTCCGGCAGCTACAACCTGCTCGCGTCGAGGACGGGAGCGAGACCTCTGTCC